>JBOGYE010000275.1:0-3601 GCA_050696635.1 Solirubrobacteraceae bacterium | reverse complement strand
GCCGCAGCCGCAGCGCAGCGTGCGGCCGCGGCCACGCCGGCGCCGCTGGGCGCGATCGGCGGCTCGGGCGGCTGGGCGATCCCCTACGCGATCGTCCTGTGCGAGTCCGGCGGCCAGGACCTGCCGCCCAACAGCGCCGGCGCGTCCGGCTACTACCAGATCATCCCAGGCACCTGGAGGCTGTTCGGCGGCAGCGGCCCGGCCGCCTACCTGGCGCCGAGGGCCGAGCAGGACGCCGTCGCCGCGCGGATCTGGCGCGGCGGCGCGGGCGCGTCGAACTGGGTCTGCGCCGGGATCGTCGGAATCCACTGAGCCCCGAGGCGTTCCTGGTGTTCGGGTCCGCGCATGCGCGGACCGGGTAGCCGGATGACTCGGGCGCGGCCCGCCAAGCGAGGCAGGATGCGGAGCGGGCCGCAGGCCCGAGCGCATGCGGCCCAGCCGGACCGATGATCGCCATTGCGCTTTACCCGCGCCCGCGTCAGGGCTGCGCCGTGCGCCAGTCCGGCGTCGGCGGCGGGCGGCCGATCGAGCGCGCGGCGGCGGCCAGCTGGTCCAGGTGCTCGAGTGCCTGGCCCGAGCCGACGGCGACGCAGGTCAACGGCGACTCGGCATGCGCCACCGGCATCCCGGTCTCGGCCGCGACCATGTCGGAGAAGCCGCGCACGAGCGTTCCGCCGCCGGCCAGCAGGATCCCCTGGCGGGCGATGTCTGAGGCCAGCTCGGGGGGCGTCTGCTCGAGCATGTCCCGGATCGCCTGCATGATCTCCCGCAGCGGACCGGCGATCGCGCCGCGGACCTCCTCGGAGCGGAGCTGGACCGCTGTCGGCAGCCCGGTCGCGAGGTGACGGCCGCGCACCTCGCCGACCTGCTCGTGCGCCAGCGGGATCGCCGACCCGAGCTCGATCTTGATCGTCTCGGCGGTGCGCGAACCGATCGCCAGCTGGTGCACCGACCGCAGGTAGTGGGAGATCGCCTCGTCCATCTCGTAGCCGCCGACCCGCACCGAGCGGCTGACGACGATCCCGCCGAGCGAGATCACGGCCATCTCGCTGGTGCCGCCGCCGACGTCGACCACCATCCGCCCGAGCGGCTCCTCGATCGCGATCCCGGCCCCGATGGCGGCCGCGATCGGCTCCTCGATCAGGTGCACCTGGCGCGCGCCCGCCCCGAGCGCCGCCTCCTCGACCGCACGCTTCTCGACCTCCGTCACGCCGGACGGCGCGCACACGATCAGCCGCGGGTGCGCGCTGCGGCGGTCGATCACCTTGCGGATGAAATAGCGCAGCATCTGCTCGGTGACCTCAAAGTCGGCGATCACCCCGTGGCGCAGCGGGCGCGTGGCCGAGATCGTCGCCGGGGTGCGCCCGATCATCCGCTGGGCCTCCTCGCCGACCGCGTGGACCTCGCCGGTGGCGACGTCGGAAGCGACCACCGAGGGCTCGGAGACGAGGATGCCGCGGCCACCGACGTAGACGAGCGTGTTCGCCGTGCCGAGGTCGATCGCCACGTCGTGAACCCCGAAGGTGGGGGCGAAGTGGCGCCTTGAGTTGTCGCGACGGGAGCCGTCTCTGCGGAAGCGGATACGACAGAGGTTGTCAGATGGGCGCGCGGCGCGCCCGCCGTCAGCGCTCGCCGGGGAGCTTGCGCGGGTACTGCGACACCGGCTGGGAGAGGTCCAGCGCGGTGTCCAGGATCCGGTGCTGCTCGGTCGCGTGGGCGATCGGATAGCCCTCGCCCGAGGCCGCACGCTCCGGGCGGCCGATGTAGCCGAAGTGCAGCTGCTCGGGCAGCACCTGCAGCAGGCGCGGCGACATATACGCCCGGGCGCCCATGTTGCGCGGTTCCTCCTGGACCCAGACGACCTCGCGCAGGTTCGGGTAGCCTTGCACGAGCTCGAGCAGCTCTGACTGTGGGAAGGGATAAAGCAACTCGACACGGCAGACGGCCACGCGCTGACCGCCGCCGGCCTCCTCCCGCGCCGAGCCACCCAGCAGGTCGTAGTAGATCTTGCCCGTGCACAGGGCCAGTCGGGTCACCTGCTCAGGATCGACCGCCGGGTCTGACAGCACCGGCGCAAAGCGCCCATCGACGAGATCCTCGAGCGTGCTGGTGGCCTGCGGTAGGCGCAGCAGGCTCTTCGGCGTCATCACGACCAGCGGACGCTGCTTGGCGATTCGCGCCTGCCGACGCAGGAGGTGGAAGTACTGCGCCGGCGTCGTCGGGTTGGCGACGCGGATGTTGCCCTCTGCGGCCAACTGCAGGAAGCGCTCCAGCCGCGCCGATGAGTGCTCCGGGCCTGAGCCCTCGTAGCCGTGCGGGAGCAACAGCGTCAGGCGGCTGGTCTGGCCCCACTTCGCCAGACCGGAGGTGATGAACTGGTCGACGATCACCTGGGCGCCGTTGACGAAGTCGCCGAACTGCGCCTCCCATAGCACGAGCGTCTCAGGGCCCTCCTGGGAGTAGCCGTACTCGAAGCCGACGCATGCCATCTCCGACAGCGGGCTGTTGTGCAGCTCCATCGGCGCCAGCGCGCCGGGCAGGTGCTGGATCGCGCAGTGCTCCTGGCCGGTCTTGGGGTCGTGCAGGACCAGATGCCGCTGGCTGAAGGTGCCGCGCTCGGTGTCCTGCCCGGTGAGACGGATCGGGATCCCCTCGGTCAGCAGCGACGCGAACGCGAGCGACTCGGCGTGCGCCCAGACGATCCCAGGACGGCCCTCGTCGGAGAGCGCAAGTGCAGCGCGGCGCTGCTCGAGCTGCTTGACCAGCTTGGGGTGGACCGTGAACCCATCCGGGACGGCGAGCAGCTCCTCGTTGAGCACCCGCAGACGGTCGGCCGCGACCGCGGTCTTGACCTCCGGCGAGGGCGTGCGGTCAAGCTGGTACTCGCCGGTCGCGTGCTCGAGCTCGCGCGCGGACGCGATCCGCTCCTTGAGCTGCTGGTGGGACTCGGCCAGGATCGCCCACACCTGGTCGGTCATCTCGGTCGACTCCTGCTCCGAGACGACCCCCTGCTCGATCAGCTGCTTGGCGAACAGCTCCCGTACCGACGGGTGGCGCTTGATCGCCTGATACATCTCGGGCTGGGTGTAAGCCGGCTCGTCGGCCTCGTTGTGGCCGAAGCGCCGGTAGCCGATCAGATCGATCAGCACGTCGTGGCCGAACTCCTGCCGGAAGGCGAACGCGAGCCGGACGGCGCTGATGCAGGCCGCCGCGTCGTCGGCGTTGACATGGATGATCGGAATGTCGAAGCCCTTGGCGAGGTCGGAGGCCAACCGCGTCGAGCGCGCGTCCTCGGGGTCGGTGGTGAATCCGACCTGGTTGTTCTGGATCAGGTGGACTGTGCCGCCGACCTTGTAGCCATCGAGCGCCTGGAGGTTGAGCGTCTCGGCGACGACGCCCTGTCCGGGGAAGGCGGCGTCGCCGTGGATCATGATCGGCACAGCACGGGTGGTATCGCGATCGGACTGGGTGCCCTCGTAGCTGCTCTGCGCGGCCCGGGTGGCGCCCGCGGCGACCGGCGCGACGAACTCCAGGTGCGACGGGTTGGATTCCAGGCGCACGACGATCGACTCGACTCCGTCCCGCCCACCCAGCTGGTAGG
>JBOGYE010000274.1:0-4837 GCA_050696635.1 Solirubrobacteraceae bacterium | reverse complement strand
GCCGGCAGGCCGCTCAGCGCCCAGCGACGGCGGTGGCGACTGCAAACGACGCCGCGACCGCCGCGTCGGCGCCGGCCAGGCGGCGCCGATCCGTGGGCCCTGGGGCGGCCAGCGCGAGCGCGACCATGCTGGCGCTGTGCGCGCCGTCGATCCACCAGGCTCCGCGCACCGCCCGGACGCCGGCCGCGGACAGTCCGGCCTGGAGCAGCTGGCGGCCGCCGAGCGCCCGTGCCACCCAGCACGTGGCAGGCGACGAGCGCGCCCCCGGCACCAGGGACACCGCCCGCCCCGGCGCGGCCAGCAGCAGCGCGCCCCAGGCGCCGCGGATCAGGTCCAAGCGTGACACGGTCAGCTCCGAACCTGGGGCCCCTGCGCGACGGCGCACTCGAGCATCAGCGCGTGTACGAACGCCTGGGGCAGGTTGCCACGCAGCTGACGCTGGGACACGTCGAACTCCTCGGCCAGCAGCCCCGGCGGTCCGCAGGCAGCGCGGTTTCGCTCGAACCAACGCGCCGCCTCGACGGTCTCGCCCTGCTGCTGGTAGGCGAGCGCGAGCAGAAAGCCGCACAGCAAGAACGCCCCCTCCGACTCTCCCAGCGGCCGCTCGTCAGGGCGGTAGCGGTAGCAGTAGCCATCCTGGGTCAGCTCGCGCCCGACGGCGCGCAGCGTCGCGACCGAGCGCGGATCGTCGGCCGGGATCGCGCCGCGAATCGCGGGCAGGAGCAGCGCGGCGTCGAGCCGCCGATCCCCCGGCGAGCGCTGCCAGCGACCACTGGGATGCAGCGCGTTGGCCGACGTGTCGGCGGTGATCGCATCGGCCAGCGCCAGCCAGCCCCCGGCGCGATCGCCGGCGCCTTCACGCGAGCCGATCGCGCGCAGCCCGGCGGCGCAGATCAGGCGGCTATGGGTCCACGCGTCGGGAGCGATCTCCCACACGCCGGCGTCGGGCTCGCGCCAGCGCTGGGCGATCGCGTCGGCGGCCACCTCGGCGGCGCGCCAGCCGTCGGCGTCGAGGTGGTCGTGGTCACAGGCCGCCGAGAACAGCAGCAGCGCCTCGCCGAACGCGTCGAGCTGGAACTGCTCGTTGACCCAGTTGCCGATGATGTCTGAGCCGCCCGGGTATCCGGGCAGGTCCAGCGTGCGCTGATCGGGAACGCGCCCGCCGGTGATCGTATAGGCGGGCTTCAGATCCGGGCCGTGTTCGAGCAACGCCTGAGAGACGAAGCGGACGGCGTCGTCCATCAGCGGGTGGCCGCCGGCGCGGGCGACCGCCTGGCCGGCGTAGCACTGATCGCGGATCCAGACGTAGCGGTAGTCGTAGTTGCGGCCCTCCTCGGCGCGCTCGGGCAGCGAGGTCGTCGCCGCGGCGACCATGCCGCCGCCGTTGCTGGTCAGCCCCGCCAGCACGGCGTAGGCGTGGCGAGCGTCGCGCGGTGCGACGGTGTCGTCCAGCTCCGGGACGCGCTCGTGCCAGGCCGCCTCGGTGCCTGCCCACGCGTGCTCGACGTCGGGCAGCGGCGCCTGGGGATCGCGGTCGAGCACGAGGACCAGATCGTGGTGGGCACCGGGCTCGAGCTCGAGCGACAGTTCCAGCGCCCGACCGTGGGCGCCGTTTGAGTGCGGCCGCGCGCCGGCCGCGCCGCCCCAGCGCATGTGCGCCTCGCCGGCGCGGGCCGTCCAGCTGCCGTCGTCGTCCCGGTGCAGCTCCCGGGCCGAGCGGGCGCCGAACTCGCTGCGAACGTCGAGCATCACCTGCACCCGCGCGGTCCCGTGCACCGCGATCACGCGGCGCAGGATCACTATCCGGTCGCCGGCCGCGGGCAGCGCCAGCGCCTCGCGGCACTCGACCACCGAATCGTCGTCGCAGGTCCAGCGACTGCGCCAGATCAGCCCCGGGTGCTCGTAGTACCCGCCCCACACAAACCGGCCGATCGGCGTCACCGCGTAGCTGCCGCCGCCGCCGATCAGCGCGCTGAACAGGCCGTCCCCGTCCCAGCCCGGGAAGCACATCCAGGCGAAGTCACCGCGCGGCCCGACGAGCGCACCGCGCTCGCCGTCGGCGAGCAGCGCGTACTCGCGCAGCACATGCGGCCGCGACACCGCCGACACGTCGCCGGCGCTCAGGGTCGCCTCTTGTCCTCGATCGCGCGGGCGAGCGCCTTGCTGAACGTGGCCGCCGCCTGCGGCAGCGTCTTCAGGAAGCTCGGCGTCAAGAACCCTCTGGCGTCGTGATCGAACTCGCCATGGGATCCATGATCGACCTCGACGTCGCGCGGTTGGTGCAGATTGCTCGGACGATCGGGGCTGATCGGCTGCGAAGTGAGCTGGCTCTCCCAGGCGCCGATCGCCGCGTACTGGTTCGCCAGCCCCGGGAACGCCCGGGCGACCACGACCAGCATCTTGTTCCACGATCCGACCACCTTGTCGCGGCGGCCGTCAAGCGCCACATCGACGATGAACTTGGCGGGCACCTCGGGCTGGTAGATCGGCGGTGCGGGTTGGGGGTGCTCGGTGAACACGGTCTGGCACCAGTCGAACTGCGGGGTGTTGACCGCCGGCAGGTGCACCATGCTCATCCGCACGTTGCTGCCCTCGTGGATCAGCTCCGCGCGGGTCGACTCGAAGAACCCGCGGCAGGCGAACTTCGACGCGCAGTAGGCGGACTGCAGCGGGATGCCGATGAAACACAGCGCCGAGCCGACGTTGACGATCTGTCCGCGGTCGCGCGGGCGCATCTTCGACAGGGCCGCCATCGTGCCCCACACCTGACCGAGGAACGTGACCTGCACCGCTCGCTGGAAGTCCACCGGCTTGACCTCCCAGGCAGGCGCGAACACCGTCGTCATCGCGTCGTTGACCCAGACGTCGATCGGCCCCAGCTGCTCCTCGACCTGGCCGGCCGCCGCGTCAACCTGCTCGTATTCCGACACGTCGGTGCAGATCGTCAGCGCCCTGGCACCGGCCGCCCGGACATCGTCGGCGGCACCGTCGAGCCCTGCCTGACCGCGGGCCAGCAGCGCGACGTCGAAGCCCCGCTTCGCAAAGGCCAGCGCGGTGGCGCGGCCCACGCCCGCGGAGGCCCCGGTGACCACGGCTATCCGGCTCATCGGCGCATCTCCTTGATCGGTTGGCGGACGGCGTCCCGGTGCTTCTTCCCGGTGCGGGCAATTCGTAAGCATGGCCCCACCGCAGCGCCGCGCCGGGCAGCGCCCGGCAGGAGCTTTCAGGCGCTCGTAGAAACCAGGACGATGCCCCAGCGAGACGGCTGATGAGCGCTAAGGGTCCCGCCGGCGGCGGAGGCAAGGTCGGCGCGACGATCGCATGGTCCGGCTGGTGGGTGGTCTCGGCCGCGATCTACCTGGTCCTGGTCGACACCGTGGTGTTACCCGAGCTTGTGACCGGCGCCGTGATCGCGACGATCGCGGCGACCGGCGCGACGCTGCTGCGCGCCCAGCGCCGGGCGGTGATGCGTCCCGATCCGGCCTGGCTGCTGCGCAGCTGGCGACCGCTGGCGAGCGTTGCACCCGACCTGGTGAAGCTGTGCCGGGCTCTGGTCAGCGGCCCCGCCGCGACCGGACACCTCTACGCACTGACGGTCAAGCCCGCGTCGGACACGGGGCGCGGGGCGGCGCGGGCGGTGCTCGCGCCGACGGCGGGCTCGATCGCGCCGAACACGTTCGTCATCGGCTATGACGACGAACGCGCGCTGCTGCTCGTCCACCAGCTCATGCGCAGCGAGGATCCCTCCGCGGACGCCGACCCGCTGGGGCTGCGATGAACGAGTGGCTGATCGCGTCGCTGGTGCTGCTGGTCGCGCTGGTACCGGTCGGGGTGGTCGCGAGCCGCGCCAGGCCGACCTCCGGACTGGTCGCGCTGCAGCTGATCGGGACCGGCGCGGCGCTGATCCTGCTGCTGCTCGCGCAGGGCTTCGATCGCCAGCCGTTCGTCGACCTGGGGCTGATCGCCGCGGTGATGTCATCGATCGGCTCGGTGGTGCTCGCGGGCTTCATCGAGCACGGTCTGCGATGAGCGCGCGCGCCGTGATCGCGACGGTGCTGCTCGTGCTCGGCTGCGGCGTGCAGGTGCTCGCCTGTCTGGGGGTCGCACGAATGCGCTCGGCGCTCGACCGCCTCCACTACGCCAGCGCGGCGACCTTCGGCGTGGCGTTGATCGCACTCGCGATCCTCGTCACCCAGGGGTTCTCGCTGATCGCCGACAAGGCGCTTGCGCTGGCCGCCTTCGTGCTCGTCTCCTCGCCGGTGGTCGTGCAGGTACTGGCGCGCGCGATCCGCGTGTCCGATCGCGGCGAGCTCGATCCCGAGGCGGCCGACGTGGAACGGCTCTGATGGGCGGACTGGTCGCGCTTCAGATCGTCGCGCTGGTGGTCGTGGCCGGCGCCGGCACGGCCGTGGTGCTGGCGCGAGAGCCGCTGCGAGCGGTGATCGCCTCCGGCGTGCTGGGGCTGGCGCTCGCGATCATGTTCATGCTGTTCCAGGCGCCGGACGTGGCGCTGTCGATGCTCGTGGTCGCCGGCGTCGGACTCCCGGTGATGCTGCTGCTGGCGCTCGCCAAGATCGAGGCCGACGGGGATGAGTAGGCGCGCGCGGACGATCCTGTTCGCGGCCGGCGCCGCGGCGATCGCCGCCGGGCTGGTGTGGGCGGTGATCGGGCTGCCGGCATCGGGCGACTACCACGGCGTCTACGGCCTGACGCTGCAGCATGTCGCGCTTCATCAGCGGCATGCGACCGATCTGGTGTCGGCGGTGACGTTCGACTACAGGGGGTTCGACACGCTCGGCGAGGAGTTCATCCTGTTCGTCTCGGCCACCGGCTGCGC
>JBOGYE010000273.1:0-3537 GCA_050696635.1 Solirubrobacteraceae bacterium | reverse complement strand
GGGACCGACTGCGGCTTTGCCCAGGGCGCCTTCATCAGGCGCGTGCACCCGGAGATCCAGTGGGCCAAGCTCGCGGCCCTGTCGGAGGGGGCGCGGATCGCCTCCCGCGAGCTGTGGGGAGCGCACGCGGTGGCCTGAGGCCCGCAGGCGCATTTGGCCGGTTCTTCAGAGGAGGAGGAGAGATGGACGTGACCACACCACAAGCCCGTAGCCGACGCGCCGGCCTGGCCGCCGCGGCGGCGGTGGCGGCGCTCGCGCTGGCGGCCTGCGGATCGAGCTCCAGCAGCAGCTCCGCACCCGCCGCCAGCAGCTCCGCACCCGCGGCGAGCAGCTCCAGCAGCGCGCCCGCGAGCACCTCGGCGGCGACCACCTCGGCCGCCGGGCAGACTGGCGGCGCCGGCAGCGGCGCCGTGACCAACTACCTCACCTACACGGGCGGCAAGGCCGGCAAGGCGAACTCGTCGCTGCCGCCCGTGACTGTCGGATGGATCAACCAGCAGGGCGGCCAGCAGCAGATCGGGCCGCTCGCGACCATCGGCGCCGAGACGGCCGTCAAGTACATCAACTCGCAGCTGGGCGGCGTCGACGGCCACCCGCTGGTGCTCAAGGAGTGCTTCATCCAGTCCGCCGAGGAGGAGGGCACCACCTGCGGCCAGCAGCTGGCCGCCGACAAGTCGATCTCGGTGATCGACGAGGGCGCGGTCGCGATCGGGATCCAGCCGTTCTACTCGACGATCGGCGGCGCCAAGCCGGTGATCGTCGGCGTCGCCGTGACCCCGGTGGACTCGGTGCAGCGCAACGCCGTGATCATGTTCGGCGACGTGACCCACGTGCTGGGCCCGTTCGGCACCTACGCCACCCAGGTCCTGCACGCCAAGACCGCCGCGCTGGTGTACCCGAACATCGCCGGCATCACCGAGGGCGCCGCCGCGATCGAGGCGGCGCTGAAGAAGGCGGGCGTGACCGTCAAGGCCGTCGGATACGACGAGTCCCAGACCGACCTGATCGGCCCGCTGACCAGCGCCGGCGCGACCTCGGCCGACATGGTGATCCCCTACAGCGACTCGTCGGGCTGCGTCAACCTCGCCAAGGGCCTGCAGCAGCTCGGCATCACCGACGCCAAGAAGATCGTCTCAGCGCCGTTGTGCCTCAACGGCCAGGTGTCGGCGGGACTGGGCGGCGACTGGCCGAAGTGGACCTACGCGATCGCCAGCTCGCTGTTCGGCGATCCGACCGACCCGGGCATGCCGCCGTACATGAAGGTGGTCGCCAAGCTCGAGCCGGCGGCCGACGCCCCCGACCCGTGGAACATCGTCGCGTTCTCGCAGCTGCTGACCACCGATCGGTTCCTCAATCAGCTTGGCTACGGCCACATCACGCCCGCCGCGGTGCTGGCCACGGCCAAGTCGTTCAAGGGCCCGGTGGCGCTCGGCGCGCCTTCGCTGGACTGCGGCAAGTACCCGAGCGCGCCTGCGGTCTGCAACGATCGTGCGCAGTTCTTCGAGTACCACGGAAAGCACATGTTCGTCAAGGCGGCCGGCTGGCTCCAGCCTCCGCAGTGACGGTCCGCGCGCCCGCGCCGGCCTAGATGCAGCAGATCCTCCTGTTCATCCTGCTCGGGCTCGGCCCGGGCGCCCTGATCGCCGGGATCGCGTTCGGGGTGGTGCTGAGCTATCGCGGCGCCGGCGTCGTCAACCTGTCGAGCGGCGCGATCGCGATGCTCGCCGGCTACGCGTTCTGGGCGCTGCGCACCGGCCAGCTCGGCGTCCAGATGGCGACCGGACCGGCGCTGGTGGTGTCGTTTGCGTTCATCGCGCTGGTCGGGGTGGCGATCGAGCTGGTGGCGTTCGGTCCGCTGCGAACGGCCTCGCCGCTGGCCAAGCTGGTCTCGTCGCTGGGCGTGCTGCTGGTCGCGCAGGCGGGCGTGCTGCTGGCATTCGGGACCACGCCGCAGCCCGAGCCCAACGTGCTGCCCCAGAACACGGTCTCCCTGCTGGGTGCGACGATCCCGATCGACCGCTTCATCCTGACCGGGATCGTGATCGTAGTGGCGATCGTGCTGGCGGCGGTGTACCGCTGGTCGCGCTTCGGCCTCGCCACCCGCGCCGCGTCCGAGAACCAGGCGGCGGCGATGCTCGGCGGCCTTTCGCCGAGGCGGCTGTCCCTGATCAACACCCTGCTGGCGACGCTGATCGCCGGCGGCCTGGGCATCCTCGCGGCATCGATCACCCAGCTCGACACGCAGACGCTGCCGCTGCAGATCGTGCCGGCACTGGCGGCGGCGCTGCTCGCCCGGTTCACGTCGTTCGGGATCGCCTGCGCGGCCGGCATCGGGATCGGGATCCTTGACTCGCTGATCCAGTACGTGTCGGCCCTGTCGTGGTTTCCGACCGTCGCCGGGGTCTCGCTGCCCGGCGTCCAGGAGCTCGTCGTCCTGGCGATCATCGTCGCGGCGATGTTCTGGCGCGGCGCGCGGCTTCCCGGACGGGGCGACCTGGTCGAGCAGCGGCTGCCGCGCGTTCCGCGCCCGCGCAACCTGACCGTCAGCTCGCTGGCGTTTGGCGCGCTGTGCGCGGTGGCGCTGGTGGTCCTCCCCTACGACTTCCGCGAGGCGCTGATCAACACGATGATCGGGACGCTGATGGCGCTGTCGCTGGTCGTGCTGACCGGGTTCGTCGGCCAGATCTCCGTCGTCCAGCTGAGCCTCGCGGGCGTCGCCGGGTTCACGATCTCGCACCTGGCGCTGGGTTCGGGGATCGGATTCCCGTTCGCGCCACTGCTGGGGACCGCGGTGGCGGTGGTGCTGGGGCTGGTGACGGCGGTGTCCGCGCTGCGAGTACGCGGCGTCAGCCTGGCGGTCGTGACGCTCGCCGCGGCGGTCGCGATCGAGAGCTTCGGCTTCCTGAATCCGACCTGGGGTGGCGGGCAGACCGGCTCGCCGGTGCCCGATCCGAGCCTGCTTGGGTTCGACCTGGGCTCCAACGCCCCCTTCCGGGGGCTGGACGGCAACGTCCCCAGCCCGATCTTCGGATGGCTGGTGCTGGTCGCCACGATCGCGCTGTGCCTGCTGGCCGCCTGGGTGCGCAACGGCCGGCTCGGGCGGCGGATGCTGGCGGTGCGCTCCAACGAGCGGGCCGCCTCTGGCGCCGCGATCGACCCGCGGGCCGTGAAGCTGATCGCGTTCGGGATCAGCTCGCTGATCGCAGGGTTCGCGGGCTCGCTGTACGCGTACAACTTCGGATCGGTCAGCGGCGACCGGTTCGACGCGTTCACCGCCCTGAGCCTGATCGCGTTCGCGTACGTCGGCGGGATCAGCCTGATCTCGGGCGCCGTGTTCGCCGGTTTGATCTCGACCCAGGCCCTGTTCCCCTACGCGCTGGACAAGTGGTTCGGCCTCAGCGGCAACTGGTTTGAGCTGTTCGGCGGCGCGATCCTGATCGTGACCCTGATCCAGAACCCCGAGGGGGTCGCCGGCGATCTCTACCGCCGCCTGCACCGGCGGCCGGCGTTCAGCCCCGAGCTGGCGCTGGCCTCGCC
>JBOGYE010000272.1:0-3814 GCA_050696635.1 Solirubrobacteraceae bacterium | reverse complement strand
CCTGGCCGCACTGGTGGCGCGCTTCCCGCAGGGTGCCGTTCGCGAGACGCTGACAGCCGCGATCGAGCGCCGCCTGGCGCTGATCCTCGGCGCCTGACCTGAGCGCCGCTCGCGAGCCTTGGGGACTGTCGCACGCCATGCGGTAGAGACTCCCCAACCCCCGGGTGGTACGGCGGGATCATCCCCATTCGTCAGACGCGTCCAGACGCCGCGAGGCTGCCACCGAATTTACGGTTCAGGACACTAGAACGACTCGAACATGACACGCCCTATGTCATCACCATCGCGGCGGATGCAGGCGCTCATCTACGATGCACCCGCCCCTGACGCCAGCACTACGCGCGTCGCGGAGCTCGATGTTCCGGCGCCGGAGGCAGGTGAGTTGACGATCCGCGTCACTCACGCCGGTGTCAACTTCAAGGACATCATGGCCCGGCGCGGTGACCCGGGGCACGTCCGGGCCTGGCCGTTCGTGCCCGGGCTGGAGGTGGCCGGCGTCGTCGACGCGGTCGGCACGGGCGTGGAGGGACTGAGCGTGGGCCAGCGAGTGACCGCGTTCACCGGCGATGGCGGCCTGGCTGAATTCGTCACCGCGGACGCCCGCCACACGATCCTGACCCCCGAGGGCCTCGGCGACGAGGTGGCCGCCGCCGCCACCGGCGTGCTGGTCAGCGCGGCGGTGCTCGTCGATGATCTCGCGCGCCTGCGCGCGGGCGAGACGGTACTTCTTCATGGTGCGGGTACTTCTTCATGGTGCGGCGGGCGGGGTGGGACACGCCGTCGCTCAGTACGCGCGGCTCCGCGGGGCCGGCCGGCTGCTCGGCACGGTCGGCGGCAGCGCGCGAGCGGAGTCGGCACGGCGTGCCGGCTACGACGCGGTCGCCACCCGGGGACCGGGCCTCGCCGACATCAGCGCCGCGGCCGGCGACCGGGGCGTCGATCTCATCTTCGACCCGCAGGGCACGACCCTGCTTCACGTCGACCTCGCCGTAGCCGCGCCCGGCGCGCGGATCGTCCTGTTCGGCAATGCCGCAGGCACGGCGCTCGACGCGCTCCCTCCACTCGGATCGCTGATGGGCGGTCTGCTGTCGGTGACCGGGTTCAGCCTGGCCGCGCTGGCGGCTGGGGATCCTGCCTGGCTTCACGCCACGCTGGGCCGCGTGCTCGCCGATCTGGCCAGCGACGCGGTGACGCTCGACGTCACCCAGGTCGATGGTCTCGCCGCGGCCGCCGACGCGCAGCAGGCGCTGGCCGAGGGACGGGGCGCCACCAAGTTCGTGGTCGCAGTCGGCTGAGGCGGCCGGCCGCGTGGTAGGCCCGGCCCGTTCGCTCCGGGAACTCGCCGGATCCAGCAGCGCGCGGACCTGCTCTCGCTCGTCGACGAGCAATCTGCATGTCGATCTCAGTGGCCGTCCTGTGCGCGGAAATCGCAACTCATCGGGCCTCCACGACGCCTCATGCGCCGACTCCGAGCCCGAGTGGTACAACGAAGCGGTACAACGGCGGGCAGGGATCTTGCTTCGGGAGTCCTCATTTCGAAAGAAATCCCTGGTAAACGGAGACTTGTACGGAGGGTGAGCGATGGGACTCGAACCCACGACCGCCTGGACCACAACCAGGAGCTCTACCAACTGAGCTACGCCCACCGTGCGGCCCCGGAATCTACCAGCGCGACGGCCCGACGGTTGCGGGGCGGCCGAAGTGGTCGGCACGGCCCATAGACTTCGCGGGCGGATGAGCGATGCGCCCGAGCCAACCGCTGAGCTGACCGATTCGACCGCCCCGGCCGAGCCGACAGCGTCGGTCAGCTACCGGTCCTACCTGGCGCTGGATGAGGTGCTGGGCGCGCAGCGCCCGCGCTCGGAGGAGCACGACGAGGTCCTGTTCATCGTCATCCACCAGGTCTACGAGCTGTGGTTCAAGCAGTTGCTGCACGAGTCCGCGCGCGCGCAGCGCAAGCTCGAGGCCCACAACGCTCCGCAGGCGATGCACACGATGCGGCGCATGCGGGCCATCCTGAAGACCATCGTCAGCCAACTCGACGTGCTGGAGACTCTGACGCCGGTTCAGTACTCCGGCTTCCGCGGGCGACTGGACGCCGCCAGCGGTTTCCAGTCGGCCCAGTTTCGCGAGCTGGAGGCAGCGTTCGGACGCCGCGACCGCGGCGTCCTGGGCCACTACTGCACCGACAGCGACGAGCACACGCGGATCGCCGCCGCGATCGCGCGCCCCGGCCTGTTTGACTCGTTCCTCGCCTACCTGGACGGCGACGGCTGGCAGGTGCCCGCTGAGTCACTGCATCGCGACCTGACCGCGCCGCTCACGCCCAGCCCGGAGCTCCAGGATGTGCTCGCCGAGGTGTACGCCCGCGACGGTGACGCCGCACAGGTATGCGAGGGACTGGTCGACCTCGACGAGGGTCTTCAGGAGTGGCGCTACAGGCACGTGATGATGGTGCAGCGCACGATCGGCGACAAGGTCGGGACCGGCGGCTCGAGCGGCGCTGCCTATTTGCGCGAGACACTGTTCAAACCCGCCTTCCCGGATCTGTGGGCGGTGCGGGGACGGCTCTGACGAGGAGGGGAAGTGATGGGACCGGAGACACGCAGACGCACGCGGATGGCACTGGTCGCCCTTGCGGGGGCATTGAGCGGCGGCTCGGCGGCGGCGGTCGCCGCTGACGGCGCAACGGGGCCCTCGTCCCCGCCGCGTCCCACGGCCGGCTTCACGGCGCGGCGGCTACGGCCCCGCTCCCATGCGGTCGCGCCCGGCACAATCGTGCGCTCTTCGACCCTGTTCGGCACGCGCGTGTTCTCCGACGGCCGCAACGGGCTCGCGCTGGCCGACGTCGGTCAGGCGCAGTACCCGGCGCGGACCACCGATGGCGGCGCGCGCTGGCGGATCGACGGCCCGCAGCTGCACGTGGACGCCGCCGACGGCCCCGAGGCGGTCGGTTCGGTCGGGGTCGCGAGCAGCCGCACGCTGTTCGCCTACGGCAGCTCCGTCGTGGATGTCAGCACCGACGCAGGCCGCGTCTGGTGGGAGACGTTCCTCGGCGGATTGGTGGTTGCTGTGGTGCCGGGGTCCGGCCATTCCCTGCTCGCCTACGTCCAGCAGTCGCAATCCAACGCCGCGGTCAACCCGGCTGTCACCTGGCAGTACGTTTCCCGCGATGGCGGTCGTCACTGGCGCTACAGCACCGCGCTCGGCGGTATCTCATGAGCGAGGCAGACCAGCCGGCGTCGCGATTCACCGCGTTCGTGACACCTGACCAGGCTCGTCAGCTCGCGCTGCGGCTGCCCGAGGCGGTCGAGCAGGACCACCTCGGCCGCCCCTCGTTTCGAGTCGGCGGGAGGATCTTCGCGACGCTGTGGGACGAGCGGACGATGAACGTGATGGTCGACGAGCCTGGGATCCGGACCGCTGTCGAGCGCCATCCCGGGTGGTGCACCGAGCGCTACTGGGGCAAGCGGCTCGCCGCCGTCGCGGTCGACCTGGAGCATGCTCCGGCAGACGGGCTCGGGGAACTGCTGGCCGACGCGTGGGAGCGAAAGGCGCCGGCGAGGCTGACCTGAGGGCGACGCCGGCGCTCGGCCACGATCGCCTCGGCGGCGCCGACAGTTGACTGCCGCCGTGGCCAGGCGCGCCATCAGCTCAACCGGAACGCCCCCGGCAGGACTCGAACCTGCGGCCCGCGGCTTAGAAGGCCGCTGCTCTATCCATCTGAGCTACGGGGGCCAGTGTCGACGTACATCGGGGCGCCCGGATTTGAACCGGGGACCTCCTGCTCCCAAAGCAGGCGCGCTGCCAGACT
>JBOGYE010000271.1:0-3807 GCA_050696635.1 Solirubrobacteraceae bacterium | reverse complement strand
GTCGACGCCTGGCACGTGATGAACGTCGCCATCGACCCGGCGTGGCGCGGCCGCGGTGTCGCCCGGGCGCTGCTCGAGCGCCTGTTCGCGCTCACCGACGGCGACAGCGAGCGCGGCTACACGCTCGAGGTGCGCGTCTCCAACCACGTCGCGGTCCACCTGTACGAGTCGCTCGGGTTCGTCGCCACCGGCGTGCGGCGGGGCTACTACACCGACAACCGCGAGGACGCGCTCATCATGTGGCGCGACCCCGACCGGGCGTAGCGGGCGATGATCCTCGGGATCGAGACGTCCTGCGACGAGACCGCGGCCGCCGTCGTCACCGCGGACGGGGTCGTGCGCGCGAACGTGGTCTCGTCGCAGGCGCAGCTGCACGCGCGCTACGGCGGCGTGGTGCCGGAGGTGGCGTCGCGCCGGCACCTGGAGCTCGTCGTCCCCGTCGTCCAGGAGGCGCTCGCGGAGGCGGGCGCGACGCTTGACGACATCGAGTCCGTCGCGGTGACCGAGGGCCCGGGCCTGATCGGCGCCCTCCTCGTCGGCCTCTCGGCGGCGAAGGCGATCGCGTTCGCGCGCCGGCTTCCGCTCGTGCCCGTCGACCACCTGCACGGCCACCTGGCCGCGCTCTACCTCGAGCCCGACCCGGTCGAGCCGCCGTTCCTGGCGCTGCTCGCCTCCGGGGGCCACACGCTGATCGTCGAGGTGACCGACCGGCGCGGCTACCGCGTCATCGGCGGGACGCTCGACGACGCCGCCGGCGAGGCGTTCGACAAGGGCGCGCGCCTGCTCGGCCTCGGCTATCCCGGCGGCCCCGCGCTCGAACGGCTGGCGCGCGAGGGCGACCCGGCCGCGTTCTCGTTCCCGATCGGGGCTCGCATGCGCGGCCTCGACTTCTCGTTCGCGGGACTGAAGACGGCGCTGCTGTACAAGGTGCGCGAGCTGGGCCCAGACGAGAGCGATCGTCTGCGTGCGGATCTGGCCGCGTCCTACCAGGCGGCGATCGTCGAGTCGCTGGCGCTGCGCGCGCACCGCGCGCTGGAGCGCACCGGCTTGTCGACGCTCGCCGTCGGCGGCGGGGTGGCCGCCAACGGGCCGCTGCGAGTGCGCCTGGCGGCCCTCGGCGCGCAGTTGTCGGTGCCGCCGCGCGAGCTGTGCACCGACAACGCGGCGATGATCGCCGCGGCTGCGCTCCAGGTCGCCCCGCTGCCGTTTCCGCATTACCTGTCGGTCGACGTGTACGCCAGCGGCGAGCGCCCGCCCGCGCTCGGAGGCGCCACGCGATGACCGAGGTGGTGCTCTACGGACGCGCGGGCTGCTGCCTGTGCGACGACGCGCGCGAGGTGCTCGAGCGGGTGCGAGCGCGCGCTGGCGACGAGCTCGAGTTCGACCTGCGCGAGTGCGACATCGAGTCCGACGAGCGGCTGCTGCGAGCCTACCTCGAACGGATTCCGGTCGTGACCATCGACGGGCGGGAGGAGTTCGAGCTGTTCGTGGACGAGGCGGCGCTCAGGAGCCGGTTGGGCCTCAGTAGAGTGACCGGGCGATGAGCTACACGGTCGGCCGCGGCGCCAAGCGGGCGGGTCCGAGCCGCGATGGGACGGGTGAGAAGCTCTCGCTCGGCGTCGCGGCGCGCCTCTCGCGCTACCTACAGGTGCTCACGCAGGCGCGGAAGATCGGCAAGGAGACGATCTCCTCGCAGGAGCTGGCGGAGTACACGCACGTCAACTCGACCCAGATCCGGCGCGACCTGTCCGGCTTCGGGAAGTTCGGCAAGCGCGGCGTCGGTTACAACGTCGAGTCGTTGGTGTCGCAGATCCGCGGCATCCTGCGTACCGCCGGCCAGCACAACATCGCGCTGTTCGGCGCCGGGCACCTGGGCACGGCGATCGCCACCTCCGACATCTTCGCCGACCACGGCTTTCGGATTGTCGCGATCTTCGACATCGACCGGGCGCGCGTCGGGAATCAGATCGGCACGCTGCCGGTCCGGCACAACTCCGAGCTGCCGGCGGTGGTCGACGACCAGGACATCGTCGTCGCCGTGCTGGCCGTCCCGTCGGCGGCCGCCCAGAGCATCGCCGACGAGCTCGTCGCGGCCGGTGTGAAGATCATCTTCAACTACTCGGAGGCGCTGCTCCACGTCCCGCCCGAGGTGACCGTGCACACCTCGAGCCCCGCCGTCGACCTGCTCTACGCGCTGTACTTCTACTTGACCTAGGGCCGGCGGAGTCCTGCAGCTCGACCTCGACAGCGCGCGCGGCGCATTCGAATCCTCGACCGACTTCACGGTCGGAATCGAGGAGGAGTTCGCGCTGCTGGATCCCGACACGCTCGGGCTGGTGGGGCGCTTCGAGGCGCTGCGGGACGCAGCCGCGGGCGAGGATCCGGCGCTTGCGGAGTCGATCGCCGGCGAGCTGATCTCGTCAGAGATCGAGATCAGATCCGGGCGCGGCGAGGATCTGGCGAGGGCGCGCGCGTCGCAGGCCGAGCGCCGCCACGGCCTGTTCGCGCTGGCCGCCGCGCAGGGAGTGGCGCTGGGGGCGACAGGCACGCATCCGTGGGCCGACTACCGCGAGCAGCGGATCATCCAAACCGACCACTACCGCCGCGTCGAGGACGGGCTCAAGTACGTCGCCTGGCGCAACAACACGTTCGCGCTGCACGTCCACGTCGGTGTGCGCGGCGCCGATCGAGCGGTGCGGGTGTGCGATCGGCTGCGGCCAGTGCTGCCGGTGCTGCTGGCGATCTCGGCCAACTCGCCGTTCCTGGACGGTTCGGATTCGGGCCTGCACAGCGCGCGCACGCAGATCTTCACCAAGAGCTTCCCGCGCTGCGGGGTGCCCGACGTGTTCCGCTCCTGGGACGCGTTCTCCCGCTACGTGCAGATGCTGTTCGAGACCCGCTCGATCGTCGAGTACACGCAGGTGTGGTGGTCGATTCGCCCGCACCTCTCGTTCGGCACGGTCGAGCTGCGGATCTGCGACGCGCAGAGCACGGCACCCGAGTCAGACGCGCTGGCGGCGCTGATCGTCGCGTGCGTCGCTCAGGCCGCGCGCGATGAGGATGAGAGGGTGCCGTTCGAGGATCTCCCCAACCGCCTGATCGAGGAGAACATGTGGCGCGCGGTGCGCCACGGGCTCGACGGCGAGTTGCTCGACCTGCGGCTGCGCTCCTGTGATCCCTATCCGGCGGCGGAGGCCGCCGACCGGCTGCTGGGCTGGACGGAGCCGATTCGCTCGGAGCTGGGGATCGAGGTGGCGCTGCCGGCGCTCAACGGCGCCCAGCGCCAGCGCCGGATGCTGACCTCCGGTGGCGGTCTCGCCGAGGTCTACGCCGCCTTCCAGGCCCAGACATCGCAGACCTACGGCGGCGCGGTCGAGGCCCGGCTGCGATGATCTGCGCAACACGATGAGCACCGAAGACCGCCCGTCCGAGGAGGAACTACGCGCCGCCTACGAGGCCGAGCTCAAGCAGATCCGCGTCGAGCAGATCGTGCTCGAGCAGGTCGTGTCGCTGATCAACATGGGGATGCGGCGCACCGGACTGTCGCCGGGGACCGAGGACGAGCGCGATCTCGCCCAGGTCATGGTCGCGATCGAGGCGGTACGGGCGCTGATGCCGCTGCTGGAGCAGGTCGCGCCCGGACAGGTGAACGCGATTCGCGAGGCGCTGTCGCAGCTGCAGATGGCTTTCGTTCGGCTCGGCGGCACGGCGGCTGCGGCTGGGGCTGGGGCTGGGGCTGAGGCAACCGCTCCGGGTGGCGCGCCGGGGCCCGGTGGCGCGCCCGGCCTCGGTGGCGCGCCCGGGCCG
>JBOGYE010000270.1:0-14819 GCA_050696635.1 Solirubrobacteraceae bacterium | reverse complement strand
GCGCTCGATGCGAAGGTCACGCTTGACGGCAACGCTCTGTTCCGCCACCCGGACAACGCGGCCCTGCGCGACCCGTCGGCCGAGGATCCACAGGAGCGGATGGCCTCAGAGCGGGGGCTGACCTACGTCAAGCTGGACGGCGACATCGGCATCCTCGCCAACGGCGCAGGCCTGTCGATGTCGACCCTCGACGTGGTCGCCGAGGCCGGCGGTCGGCCCGCGAACTTCCTCGATGCCGGCGGCGGCTCCCGCGCTGACGCGATCACGGGCGCGGTCGAGGTGATCCTGTCCGACGACAAGGTCCGCGCGGTGCTGTTCAACATCTTCGGCGGGATCACGCGCTGCGACGAGGTCGCGCGGGGGCTGATCGAGGCGTTCGCCCAGATCTCACCGACGGTGCCGTTCGTGGTCCGCCTGGACGGGACCAACGGCGACGAGGGGCGCGCGCTGCTGGCGGCGGCGCAGCTTCCCAACGTCCACACCGAGGCGACGATGGACGGGGCCGCCGCGAGGGTCGTAGCGCTGGCTGCAGGAGCGAACCCCTGAGCATCCTCGTCGGTCCGCAAACGCGCCTCTGCACGTCCGGGATAACCGGCCGCGAGGGCACCTTCCACACGCTGCGCAACCGCGAGTATGGGACGACCGTCGTCGCCGGGGTGACCCCCGGCAAGGGCGGCCAGGACGTGGAGGGGATCCCGGTCTTCAACACCTTCCACGAGGCGGTTGCCCGTGAGGGCGCCAACACGGCGATGATCTTCGTGCCGCCGCGGTTCGCGGCCGACTCGATCCTGGAGGCCGAGGACGCCGGGATCGAGCTGATCATCGCGATCACGGAGGGGATCCCGGCGCACGACGAGCTGCGTGTCTACAACACCCTGAAGCGCAACGGCCGGTCGCGGCTGGTCGGGCCCAACTGCCCGGGGATTCTGTCGCCGGGGAAGGCGAGCGTCGGGATCATCCCAGCCTCGTTCTTCAGCGCCGGCAACGTCGGCGTCGTGTCGCGCTCGGGCACGCTGACCTACCAGATCGGCGACGTGCTTGCGCAGAGCGGCTTTGGCAACTCGACGATCGTCGGGATCGGCGGCGACCCGGTGCCCGGGACTGACTTCATCGACGTGCTGGAGCTGTTCCAGGCAGACGAGGAGACCGAGCTGATCGTGATCTGCGGGGAGATCGGCGGCGACGCCGAGGAGCGCGCCGCCGACTACATCGCCGAGCACGTCACCAAGCCGGTGATCGGCTACATCGCCGGCTTCACCGCCCCGCCGGGCAAGACGATGGGGCACGCGGGCGCGATCGTGTCCGGCTCGCACGGGACCGCCGCGGCCAAGGCGGAGGCGCTGGAGGCCAAGGGCGTGCGCGTCGGACGGACGCCGACTCAGGTCGCCGAGGCGGCCGTCACGCTGCTTGGGGCGGTCTGAGGCCGAGTTGAGCGCCGGATCGCCGAGTACGCTGCGCCGGGAGATGAGCCGGCCGTCGCCGCTCGACGCCCACCTGGCCGAGATCGACCGTCGTCTGCGCACGATCCAGGACGGCCTCGCCCCCGGCTCGCCAGCCCCCGGCTCGCCCGATCCCGGGTCGCCCGCCGTGTCCGCCGCGCCCGTGTCAGTCTGTCGTGTCGGCGTGTCGGCCGGCCCGTTCCCAGACGCGGCCGCGCTGACGAGCTTCGAGCGCGCGCTGGCGGGGCTGCCGGGCGTGCTCGAGGTCAGGCTGCGCGAGTACGAGGGGGCCGATCGGGCGCTGTTCGAGCTGCGACTCGACGTGCCGATCTCGTAGTCTGTCGATCGTGGCCGCCACGATCTCGTTCGCCCGTGGGGCGCCGTCGCTGGATATCGTCGACATCGACGGGTTGCGCGCGGCCGCCGACGCCGCGTTTGCGTCCGATCCCGCCGGGATGGCCGCCTACGGCACCGCGGTCGGCTACGTGCCGCTGCGCGAGTGGATCGCCGAGCAGCACAAGGTTTCGCCCGCGCAGGTGCTGGTCACCAACGGCTCGATGCAGGCCGACGCGTTCCTGTTCGACTCGCTGGTCGCACCCGGCGACGCGGTGATCGTGGAGCGCCCGACCTACGACCGCACGCTGCTTTCGCTGCGCAACCGCGGCGCCGACGTGCAGATGGTGGCGCTCGAGCCCGACGGGATCGACGTCGCCGCGCTCGAGCGCGTGCTGGCGACCGGCGTCGAGCCCAGGCTCGCCCACATCATCCCCAACTTTCAGAACCCGGCCGGCTACACGCTGTCGGCGGCAAAGCGCGAGCGGCTGGTGCACCTGGCCCGCGCGCACGGCTTCACGATCTTCGAGGACGATCCGTACGTGTCGCTGCGGTTCGTCGGCGAGTCGCTGCCGACGATGGTCTCGACGGCTCCCGATGTCGTCGTCTACGCCTCCTCGTTCTCCAAGACCGTCTGTCCCGGGATCCGCGTCGGCTACCTGGTCGGCCCCGAGGAGTTGATCGCGCGGATCGTCAAGCTCGCTACCTCCACCTACATCTCCCCGAGCATGGTCTCGCAGGCGATCGTCAACGAGTTCTGCCGTTCGGGCGCGGTCGCGCGGTCGGTGAGGACGGTCCGCGAGGCGCTGCGCGAGCGTGCTCGCACCCTCTGCGAGGCGCTGGCCGAGCACCTTCCCCAGGCGCGGTTCGTGGCGCCCGAGGGCGGCTACTTCATGTGGGTCGACCTGCCGCACGGGACCGACGTGGCGGCTCTGTTCGACGCCGCCGCGGCGCGCGGCGTCCAGTTCGTCAAGGGCTCGGACTTCGTTCTGGAGGGCAGCGAGTCCTCGCTGCGGCTCGCCTACTCGGGCGTCACGCCGGCCGATATCGACGAGGGGATCCGCCGGCTGGCGGACGCCTACCGCGCCGCCGGCACCGGCGCCCGCGCCGCCTGACCCGGGCCGCCGCGTCGCGCGGTCAGCGTCCGTAGCGCTGCGTGCCGAGCACGAGCTGCTCGGGCAGCGCGGTCCGCGGCGGTGGTGAGGGGTCGGCCAGCACCGACACGGTCTCGGCGACGCTGAAGGTGACGTCGGCCATGCTGTCATCGAAGCGCACCGTCACCTGCTCGCCGTCGTTGGCGGCGATCTCGCCGGTCATGCCGGGCTCGACGCCGGCCGCCTTGAGGTAGTGCAGCAGGTCCTCGGCCTCGTTCTCGAGGCGCAGGATCGTGACCTTTGCGCCTACGGCGCAGTCGGCCAGCGGCACGCCGTCGATCCGCTCGCCGACCCTGATCGGGTGGCCGTGCGGGCAGGTCTTGGCATCCCCGACGGCGCTGCGGATGTAAGCCTCGAAGCGCGGCGTCATCGCGAACTCGAGCTTCTCGGCCTCCTCGTGGACCTCATCCCACGGCACTCCCACCACATCGGTCAAAAAGCGCTCGATCATCCGGTGACGGGAGACGATCTGCTCGGCGTGGGTGCGGCCAGCGTCGGTGAACGAGATCCCGCGGCCGCCGCCGCGCTCGATGTAGCCGTCGCGTTGGAGCCGGTTGAGCATCTCTGAGACTGTCGGCGCCGACAGCTGCATCGCGCGCGCGAGGTTGGCGCCGGTCATCGGGAGCTGCGCCTCGTAAAGCCAGAACAGCGACTCCAGGTACTCCTGCTCAGCGGCGGTGGCCGTCATCCCGGCTGATCGTAGTGGACGCGTGCACGGCTACGATCACGACCGTGCCGCTGCCGCTGCGCCCGCCGATCGAGCCCCAGCTGGCGCGGGGCGCCAAGGAGCTGCCGTTGGGCGAGCAGTGGGCCTACGAGCCGAAGTTCGACGGCTTTCGCGCGATCGCGTTCGTCGATGCTGCCGACTGCATCATCCAGTCGCGTGGCGCCAAGCCGCTTCAGCGCTACTTCCCGGAGCTGAGCTTCCCCGCTGGGCGCTACGTGATCGATGGGGAGATAGTGATCGACTCAAGCGACGGCCAGCAGGACTTCGGCGCTCTGCAGCAGCGGATCCACCCGGCGGCCAGCAGGATCGAGCTGCTGTCCAAGCAGACGCCGGCGCGCTACGTCGCCTTCGACCTGCTGGCGCTGGACGACGACGTGCTGTTGTCGGCGCCGTTTGAGCGCCGCCGGGCGAAGCTGGCGGAGCTGCTGCAAGCCGGCGGCCTGTCACTGACGCCGTTGACTCGCGATCCCGGCGGCACCGTCGACTGGCTGCGCGACGGCGAGGGCGTGGTCGCCAAGGACCTGCGCGCGCCCTATCGCCCCGGCGAGCGCAAGGGGATGGTCAAGGTAAAGCGAGTGCGAACGATCGACGCGGTGGTCGTCGGCTGGCGGCCGGGCAAGGAGACCGGCACGGTCGGCTCGCTGATCCTCGGCCTGTACGGCGGCGACGGCGAGCTGCACGTGGTCGGGCACTCGTCGGGGCTCACGGCGTCCGAGAAGCGGGCGCTGGTGGCGCGGCTGGCTCCTTACGAGACCGGCGAGCGCGGCCATGGCGACCCGAGTCGCTGGCAGTCAGAGCGCGAGCTGGAGTGGATCGCGCTGCGCCCGGACCTGGTCCTCGAGGTCACCTTCGACCATGCCAGCGGCGGCCGGATCCGCCACGGCACTCGGATCCTGCGCTGGCGCGAGGACAAGCCGCCCCGCGATTGCCGCCTGGAGCAGATGCGCGGCTAGCGCAGCCGGTCACAGCTCGCGACGCTCGAAGCTCGCCACGCCGGCGATCAGGACGATGACCAGCCAGCCCGCCACCCACAGCAGATAGGGCCAGGACGGTCCCCCCTGAGCGTAGAACGGGTTGCCCTTCGCACGGTCGGCCAGAGGCCCGGCGAGCAGCGAGCTGGGCTGCAGGTAGTAGATCGCCGCGTGCCACAGCCCGTCGGTTGGCATCAACAAGTGCCCCACCTGCCCGACCGTGCTCAGCGCCCCGATGTTGAGGTTGGCGCCCAGGGTTCCGACGACGCCCGCCAGCCAGCCGGCGCCGAACGCGGCCACGCCGACCACCCCGGCGGCGATCACCGGCATCCGCGTGCTCAGCGCCAGCGCCAATGTCAACAGCAGCGCGCCCTCGCCGAACAGGCACAGTCCGGCCAGGACCGGGTCCGGCGGGACGTAGCCGCTCGCCCAGTCGACGACCACGAACTCGAGCGCGCAGACCACCGCTGCGTAGCCGGCGAGCAGCGCCGCGAGCCCGAGCCATTTACCGCACAGCACCTCGGCTCGCCGGACGGGGCGGGTCACGACCGTCATCAGCACGCCGGACTCGACCTCCGAGGAGATCGCCGGCGCGGCGATCGCCGACGCGCTCAAGGCGACCACGAAGCTGAACATGAACATGAACAGGATCAGCGCGTCCGGCACGGCGAGGTGGCTCTCGCCGGAGGTGATGCTGTGGCTGTGGCCGAGGCGATCGAAGCCCCACGCGCTGAGTCCGACCAGCACCACGGTGATCGCGGCGAAGGCGAGCAGCAGGCGCCGCCGCACAGCCTCTGTGACGGTCAGCACGGCGATAGTCGAGATCGCGCTCATCGCGCTTGTCGCTCGCCCAGTAGCTCGAGGAAGCGGGCCTCGAGCGTCTGGTGGTCGGGAATCACGGCCTCGATCCGTCCGCCCAGCGCGACCACCTGGTCGACCAGGTCGGCGACCCGGGACGGGTCGATGCCGTCCACCACCAGCCACGTCTCATCTCTGCGCGAGCTGCCGAAGCGATCGAGGCCGTGCCACCAGTCCTCGCGCAGCCCCGTCACCTTCAGCCGCACCCTTGAGTGCTGGCCGAGCAGCTCGTCCAGGGTGCCGGTGGCGACGGTCGATCCCCTGTCGATCACCGCCACGCGATCGCAGACGTGCTCGGCCTCCTCGAGCAGATGCGTGTTCAGGAACACCGTCGTCCCCTGCTCGCGAAGGTCGCGGATGACCTGGCGCACGTCGTGGCGCCCGACCGGGTCAAGCGCGCTGGTGGGCTCGTCGAGCACAACCAGCGCCGGGTCGCCGAGCAGGGCCACCCCGAGCCCGAGCCGCTGCTGCATCCCCTTGGAGAAGGTGCCGACCCGGTCATCGCCCCGCGCCAGCAGGCCGACGGTCGCAAGCGCCCTGCGTCCCTGCTCCCGCCAGGTCGCCTTGGGCAGCGCCAGAAGCCGGCAGTGCAGGCGCAGCACCTCATTGGCGCTGAGCAGCGATTGGAAGCGAAACAACTCCGGCAGGTAGCCGATCCGACGCCGCGTCTCGCGATCCCCCAGCGGCGCGCCGAGCACCAGCGCCTCGCCCCCGCTGGGGCGGGCCAGCCCAAGCAGGAGCTTCACCACCGTGGTCTTGCCCGCTCCGTTGGGTCCGAGGAAGCCGAACACCTCGCCTCGCCGCACCGTCATTGACAGCGATTTCACCGCGACCGTCTCGCCGAAGCGCTTGCTCAGGCCCACCGCGTGGATGGCCGGGGACGCGCTCGGCGCCGTCGCGCCGTCGCCCGGGCGCGAGCCTTCGAGCGCCTGCACCGCGGGATCGGCCGCGGACAGCTCGCCCCCGTCGGCGGCGACGGTGTCAGTGGAGTTGGCGTGCGACATTCAGGACGTCCTGCGGGTCTAGGAGCCCGGCGACCACGTGCAGCATGCCACCGCCGTTCTCCCAGATCACCGCCGCCGCCACCTTGGTCGCGTCGGCGAGCAGCACGCCCGGCCGACCGTTGATCTGCACGGAGCGAGCCGAGGCGCCCGGCGGCACCGGCACGGGCAGCGTGGTGCCCAGATTCCCGAGCAGGCGGACCTCCTCCGCCAGCTGCGGCGGGATCCCCGGCTCGGCGAGCAGGAAGGCCTCGATCTGGCTCAGCGTGGCGCCGCTGGAGCTCGCCGTTGGGCGGCGCATCGTCACCACGCCCAATGCGGGCAGCTCGGTCGAGTTGGTCCCGCCGTACTCCACCAGCACCGCCGGGCCCGCGTCGATGGCGACCGAGCTTCCCGCCAGGCCGGCGGCGCGCGAGCCAAAGCTCACGGCGGCGCTGACGCGCGGTTGCACCCCGATTCGCCGCACGGCCCCCACCCCCGCCGGCAGGCGGGCGGGCAGCGCCGCGGTGAAGCCGGCATCCGCGCTGGCCGCGGCCAGCGAGGCCACCACGTGCGCGGTGCCGGAGGAGGACCAGCTCAGCGTCCCGAACGGCAGCGTGGTCGAGCCGCTGGGGGTCGAGAAGGTTCCGAACGCGTGGTCGTCGCCCAGCCCGCTCAGCGTGGCGATCGCCTGTAGCTCGCCCCGGTTCAGCGACACGGGCGCCACGTGGGTCGGCGCGAAGATCGTGGTCAGCGTCGCGGCCGCGGCCGTACCGGCGACCACGACACCGACGGCGCCCGCGGCCAGGCCGGCGCGCAGCGACAGCTGGGGAAGCCGAGGCCCGCGCCCGAATCCTGTCGCCCTGCGCAGCGGCTGTCGCGTCCGCCCCTGCGGTCCACGGTGCAGCTCGGCTTGCAGGCGCGTCCAGACCAGGTCCGGGTCGGGGGCCGGCCGGGGGCCCGACAGCAGCCGGGACGCGCCCGCGGCGTCGGCCGCGATCAGGGCTCGCCGAGCGCGGCAGCGTTCGCACGAGGCGACATGAGCGGTGACCTTGTCTGGGACCGCCAGGGGTTCGTCGTCGAGCCGCCGAAGCACTCCGTCAGCTGCGTGTCTCACGATCCATCTCCTTTCGAAGTGCGCTCTCCGCCCTTCTGAGCAGAGTTCCGACGTGTCCCGCCTTGATTTCGAGCGCCGCCGCGATCTCGGCGTAGCTGAGGCCGCCGTGGCGCATCACCAGCACCGCGGCCGAGCGGCGCGGCAGCCGTCCGAGCACGCTGCGGACCTCGGCCCGCGACTCCCGGTCGATCACCGCCTCCTCGGCGCTGGGGTCGGAACCGGCGCCCGGCACCAGCAGGTGACGCCGCTGCCGCCGTCGGTCGCCGCGGATCACGTTCAGCGCCGTGTGCACCGCCGCCACCCTGACCCATCCCGCGGCCTGCTCCCAGTCGCCTTCAAAGCGCCGGTAGGCGGCGAGGAACACGTCCTGGGCGACGTCCTGCGCACCCTGGAAGTCGCCGACGACGCTCTGGGCGAGCCGCACGACCACCTGGTAGTGGGCGCGGAAGAACGCCTCGAATTCGGCCGGGCCCGGGGAGCCGTCGGCGCTATCCGGAGGCTCGTGATGTCGCGACTGCAACTCGATCACACCCACTCAGCACCGCCGCGCCCCAAAATGTGACAGCCGGGGCCGGTCAGGCACGGCGAGCGCGGCTGGGCTGCACGCGCTTGGGCTCGCCGACCTGCTTTCTGAAGTGCGGCGGCCAGGGCGCGTCGCCCAGGCCGCGCTCGGCCTCGTCGCGAGCTGACAGCTCGAGCAGCGCGTCCAGCGAGCCGGCGTGCGCGTCCATCTCGGCGCTCGGGTCGCCGCGCCGAGCGACCAGCTCGGGAACGGTGTCGATTCGCAGCTGCGCCGGGTCGACGTCGGCCACCTCGCCCCAGGTCAGCGGCGTCGACACGCGCGCGTCGGGGGTCGCGCGAACGCTGTAGGCCGACGCGACCGTGCGGTCGCGCATGTTCTGGTTGTAGTCGATGAACACGCCGTGGCGCTCCTCCTTCCACCACTTGCTGGTCGCCAGCGCCGGCGCGCGGCGCTCGACCTCGCGCGCCAGCGCCAGCGCCGCCCGCCGGACCTCGAAGTAGTCGCGTTCGGGCGTCACGCGGACGTTGATGTGGATACCGCGCGAGCCGCTGGTCTTGGGGAAGCCGGTCAGACCGTGGTCTGACAGCACCTCGGCGCAGACCAGCGCCACCCGCCGCACATCGTCCCAGCCGGCCTCCGGCGTGGGGTCCAGATCGACGCGCAGCTCGTCGGGATGGTCGAGGTCTGCGACCCGGGCCTGCCACGGGTTCCAGTCGATCACGCCGAGGTTGACCCCCCAGACCAAGGCGGCCGCGTCGTTGGGCAGCAGTTCGCGCGCGGTGCGCCCGCTGGGGAAGGTGACCGCGGTCGTGGTCAGCCAGTCTGGCGCCGAGTCGGGGATCCGCTTCTGAAAGAACGGCTCGCCGGCGGCGCCGTTGACGAACCGCTTGAGCACCGTCGGGCGGTCGCGCAGATGGTTGATCACCGGCTCGGCCATCCGCAGGTAGTAGTCGACCAGGTCGCGCTTGGTGATCCCGCGCTCCGGGAAGAACACCTTGCCGGGGTTGGAGATCGGAACCTCGCGCCCGCCGGCGTCGATCAGCT
The DNA here is from genome assembly GCA_050696635.1 of Solirubrobacteraceae bacterium. GTDB lineage: Bacteria > Actinomycetota > Thermoleophilia > Solirubrobacterales > Solirubrobacteraceae > Palsa-465. The sequence continues at coordinate 5,673 of JBOGYE010000270.1, read as the reverse complement.
CGTGCTCGGCCACGCTGCCACAGGATGACGGATACTTGCGCGCGTGAGCCCGATCCCCGGCGTACCCGAGGTCGTGCTCGTCGCGCCCGACTCGTTCAAGGGCACGTTCGCCGCGGCGCAGGTCGCCGGGGCGATCGGCGCCGGGCTGCTCGCTGGTGGGCGCCCGGCAGATCTCTGTCCGGTCGCCGACGGGGGGGAAGGCACGCTCGCGGCGCTGGCACCGGCGCTCGGCGCCGAGCCGCTGAGCGCCGTCGTTCACGACCCGCTCGGGCGCCCGCTCCGGGCGAGCTTCGCGCTCGCCGACGAGCTGGCGATCGTCGAGACGGCCGCCGCGTCCGGTCTGCATGTGGTGCGCGGGCGCCGGCGCGACGCGATGGCAGCCTCCACCGCGGGCACCGGGGAGCTGATCGCGGCCGCGATCAGCGCGGGCGCCCGGACCGTGTATCTGGGGGTCGGAGGTAGCGCCACGACCGACGGAGGGGCGGGCGCGATCCGCGCGATCGAGCGCGCCGGTGGCCTGCGCGGTGCGCGGCTGGTGGTGCTGTGCGACGTGCGGACGCCGTTCGAGCAGGCGGCGCGCGTGTTCGGCCCCCAGAAGGGCGCCTCGCACGAGCAGGTGCGGCGGCTGACCGCGCGCCTGCACGCGCTGGCGCGCCGGCTGCCCGTCGATCCGCGGGGGGTGGCGATGACCGGCGCCGCGGGCGGGCTGTCCGGTGGGCTGTGGGCGGCCCTCGGCGCGGAGCTGGTGGCCGGCGCGCCGTTCGTGCTGGACGCGCTCGGGTTCGATGCGCGGATGCGGGCCGCCCGCGCGGTCGTGACCGGCGAGGGGCGGCTCGACGAGCAGTCCCTGGTCGGCAAGGTCGTGTCCGAGGTCGCCACCCGGGCGCGCCAGTCCGGGGTCCCGTGCCACGCCGTGGTCGGCACCCGGCGACTGGACGCGATGGGGGCGCGGGTGCTCGACCTCGACCGGGTGCTGGAGGCAACGACGCTGGACGAGCTGGCACGCGCCGGACGCTCGCTTGCGGCGGTCCTCTGAGGCTGCCGGTCGGTCTACGCCGCACCGGCGCCGCCGCCGCAATCGCGTGGGACGTTGACCGCCCCCAGGAGGGTGAACGTCCCACGCGTCACGCCGGGGTCCGCGAGTGGGACGTTGACCGTCGCCCGTGTCGGTCCCGGCCAGACTCGTCAGTGCGCGAACGCCGTCGCGCGCGACTCGTCGGGCGCCGGCAGCGGCGCCGGCAGCGCCTCGAGCGCCTCGGTCTGGCGGCGCAGGAGGTCCAGCAGGTGGTCGGCCATCTCGATGTTCATCCCGGCGCGGACGACGACCCGCAGAACGCTCAGGTCCTGGCGGTTCTCAGGGAAGCTGTAGGCGGGCACCAGCCAACCGCCCTCGCGCAGCTTGGCGGAGACGTCGAACACCGTGTAGTTGGTCACCTCGGGCTTGAGCGCGAACGCGAACACCGGCAGTTCGTCGCCGCGCGAGATCAGCCGGTAGGGGCCGAGCTCGGCCACGCCCCGCGAGATGTGGGTCGCGATCTCGCGCAGGTTGCGCATCATCGCGGCGTATCCCTCGCGCCCAAGGCTGATCAGCATGAAGTACTGCGCGATGACCTCGCTGCCCGGACGCGAGAAGTTCAGCGCGAAGGTCGGCATCTCACCGCCCAGGTAGTTGACCTTGAAGATCAGGTCCTCGGGCAATGCCGCCCGGTCGCGCCACACGGCCCAGCCGACGCCCGGATAGACGAGCCCGTACTTGTGGCCCGAGGAGTTGATCGACTGCACGCGCGGCAGCCGGAAGTCCCATTTAAGGTTCGGATCGACGAACGGCGCCACGAAGCCGCCCGAGGCCGCGTCGACATGCATCGGCACGTCGATCCCGTGCTCGCTCTGCAGCCGGTCAAGCGCGGCGGCGATCTCGGCGACCGGCTCGTAGCTGCCGTCGAAGGTCGAGCCCAGGATCGCGACCACGCCGATCGTGTTCTCGTCGCAGTGGGCGACCGCGCGCTCGGGGGTCAGATGGAAGGTCTCGCCCTCCATCGGCACCAGCCGCGGCTCCACCTCCCAGTAGCGGCAGAACTTCTCCCAGCAGACCTGGACGTTTGACCCCATCACCAGGTTGGGCTGTGCCGCCGGCCTGCCGGCCGCCTGCATCCGCGCGCGCCAGCGCCACTTCAGCGCCATCCCGGCGAGCATCGCCGCCTCGCTGGAGCCCGTCGTCGAGCAGCCGGTCGCGTGCTCGTGCTCGGGCGAGCCCCACAGGTCGGCGAGGATGTTCACGCAGCGGGACTCGATCTCCGCGGTCTGCGGGTACTCGTCCTTGTCGATCATGTTCTTGTCGGCGGTCTCGGCCATCAGACGCCCGCCGTGCGACGGCATCCAGGTCGTCACGAAGGTCGCCAGGTTCAGCCGCGCCTGGCCGTCGAGCAGGAGCTCGGAGCGGATCAGCTCGTAGGCCGCGTCAAGCCCGAGGCCGGCGTCGGTCAGCCGATCGATCGACAGCTCGGCGTCGGTGAGGGCGTACGCCGGCAGCGTGACCTTGCGGTTGCGCCGTCGCTGCGGGTGCCGCGCGCTCAGGGGCATCGCGGGAACACTAACGGGGCGTCACGTCCGTTGCGTGCCGACGCGCGGGGCTCAGGTCCAGACGGCATCGAGCCTGAGCGGCTTGCGGAACACGAGCCCGCGCACCTCGGGTGGCCGCTGCGGGTCCAGCCGGAGGCGCGGCAGGCGAGCCAGCAGCGCCTCGATCCCGGCGCGCGCCTCGAGCCGCGCCAGGTGCACCCCAACGCAGACGTGCGGGCCCTGCGCGAACGCTAGGTGACGGCGCAGGTTGGGTCGCGTGGGATCGAACGCGTCGGGGTTGGCGAACATCGCCGGATCGCGGTTGGCGCCCGCCAGCGACAGGCGGACCAGGTCGCCGCGCGCGATCGACGCCCGGCCGAGCGTCATTTGCACCGTGGCGTAGCGGTCGATCACCGCCGCCGCCGGCTCCAGGCGCAGCGACTCATCGATGGCGGCCTGCAGCGCTCCCGTCCCGGCCGACCGCAGGGCGTCCGCCTGCGCCGAGGCGGCCAGCAGGTGCGCCAGCGCGTTGGCGATCATCCCCTCCGTCGTCTCGATCCCGCCGAACAGCAGCACGGCGGCGTTGGAGCAGATCTGCGGCGCCGTCAGCGAGCCACCGGCGGCCGCGGCCGCCATCAGCGATGAGCCATCGCCGTCCTCGATCACCGACCCGAGTCGTGCGCTCAACGCCTCGTAGGCGAGCGCGCCTGCTGCGGTGGCGCCGTTACCCGCCGTGATCTCGGTCACCGAGGCGACGATCGAGTCGTACCACCGCAGCACGTCGGCGGTCTCGGGCAGCTCGAGCCCAAGTGCCGCAGTCATCACGCCGGCGGCCAGCGGTCCCGCGAACGCGCGTCGGAGTTCGGTGCCGCCGCCGCGCTCGAGCTCGTCGATCAGCCGGTCAGCCTGGGCGGAGATAATCGCGTGAAACCGTTCGGCCACGGAGGCCGCGCGAAACGGCGCCACGAACGGCGCTCGGTGGCGAGCGTGCTCAGGGTCGTCCAGGCTGAGCATGCTCGGGCCGACCACCTGCGCAGTCGAGAAGCGCCGGTCGTCGACCGTGAACGTGGCCGCGTCGCGCATCGCCGTCGTCACCAGGTCGTGGCGCGTCACCAGCCAGCCATCCAGGCATGGCAGCCAGGAGACCGGCTCGTGCTCGCGCAGCCGCGCGAGAACCGGGTGCGGGTCGCGGTCGAGCGCGTCCAACGTGACCTCCGCGCCGAGCGGAAAGCATCGTGCGCGCGAGTCCTTCACGCGGTCCGATTGTGCCTGATGGGCCACGCGCAGGCCCCGGGCGCGGCCTGAGCGTCATCCGCGCTCCGCGCCCCCCGGCGGTGGCTGGCAGCCGAGGTCGATCAGGTGGCGAGCGAACGTCGCCCGATCGCGATCGGGAGAGAACGGGTCAAGGCCGTCGCGCAGGATCGCCGCGACGCGCTCTAGATCCAACAGCAGGGCCAGCTTGCCGGGCGGGTCGTCCCATTCGCCTGAGTCGTAGCGATCGACCCAGGCGGCGAGCGCGGCCAGCGCCTCGACCTGCACCTCGTCCTCCCACCAGCCGCCGCGGACCGATAGCCGGTAGCGGGCGCGCAGCTCGCAGACGTCGGACCACAGACGCTCCCACCAGAGCCACCGCTCGCGCGGAAGCAACCCACGCCAGGTCAGGGGCCAGCGGGCCGTGTCCGGCTCGTCCTGGAAGCCGTCGCCGAGCGGTGGCTCGTCGGGCCAGTCGTCGGGATCGCCGGCGCTCATCGCGACGCCAGTCTCCGCAGGCGGCGGTCCGCAAACCACATTCGCAGCCGCACCCGCACCGGCGCGAGCCGCCCGTACAGCAGCAGCGCGTGGCCCTCGGGTAGCTGGCGCAGAGCCTCGGGTGCGGCCAGTGGGCGGCGTCGGACCCCGCCGGTGGTGCGAGTCGGGCCGCCGGCGCCGTGGGTCCTGGTGGTCTCTCGCTGCTCCTCCTCGCCGGCCAGGCCGGAGAAGTAGCGCAGCGTGTCCAGGTCGGCGACGCCCGGCAGCAGCATCCGAGCCCGATGGCTGTTGACGACCGTCTCGGCCTGCCGACCGTAGCGGCTGCGCGCCTGGGCGAGGTCGTGGAAGATCGAGACGAGCTGGATGTTGTGGCTCGGGGCGGTGGTCGCCACCTCGGCGAGGTTGGGCAGCGGCGCCACGTTGCCCGCCTCATCCAGGCACAGCAACAGCGGCAGCTCGAGCGCGCCGCCGGCCCGCGTAGCGCGCTCGTAGGCACGATCGACGACCTCCGACAGCAGTGCCAGGAAGATCGGGCGCAACAACTTGGAGGCCTTCGCGTCGCCGATCAGGTACAGCGTCGCGCGCTCGTCCAACAGCGCGTCGGCGGTGATCTCGCACGATGCCGCCGAGCGCAGCACCCTCGCGAAGCGGTAGGCGCGCAGCAGGCCCTGGGCGGTCGCCTCGATCGACGAGCGAGTGCGGTCGGCCTGGGACTCGAACGCGCGTAGCGCGTCATAGGCGGCGTGCGCTCCCTCCAGCTGGGCCTCGTCGGCGGCCGATCCCGTCATCTGCGCGATCGCGCCGTCCAGCTCGCGCGCGCCCTGGCCGTAGCTCCAGCGCACGACCGCGCCCATTCCGGCGCCGGTCCCGGCGGCCGCGAACAGCAGTGGCGCCAGCCGCTGCTCGGCCGCGATCGCCCAGAAGTCGCCCCCTTCGACGCCCTTCTGGTCAAGTTCGGCGGCCGCCGCCAGGCGCCACGCGACCTCCAGCGCCCCGTCCCACGTGCGCGCGCCGTGCAGCGGCGACCAGGTCTGCCCGGTCGCGCCTGACAGCTCGAAGGGGTCGAACACGAACACCGGCCCGAGCGCCCGACGGCGCGCGACCGTGCACGACAACAGATCGGTCTTGATCGAGGAGGCGACCGCCGGGCCGTCCCACTCCAGCAGCGCGGGCACGGCCAGCCCCGCCGACTTGCCCGACTGCGGTGGCCCGAACGCGACCAGCGCGTGGCGGGGCTCGGCGTACAGCAACCGGCCTCGGTGACGGCCGAGCACCAGGCGTCCGCCAGTGCCGCTGCCGCCGGCCCCTCGCGCCCCGCGGCCGCCGCGCGCCCAGGACATCCCGCCGCCGCCGTGCAGCGTCCGC
>JBOGYE010000269.1:0-6069 GCA_050696635.1 Solirubrobacteraceae bacterium | reverse complement strand
CCACCGAGAGTGGCCGCTGACGGTGCCCGGCCAGGACGCAGGATCGAAGCTGTAGCGGCGCTACAGCGAGATCCGAGGACGCCGCCGGGCGCCGTCAGAGGGCGCTCGAATGGGACGGTACTTATGGCGGAGAGCCCTTAGGCGATCGTGGGACACTGTCGGTCGTGAGCGGTGTACGAGTCCGAGGGCGCCACTGGCTCGGCGGACTGTTGGGGGCATTCTGCGCGCTGGCCGCGCTGGCCGCGCTGTTGGCGCTGGCCGGATCGCCGGCGGCCGCCGCAGCGACCACAGCGGCGCCCGGCGACCTGTGGGTGTACGGGACCGCGGGCACCAGCGACACCGGGCGGCAGGTGATGCCCGGCACCAGTCCCGCCCTCGCCGGGCTGACCGGCGGTGGCTACGAGACCGCCTATCAGGGCACCGACGGGCTGCTCGCGACCGCGGGCGACGCCGGCAGCGGCTCGCTGCAGCTGCAGATGACGCCTCCGAGCAGTCCCGCGATCACCGCGATGCCCGGCAACAGCTGGGAGATCGCGTTCCAGGGCAGCGACCACGAGCTGTGGAGTACCGGCGTCGCAGGCGTCAAGCAATGGAGCCTGGGGCTGACGCACGGCAGCAGCCCGTCGATCGCCGGGCTCAGCGGTGGCGGCTACGAGATGGCCTTCAACGCCTACGGCACCGCGGACCTATGGACCGCAGGGACCGCGGACATCACCGACCACAAGTACGGGATGGCCGGCGCGAGCAGCCCGGCAATCGCCCCGCTGGGCTCGAGCTACGAGGCCACCTTCCAGGCAAACACCAACCACCTCTGGACCTACACGCCGAGCGGAGGGGGCAGCGCCCAGGATCTCGGCCTGCGACCCCCCTCGAGCCCCGCGATCGCGCCGCTTTCGACCGGCGGCGCCGAGATCGCGTTCTCGGCCTACACCGGTGCCGATCTGTGGTTGTACGGCACCGTGGGCACGATCAACACCAAGCTGGCGATGACGTACGGAACCAGCCCGAGCATCGCAGCGTTGACCGGCGGGGGCTACGAGGCCGCGTTCCGGGCGGCCAATGGCGACCTCGAGCTGTATGGCTCAGCCGGCACGATCGCCACCGGGCTGGCGATGGCACCCGGAACGAACCCCAGCATCACCGGACTGAGCGGAGGCGGCTACGAGGTCGCCTTCCAGGCGGCACCACCACCGCCCCCACCACCACCCCCGCCGGTCGTCACCAACCCCGTGCCCACACCGGTCCCGACGCCAGCGCCGGCGCCACCCAAGGCCAAGCCCCGGCTGCGGATCAAGGTGATGCTCAGCTGGACCTGGAACCACAGCCACACTCGCCTTGAGAAGGCCAGGCTGGGCCGCCGACCGCACGACACCGGCCTGACCGTGAGCTGCAAGGGCCACGGCTGCGCCGCGATCCACTGCCACGGGCGCGGCTGCCCGCGCCGGCGCTGCGCCAGCCACGCCTGCCGCCACGGCCGCTGCCGGCGACACGGCTGCCACACCTACACGCCCCCCGCCCGCGGGCGCGGGCTGCGCAACCTGCTGCGGGCGCTGCGCCGCACCCGCTACCGCGCCCGAGACCGCATCTACATCACCCTGACCGCCTCCCGCTACACGGCCGAGCGGATCGAGGTGGAGATCCGCAACGGGCGGGTGCCGAAGGTCAGGCTGCTACGCCGGGGGGCCTAAATCGACGTCTGCCCCCGGGCGATCGGGGCCGTCAACCGATCGTCGTCGTGCCCGAGCCGCCGCCGCGGTGCCTGTGGCCCGAGCCAGTGCTGGGCGGGATCACCGGCGCCTGCTCGACCGGAGGCGTGTAGGTCGGGGGCGGGGTCGTCGGCGGGGCGGGGCTGACGGGGGCGACCGACGTCACCGTCGCGTGATGGCGGCGGTGGCGCCTGGGCCGCTTGACCAGCGACGGCAGCGACGAGTGCAGTTCCGACACGACCCTCGCCTTCACCTTGACCACAACGGGAAGCGGCGGCAGGTGGGGGGCCGACATCGTCTGCGCGGCCGCGGTCGCGGTCGCCGGGTGGTCGACGGCTCGGGTGACGCCGAACGCCACGCCGAACCCCACCAGCGCGCAGATCACTCCGAGCCACACGGCTTTCATCGCCCACCAGCTTACCCCCGGACGCGCCCGGAGCCGTGCTGGTCGCGCATTCCTGCCCTTCCCAACACGCCGACGGCCGCTCAGGGCTCAGCTGCGTCAGGCGGCGGGATCCAGCTCGATCGACTCGATCGCCGGCGGGTCCACCGGGCGGTCGCGCGCGCCCGTGGGCGTGCCCTCGATCGCGTCGACCGCGTCCATCCCGGCCGCGACCTTGCCAAACACGGTGTGCTTGCCGTCCAGCCACGGAGCGTTGTCGGCGGTGACGATGAAGAACTGCGACCCGTTCGTGTTCGGGCCCGCGTTGGCCATCGCCAGCGCGCCCCTCACCACCTTGTGATCGTTGAACTCGTCTTCGAACTGGTAGCCCGGGCCGCCGGTGCCCGTCCCCTCGGGACAGCCGCCCTGGATCATGAAGTCCGTTATCACGCGATGAAAGATGATCCCGTCATAGAAGCCGTCGTCGGCCAGCTTGCGGAAGTTCGCGACCGTCTTGGGGGCGTCCTCGTCGAACAGCTCGAGCTCGATCGTTCCTGCGGTGGTGTTCATGTTGGCTGTGCTCATCGCACCTACAGTAGTCGCCCGTCGTAGAATCGCGCGATCGGGCGGGGCGTGGCACTCATTGGACCTTGGCGACTGGCGCTTGCCGGCACGCTCGTAATCGCCGTGCTGCTGGCGCTCGCCGCCGGCGCGCGCGCGGGCAGCTGGGTTCAGGTCTCGTGCGTGAACCCCGACGGCAGCGCCGCCCCGGCGGAAGGCTGGATCGGCAGTGCCTCGCAGGAGACCAACGGAGACTCCAACTCGATCAGCTGCGGGCCGGGCTTGCCGCTGACCGCGGAGCTCAGCTCGATGGCGCCGGACACCGTCAACGCCTACGAGCTGCTCGCCTACACGCCCCCGACGGGCTCGACGCTGGATGGCGGGACGATCGACGTCGCGCTCGGGGCCGACGGCTCCGGTCCAGGCGCCTCGGCGGTGGCGGCGGTCTACGAGCCGCGGTTCGTGTATGACGGCGACGTGTTCTTCCAGTGCGCCAACGGCCAGCCGAACCCGTGCGGCGGCGGCTCCTCGACCCCCGACGACTTCTCGGGCCAGCTGACCGTGCCCGCAGACCGTGGCGGCAACTTCTACATCGCCGCCTCCTGCGGCGGCCAGCCCGGGAATGGCGACGAGTGCAACACGACCGCCGCGGGCAAGAACGATTGGTCGATCGCGCAGCTGTACTGGGCGCGCTTCCTGCTGAGCACTCAGGCATCGCCGACGGGCAGTGGCTTCAGCGGCAGCGCGCTGACGCCGGCCACGCCGGGCACGAGCCACCTCGTGTTCACCGGCACCGATCCGGGCGGGCCCGGCGTCTACCGGGTCACCGCCTCGATCGACGGCACCGCCGTGTGGAGCGCAACGCCCAACACCAACAACGGCTGGTGCGTGCCAGCGGGCACCGACTCCTCCGGGGCCCTGATGTTCGACCACCAGCAGCCGTGTCCGGCCACCGAGAGCGTCGACGTCCCGATCTCGACCGCCGGCATCAGCCCCGGCAGCCACGAACTGGCGGTCAGCGTCACCGACGCCGCCGGAGACACGTCGACCGTGCTGGACCAGACGATCACGGTGCTGGCGTCCCCGGCGCAGACCACGCCTGCCCCGCCCCGCCTCGCCTCCCTGCACGCCCGGTTTGTGATCAAGTGGAGCTGGCGGGGACGTTTCACTCGGCTGCGCTCGATCGCCGTTCACCGGCTGGCGCGCCACGCGACCGTCAGCGTACGCTGCCGCGGCCGCCACTGCCCGCGGCTGCGCCCGCGCCGCGAATCGGCGCGGCACATCCGGACCCTGCTCCGCCACCTCCGCGGCCGGCGCTTCTACGCCGGCGACCACCTGTGGATCACGGTGTCCGAGCGCGGTCACCGCTCAGAGCGGATCCTGCTGGTGTTCCGCGACCGGCGTCGGCCGTCGGCGCGACTGCTGCGCTGACGACCGACGCTGTTCACCTCAGACCAACGCTCCCGTCAGCTGTTGCTCGACGTCTGGATGGCGTTGATCGCCGACGTGATGCTGACGTTCGGGTCGGCCGGCTGGGCGCCCGTGCCGCCGATCTTGGCGGTCGAGGCGGTACATGCGACGCTGCCCGTCCCGGAAGGCCCGGTCGCCTGCAGCGGGATCGACGCGGCGGACGCCTGACCGGCGACGCCCGTGGTGTCGATCGTGATCACGCGAGTCTCGGTGTTGGAACCGACGCTGAGCGTGCAGCTCACGGCCACGTGCTGCGGTGTGGTGACGCCGGAGGCCGGAGTCACGGTCGCGGTCGGGTTGGCGAAGCCGATGTAGGAGGCGCCGGTCGGCAGCGCGACGTCGGTGACGGTGATCGGCGACGAGCCCACGGCCCCGGCCGTGTTGTTGGTCGTGCCGAACTCCGCAGGCAGCGTCGGGTTGCAGGTCACGTGACCCGCTCGATCGATCGCGCCGATCGCCGTGCCGCTGTTACAGCTGTGGCTCACGCGCACCTGAAGCTGGCCGGTGTTCGCCCGCACGCGGCCGACGGAGCTGGGCCGGATCTTCGTATAGGTCACCGCCTCCTTGCGAATCTGGCGGGTGCCCACGCTGTTGCTTGGAAGGTTGATGGCCGCATAGCCCACGCCGCCGAGCGACATGAACAGGGCGATGGATGAGAGCACGATCGCCGGCGACGGCCGGCGGCGCACGAGCGATCTCAGGCGCACAGGGGTTCCTCCGTGGTTGCGATGACGAACGGACGGCCGCCCGCGGTGCCGGCACGTCCTCGCGACCCTGAACACGTCGGCCGCGTCGGAAGTCGCGCCGCGCGGCCGGTTCGCTTACGCGATGCTTACGCCGCGGGTCACGGCGGTCCGGGCTCGTGAGCCCTCAGGTGCGGGGGGTCAGGTGCGCGCCAGCTCGAGCGCCAGCACGTGCCCGCGCACCTCGGTGCCCGACGTGCTCTGCAGGACGCGATTCGCATCGCCGGAGGGAACCTCCACGAACGCGAACCGCTCCAGCACGCGGACGTTGCGGATCGACTCTCCGTCGATCTGCGAGGCGGCGGTGATCGCGTGGATGATGTCGGACGGCTCCAGGCCCGCCGCTCGGCCGCCGGACACGATCAGCTTGACGTTCGGATGCTCGCCGTTGATCAGCGCGTGCGGCTTTGAGTGCCGTCGTGGAGGCGCCTTGACGGCGGTCGGCGCCACATGCGCGTCCTGGACCCAAGGAGCCAGCTTGACGCCCGCGTGGCGCTCGATCGCCTGCACCTCTCGCGCCTGGCGCGGCTCGTAGAAGGTGATCGCGCGGCCGCTGTGCCCGATCCGCCCGGTGCGCCCGATCCGGTGCACGTACACATCCGGAGAGGTGGGAACGTCGAAGTTGACCACGTGCGAGATCCCCCTGATGTCGAGCCCGCGCGCGGCGACGTCGGTCGCCACCAGCAGCGGCACGCGGCCGCCCTTGAACGAGATCATCACCCCGTCGCGCGCGCCCTGGGTCATGTCTCCGTGCAGGGCACGGACGTTGAAGCCGCGGTCGCGCAGCGTCCGGAACAGCTGGTCGCAGCGGATCTTGGTGCGGACGAACACGAGCGCCTGGTCGGGGCGCTCGGCCTCCAGCACCCGAGCCAGCGCATCGGGCTTCTCGCGCGCGGGAACCTCGAGCGCGAACTGCTCCACGGTGTCGACGGTCAGCGTGGCCGCCGCCACCCTGACGGTCACCGGGTCATACAGGTATTGATCTGCCAGGCGGCGGATCTCCGGCGGCATCGTGGCCGAGAACAGCGCCGTCTGGCGGCTCGAGGGAGTCAAGGCCAGGATCCGCTCGACGTCCTCGAGGAAGCCCAGGTCGAGCATCTCGTCGGCCTCGTCGAGGACCACGAAGCGGCACGCGTGCAGCATCAGCGAGTGGCGGCTGATCAGGTCCGTGACGCGCCCCACGGTGCCCACCACCACCTGGCCCCCC
>JBOGYE010000268.1:0-9431 GCA_050696635.1 Solirubrobacteraceae bacterium | reverse complement strand
TACCTGACCCAGAGCTTCTCGTCCAACCCCACCTACCTGATCGCTTTCTGGGTGCTGTTCCTGGCCGTGTTCCTGGTGCTGCCGGGTGGGGTGGTGCCCGGACTGTCCGTGGTGGTCGCGCGCCGGCGCGCCGGCGCCGCAGATCGCGTGCCGACCGAGCACGGGCGCAAGCTGCCCGGCGTCCCGGCGGGGACGGCGCGATGAGCAACCTGATCGGCGTCAGGGGCGTCTGCAAGTCCTACGGCGGCGTTCAGGCGCTGTCGATGTGCGAGCTCGAGGTCCGCGAGGGCGAGATCAACGGCCTGATCGGCCCCAATGGCTCGGGCAAGACCACGCTGTTCAACGTGATCACCGGCTACGAGCGCATCCAGCAGGGCGAGGTCCACTTCCGCGGCGCCGAGATCACCAACGCCCCGCCCGATCGCGTGTTCGGGCTCGGGATTGGGCGCACGTTCCAGCTCACGCGGCTGTTCATGCGCCTGACGGTGCTCGAGAACATGCTGGTCGCCACGCAGCGCAAGGAGGGCTGGCTCCGCGGCGTGATGCGGCTGGCCGGTTCGATCTCGGAGCGCCGGCGCGCGATGGAGCTGCTCGACTTCGTCGGCATCACCCGGCTCGCTCACGAGCCGGCGGGCAACCTCTCCTACGGGCAGCGCAAGCTGCTCGAGCTGGCCTCGCTGCTGGTCGCCGACCCCGCGATCCTGCTGCTCGACGAGCCGGCCGGCGGGGTGAATCCGACCCTGATCACGCACCTCGCCGACCGGATCAAGGACCTCAATCGCGCCGGCAAGACGATCCTCGTCGTCGAGCACAACATGGAGTTCGTGATGAGCATGTGCTCGCGGATCACGGTGCTCAGCCAGGGCTCGACCCTGGTCGCCGGCACCCCGGAGCAGGTGCGTTCGGATCCGGCCGTGCTCGATGCCTATCTGGGCGGCGCCGACGACCCAGAGGCCGAGGGTGAGGTGGCTCAGGCGGCCGCGGAGCATCGACCCGTGCGGGTTTCGGTGTCACCGCGCGCTCCGCTCGGAGAGCCGCGCCCTGCCGGTGGCGAAGCGCTGCTCACGGTGCGGGACGTGACCGCCGGCTACGGGGGCGGCGACATCCTCAAGCAGGTGACGGTCGACGTCCCGCGCGGCGGGATCACCTGCATCGTCGGTCCCAACGGGGCCGGCAAGTCGACGCTGATGGCGACGATCAGCGGCCTGCTGACTCCGCGGCAGGGCGAGATCCGGTTCGCCGGCGAGCGCGTCTCGGGGCTGTCACCACGCCAGATCCTGGCGCGCGGGATCGCCCAGATCCCGCAGGCGCACAGCCTGTTTGCGGAGATGACGGTGCGCGAGAACGTCGAGATGGGCGCCTTCACGGTCTCAGACTCCAAGCTCGTCGCCCAGCGCCTCGCCGCCGTGCACGAACTCTACCCGATCGTCTCAGACCGTGCCGACGAGAAGGCCGGTGCGCTGTCGGGCGGCCAGCAACGACTGGTCGAATTCGCGCGCTGCCTGATGCTCGACCCCGAGCTGATCATGCTCGACGAGCCCTCGATGGGCCTCGATCCGCAGACTCGGCTGATGGTGTTCGAGATGGTCATGCAGATGAACGAGCGCGGCAAGACGATCCTGCTGGTCGAGCAGAACGCGCGCGCGGGCCTGAAGCTCAGCTCGCACGGCGTCGTGCTGGAGAACGGCATGGTGCGGCTGACCGGGTCGGGCCGCGAGGTGCTCGAGCATCCGGAGATCGGCGCGCTGTATCTCGGCGGCGCCGTCGGTCAGGCGGGCGCCGCGGCATGAGCGCGGGGCGCGACACGTCCGCCGTGGCGGATGTCGTCGTCGCCGGCGCCGGCCACAACAGCCTCGTAGCGGCCGCCTACCTGACCCGCGCCGGTTATCGCTGCCGAGTGCTGGACGCGCGCTCCGTTCCGGGCGGCGGCGTGGCCTCCGAGGAGCTGCTCCTGCCGGGGTTCAAGCTCGACTCGTGCTCTACCGGCCACACCCTGATCCAGACCAACCCGCTGCTCGCCGACGACGAGCTCGGGCTGATCTCGCAGCGCGGGCTGGAGTATCTGGCGCCTGACCCGGTCGCACACGTCGTCTTCGGCGACGGCGACTCGCTAACGATGTGGCTCGATGTCGAGCGAACCTGGGAGGAGATCGCTTACTACTCGCGTGCCGACGCCGATGCCTATCGCCGCATGCTGGAGGAGTACGAGGCGGTCGCCGGTGTGTTCAGCCGCCATCGCTTCACCCCGGTCGGCCTCGGTCCGAGCCTGGACCAGATGCTCGAGGGGCGACCGGGCGGAGCGCGCTGGCGCCGGCGAGCGACGATGAGCGCGTGGGAGGTCGTGCGGCGCGAGTTCTCCAGCCCACACGTGCAGTCCTTCATGCTGTGGATGGCGTTCCAGACAGGGCAGCCGGTCGGCTCGGCCGGCTCGGGCCCGCTTGCCTACTCGATCATCTTCGGTCGCCAGCGCCGCAGCTGGACGATCCCGCGCGGTGGCTCGGGCGAGCTGGTGCGAGCGCTGGTGGAGCTGATCGAGGAGGGCGGCGGCGAGGTGCTGTGCGACCAGCGCGTGGTCGACCTCGTGCTCGTCGCCGGCCGCTGCGTCGGCGTGGTCACAGCGGACGGGCGCGAGCACCGGGCCCGCGAGGCGGTGCTGTCGACCGTCCATGTCAAGGACCTCGTGCAGATGGCAACTGCCGAGGACTGGGGCGAGGACTTCCGCTACGCGATCGACACCTTCGACGAGGGCGTGTCGGCGTTTGCGGCTCACTACGCCACGACCGAGCCGCCGCGCTACCGCGGCCGTGACGGCGGCGAGCTTTACGCCGTCTCCGCCGGCGTCGCGGGCTGGCCGGATGAGATCCTGCGGATGGGGCGCGACGTGCGCGAGGGGCGCCTCGTGCGTGACGGCGCCTGGCTGCTGTTCCCGACCCCCACCGTCGCCGACCCGACGCGTGCACCGGACTCCTGTCACACGGTCAAGGTGCTCGGCATGCAGCCGTATGCCCCGTGTGGCGCGCAGCGCGGCGCGGCCGCGGCCTGGGACGAGCTGCGCGATGAGATCGCGGCCGTGCACCTGGAGCATCTGCGCCGCGCGGCGCCGAACCTGTCTGACGACAAGATCCTCGCGCGGGTGGCCGTCTCGCCGGTCGACCTCGAGCGCGCCAACCCGCACATGTGGCACGGCACCTTTCACGGCGGCGACCGCTCGCTGGCATATTCGGGGCCCCAGCGCCCGGCGCCAGGCTGGGCGCAGCATCGGATGCCGATCCCCGGCCTGTACCAGACCGGCGGTACGACCCATCCCGGCGGCTCGGTGACCGGCGCCCCGGGGCGCAATGCCGCGATCGTGCTGCTGAGAGATCTGGGTCGCGATCCGGGCGACGTGATGCGCTCCGAGCGCAGGGCCGGTGTCGTCGGTGGCTGAGCGCGGGCTGCGCACGCAGGTCACGATCCGCGATGTCGCGCGGCTCGCGGAGGTTCACCCGGGGACCGTTTCGCGGGCGCTGAACGAGCAGACGCGGGCGCTGGTGAACCAGGAGACCGCGGCCCGCGTGCTGCGCGCCGCGGACGAGCTCGGCTATCGCCCCAACCCGATCGCGCGCGGGCTCAAGACCAACCGCTCGTTCACGGTCGGGGTGCTGATCCCGGACATCACCAACCCGCTGTTCCCGCCGATCGTGCGGGGGATCGAGGACGCGCTCGCACCGGACGGCTACACGCCGCTGATCGTCAACACCGACAGCGACCCCGAGCGAGAGCGCAGCGCCATCGAGGCGATGCTGGCCCGCCAGGTGGACGGCCTGATCGCGGCGACCGCGCGGCTGGACGTGGAGCCGCTGGCCGAGGCTGCCGACGCCGGGCTGCCGCTGGTGCTCGTCAACCGCAGCTTCGAGGACGGCTCGGTTGCCGCCGTGACCGTCGACGACGCCGGTGGGATCGGCCTCGCCGTGCGCCACGTCGCCCGGCTGGGCCACGAGTGGATCGGCCACGTCGGCGGCCCGCAGAACGTCTCGACCGGCCACCGCCGCTACCTCGGCTATCTGGCCGCGCTCGAGGCGGAGGGCCGGACGATGTCTGCGCGGCACGTCAGCTTTGCGGGCGCGTTCGACGAGGACGAGGGCGCGCGGGCCTGTGCCGAGGTAATCGCCGCCGAGCCGCGGGTGACCGCGATCGTGGCGGCCAACGACCGGCTGGCGATGGGCTGCTATGACGCGCTCGGTGCGGCCGGGCTGAGCTGTCCGGACGACGTCTCGGTGGTGGGCTTCAACGACATGCCGTTCATCGAGCGCTTGCACCCGCCGCTGACCTCGGTTCGTGTCCCCCAGCGCGAGCTCGGCATCGCGGCCGCCGAGCTGCTGCTCGAGCAGCTGGGTGAGCGCCCGCCCCCGGCTCGCGAGCTGCTGCTCGAGCCGGCACTGGTCGTGCGCGGCTCGACCGGTCCGCCGCCGGCGCGGGGCCGATGACCGCCGCGTTCGACGTCCACGCGCACGTGATCGTGCCGGAGCTGCTGCGCGACGCGGCGCCGTCGCAGGCCTGGCGACCGTCGGTGAGCCGTGACGAGCACGGCGCGCAGGTGGTGGCGCTGGACGGCCGTCGGATCCGTTCGGCCGTGGATGAGATCGTCGACCTCGACGGCATCCTGGCCTCGCTGGCGTCGCGCGGGGTGGATCGCGTGCTGCTGTCGCCGTGGGTGCCGTTGCTGTTCTATGGGGTCGAGGCCGCGGAGGCGCTCGAGCGCTGTCGGATCCAGAACGAGGGGCTTGTGCGCCTGCGCTCGCAGGCGGGTGATCGCGTGCATGTGCTCGGCGCGGTGCCGCTGCAGGACCCGGAGCTAGCGGCGGTCGAGCTCGGGCGACTGATGGCCGGCGGGGCGTTCGCCGGCGTCGAGGTGACCGCCAGCGTGGACGGGGCCTACCTCGGAGAGCCCCGCTTCGAACCATTCTGGGAGGCCGCGGACGCATGCGACGCGCTCGTGTTCGTGCACCCCACGACGCGCGGATTCGCCGATCCGGTGTTCGAAAAGCACTACATGTCGAACCTGGTCGGCAACCCCCTGGAGACGACGATCGCGGCCGCGCAGCTGGTGCTGAGCGGCACGATGGCGCGCCATCCGCGCCTGCGGGTCCTGCTCGCGCACGCGGGCGGCGCGATCGTCTGGCTTTCGGGACGCCTGAGTCACGGCCAGCGGACCGTGGCCGCGGCCGGCCCGATACCTGCGCCCGACGCCGCCGCCGATGACGTCGTGCGCCGGTTCCTGTTCGACTCGGTCACGCATGACCCGCGGCTGCTGCGCGGGCTGGTGGCGCTGGTCGGAGCCGAGCGGGTGCTGCTCGGATCAGATCACCCGTTCGACATGGGCGACCCGGCGCCGGTGAGCACCGTGCGCGCCGCCGGACTGGGCGCGGAGGCCGAGCTGGCGATCCTGTCCGGTAACGCCGCGCGGGAGCTGGGCGCCTGATGGCCGACGTGCGAGTCGCGGAAGCCGCCCATCACTGGGCGGGGCGGCTGATCGCCAACGGGGTGCCTTACGGCGACTTCGTCGCGACCACCGCTCGGTGCGCGAGCTGGGCCGACTGGTTGCCGGCCTGGACCGAGACGGCGCAGGCGCACGCGACGCTGGCGCAGGAGGCGCTGGCGCGCGGCGCGACGCTGAGCGCCGGCGAGGCCTGGCTGCGCGCCGCGGTCGCCTATCACTTCTCGAAGTTCGTCTGGATGCTGGACCGGGAGCTGCACGCGCGCAACACCGAGCTGGCGGTCGCCGCGATGCGGGCCGCGCATCAGCTGCTGGACCCGACCGCCGAGCGGATCGAGGCGCCGATCGACGAGGGCACAGTGATCGCCAACCTGCGCCGTCCGGCGCAGCCGTCGCCGGCGCCGCTGGTCGTGCTGATCCCGGGCCTTGACTCGACCAAGGAGGAGTTCTTCTGGTGGGAGTCGGTGTTCCTCGCACGCGGGATGGCGACCCTGTCGCTCGACGGCCCTGGCCAGGGGGAGACCGGCCTGCGGATGCGGATCCGCCCCGACTACGAGGTGGCGGTCGCCGCTGCGCTCGACGCGGTGGCACATCGCCCTGAGCTCGACGGCGAGCGGATCGCCGCGGTCGGCGTCAGCCTCGGCGGGTACTACGTCGTGCGTGCGGCGGCGTTCGAGCCGCGGATCGCGGCGCTGGCGGGGATCAGCGGGCCCTACGACTTCGCCGCCGGCTGGGACTCGCTGCCGGAGCTGACCCGCGAGACGATCGCGCATGCCACGGGTGCCGACGGGGTCGAGCAGGCGCGCGAGCGGGCGGCGGCGCTGAACCTCGACGGGGTCGCCGGGCGCGTCCGCGCGCCCTGCCTGGTCCTGACCGGTCGGCTTGACCGGGTGATCGCGTGGGAGCAGACCAAGCGGATCGCCGACGCGGTCGCGGGGTCCGAGTGGGTGCTGTACGACGACGGCACCCACGTCTGCAACAACATCCCGTACAAGTACCGGCCGCTGGTGGCCGACTGGGTCCGAGCCCGCCTTGGCTGAGCGCACCACCATCGGAGCGCCACTGCGCCGCCGCGAGGACGCGCGCGTGCTGCGCGGCGAGGCGCGCTATGTGGACGACATCGTCGTCGCCGGGGCGCTCGAGGCCGGGTTCGTCCGCAGCCCGCACGCGCTCGCGCGGCTGAGCTCGATCTCGGTGCCGGAGAAGCTGGACGGCGTCGTTGCCGTGCTGACCGCAGCCGACCTTCCGGGCCTCCGCCGCTTCCCCGCGGGAGGTGCGCCCGGGGTCGAGCTGCTGGCGTCTGAGGCGCATCCCGTGCTGGCGAGCGACGAGGTGCGCTACGCCGGTCAGCCGGTCGCGATCGTGGTCGCGCGCACGCGGGCGCTGGCCGAGGACGCGGCCGAGCTGGTGGAGGTGGACTACGAGCCGCGGCGGGCCTGCCAATCGGTGCGCGACTCCGATCTGGTGATGGCGCGCTGGTCGGCGCAGGCGGGGGACGTCGAGACCGCGTTCGCCGCCGCCGCTCACGTGGTCGCCGGCAGCTACGCGCTGCCCAGACTCGCCGCGGTGCCGATCGAGCCGCGCGGCGCTGTCGCGCAGCACGACCCCGACGCTGATCTGCTGACCGTCTGGTGCTCGGCCCAGGACGTGCACCGGCCGCGCGCGCAGCTGGCGCAGATCCTCGGCCGCACGGCGGACTCGATCCGCGTGATCGTGCCCGATGTCGGCGGCGCCTTCGGCAGCAAGGGCGTGATCGCGCCCGAGATCGCCGCAGCTGCGGCCGCCGCGATCGAGCTCGGGGTGGCGGTCAGGTGGACCGAGGATCGACTCGAGAACCTGGTCGGCACCTACCAGGGGCGCGGGATCCAGGGCGAGCTGGAGCTCGCGCTCGACGCCGACGGGCGGATGCTGGCGCTGCGCGCCCGGCTGCTGGCCGATCTCGGTGGTTACCTGCTGACGACGACCGCGATCCCGCCGCGCACAGCCGGGACCCTGATCTGCGGCTGCTACGAGATCGAGGCGGCCGACGTGGAGGTGCTGGGGATGCGAACCAACCGCGTCCCGACCGGCCCCTATCGCGGGGCAGGGCGTCCCGAGGCCGCCTACATGCTCGAATCTCTGATCGACCGCGCCGCCCGCGTGACGGGGATCGACAGGGTGGCGCTGCGGCGGCGCAATCTGATCCGCGCGTTCCCCCACCGCACGCCAACCGGGCTGGAGTACGACTCGGGCGACTTCGAGCGCTGTCTCGATTTGGCGCTCGAGCTGGCGGGCGATGCGCCCGCGCCGGACAGGAGCGATGACGTGGTCGGCACGGGGATCGCCCTGTACGTCGAGCGCTCCGGCGGCTCGTTCGAGAGCGCCGAGGTCGAGCTGGAGGCGGACGGGAGGTTTCTGGTCTCGTCAAGCTCGCGTCCGCACGGGCAGGGCCACGACATCACCTTCGCGCAGATCGCGGCCGACCGGCTGGGGGTATCGCCGGACGCGATCGAGCTGCGCTTCGGCGACAGCGCCAGTTCGCCGGGCGGGATGGGCACCTATGGCAGCCGCTCGGTCGCGCAGGCGGGCTCGGCGGTGGCGCTGGCGGCTGAGGACCTGGTGACGCGCGCCCGGGAGCTGGCCTCGGCCTCGGGCTCGGGCTCGGGCTCGGGCTCGGGCGAGGAGCCGATCCCGTGGGCCCGGCTCTCGGAGGCGGCCGCGCCGTTGCGCGGCAGCGCCCGGTTCGAGTCCGGCAACGTGTTCTCCTCGGGCGCGTACTTCGCCGGCGTGCGGATCGCGCGCGCGACCGGCGAGCTGACGATCGACCGCCTGGTGGCCGTTGACGATGCTGGCACGCTGATCAATCCGCTGCTCGCCCACGGCCAGGTGCTCGGCGGCGTAGTCCAGGCGCTGGGCGAGTGCCTGACCGAGGAGTTTGTCTATGACGACGCCGGTCAGCCGAGGACTGGCTCGCTGCTGGACTACAGCCTGCTGACCGCCGCCGAGATCCCGGCGATCGTCACCGGCGAGGTGCAGACGCCGTCGCCGCTGAACCCGCTCGGCGCCAAGGGGGCGGGCGAGGGGGGCGCAGTGGGGGCGCTGGCGGCCGTCGCCAACGCCGTCGCCGACGCGCTCGGCGGGCGCGTCGTAGTCCCGCCGTACTCGGCCGAGAAGCTGTGGCACGCGCTGCGCGACGAGAGCTTGGCGCCCGAGCGGGGCACGACGTGAAGCCGGCACCGTTTCACTACCTGGCTCCTGGCTCGCTGGACCAGGCACTGGACGCGCTGCGCGACGAGGAGGCTCGCGCGCTGGCGGGCGGCCAGAGCCTCGTGCCGATGCTGAACTTTCGCCTCTCGTTCCCCTCGCTGCTGGTCGACCTGAACCCGCTGGCGGAGCTGGAGCAGCTGTCGGTTGGGGACGACGGGTCGCTGCGAATCGGCGCGCTGACCCGGCACGCGGCGCTGGAGCGCTCGGCGCTGGTCGGAGGCCGCTGGCCGCTGCTGTCGCAGGCCGCCGCGCACGTCGGCCACGCCGCGATCCGTACGCGCGGAACCGTCGGCGGCTCGGTCGCGCACGCCGACCCCGCCGCCGAGCTGCCGGTCGCGCTGGCCGCGCTGGACGCCCGCTTTGCGCTGCGCTGCGCTTGCGGTGAGCGCACGCTGACGGCCGGCGAGCTGTTCCTGGGCGCGCTGACGACGGCGCTGCACGTCGGTGAGCTGGTGGTGGCGGTCGAGGTCCCGGCCCCGCCGCCGGGCGCACGGATGGCGTTCGTCGAGCACGCGCGGACCCACGGGGACTTCGCCCAGGCCGGCGTGGCGGTCGTGTGGGCGCCGGGCGAGCACGCGGCGATCGCGCTGCTCGGAGCGGGCGAGACCCCGGTCCGGGCGGCCGCCGCGGAGCGCGCGCTGTTGGACGGGGCCTCGGTCGCCGAGGTCGCCGCGTTGGCGGGGTCGGCCGGGTCGGAGGGGTCGGGGGG
>JBOGYE010000267.1:0-5931 GCA_050696635.1 Solirubrobacteraceae bacterium | reverse complement strand
CGCGTCCCCAGATCGATGCGGCTCTCGCCTATCGGGTCGCCTACCGGAGCGAGATCCAGGCCCGGATCGAGCTTCACCGAATTGAAACCGCCGCGGCCGACGCGCGGTGAAGGTCCTGGTAGACGAGATGTACCCGGCCCGCGTGGCCGAGGCACTGCGCGCGATCAACATACAAGCGACAACCGTCGCCGCTCTCCGGCTGGCGGGCGCGTCAGATGCGGAGGTGTTCAGCGCGGCGGCTGCCGGTGGCTACACGGTCCTGACCGAGAATGTCGGCGACTTCGCCCGGATCGCCGCGGATCACAGTACCGCCGGCCTGCGCCATCCCGGCATACTCGTCGCCCTGTCCAGCCGCTTTTCCCGCCGGCCGGGCGGTATGCAGCCGCTGATCGCGGCGGTCCAGGCTGTCGCAGGGGAAGAAGTCAAGGACCGGGTCGTCTATCTGAAGCGAACCGGCCGCGGAGAAGTCCCTCGTTCATGATTCGCCACCCCTGAAGCCGCGCACGGGCATCCGGGTAGCCTCAGGAGCGATGCCGTCCCTGAGCCACCGAGCAGCGCGCTGGATCTACTTCCGTGCGCAGACCCAACTGCGTCCGCGCGTGCTGAACGACACCTTCGTGCTCGACGGCCGCACATTATCGCTGTTCCTGCACGAGGCCGGGATGACCTGGCGCAGCGAGCGGATCGTCGAGGTCCCGATCGGGCTGGAGGCGCTCGACGCCGCCCCTGACCCGACGCGAGTGCTGGAGGTCGGCAATGTGCTGCGGCAGTACCGGCCCGACAGCCGGCATACCGTGGTCGACCGCTACGAGCGGGCGCCAGGCGTGATCAACGAGGACGCGGAGACGTTCGCCGGGGGTCCGTTCGATGCGATCGTCAGCCTGTCCACGATCGAGCACATCGGCTGGGATGAGGCGCCGCGTGACCCGGCGAAGATCCCGCGCGTGATCGAGCATCTGCGCGGCCTGCTGGCGCCGGGCGGGAGGCTGACCGTGACCGTGCCGCACCGCTGGAACCGGGACCTGGACGAGCTGCTGGCCGCCGGCGTGCTGCCGTTCGACACCGTGAGCTATCTGCAGCGGCTTGACTTCGCCAACCGTCGCTGGGGGCAGGTGCAGCGGGCGGAGATCGAACGCTTGTGGTTCGGGTATCCGTACGTCGGAGCCAATGCCGTGGCGGTCGCCCGCCTGACGGCCCGATAGCCCGGCTTGACCGAGCCCTCGCCAGGTGCTGCCATGACCCCATCGGCTTCGATCATCGTGATCAACAAGGACGACCCCGGCCTGCGTGACACGCTGGCCGCGCTCGATCAGC
The DNA here is from genome assembly GCA_050696635.1 of Solirubrobacteraceae bacterium. Classification (GTDB taxonomy): domain Bacteria; phylum Actinomycetota; class Thermoleophilia; order Solirubrobacterales; family Solirubrobacteraceae; genus Palsa-465. The sequence goes on along the minus strand of JBOGYE010000267.1, from coordinate 4,617 downwards.
TTCACGAGGTGCGCAGCGGAGCCGCCGAGGTGATCGTCGTCGATGCCTCGCAGGGTCGGCTCGATCACCTGCGCGGTCAGTTCCCGAGGATCAGGTGGGAGGCCTTCATCCCGCTGGCGGGCCGCAGCTCGATCCCCCACCAGCGCAACGTCGGGGTCTCGCTCGCCGAGGGGGAGACGATCGTGTTCATCGATGCCAGCTGCGTTCCCGATCCCGGGTGGCTGACGGAGCTCGTCCGGCCGATCGCCGGTGAGGGCGAGGTGGCGGTGGCCGGCGCTCACCGCTCGACCGACGGAGGGCACCTCCGCGACGACGCGATCGACCGCCGTGGGGCTGCCCGTTATCTCGACGAGGCGCCGACGATCAACCTCGCGGTCTCCCGCTCGGTGCTTGCCGAGCTTGGGGGATTTGACGAGACGTTCCGCTACGGCTCGGACGTCGATCTCACCTGGCGCCTGATCGACTCCGGTCGGCGCCTGCGCTACGCGCCCGAGTCGAGCGTGGTCCACGCCTGGGGCGATCTCAGGGCCGACATGCGGCGCTCGTTCGCCTACGGTCGCGCTCGCGCGCATTTGCACCTCAAGCACCCTGGGCGGTGGCGGCGCCTGCTCGGGCCCGATCTGCCGGCGCTCGTCTATCCACCGCTGATCCTCGCGCTCCCGGCGCTGCTGAGGCGGCCCCGCCGGCTGGCGGTCCTGGCGGTCCCCCTGCTGCGCAATCGCGGGCAGCACCCGGTCGCGACCCTGATCGACCATCTGATCTACGGAGCCGGGATCCTGCGGGGGGTGGCCGATCACGTCGGCCGCGCGGGGTCGTGATCGGCGCAGCCCAGGTCCCGGGGGTGATGCTTCGCAGCGCCGTGTGCACCTGCTTGCTGCGCCTGGCCGGCGCGTCCACCGGGCTCGTGACCTGCGACGGCAGGCTGCCGAGGATCCATCGAGGTGGACGGATCCGCGTGGGTCGGCTGGCGCTGCGCGCGCCCCGGATCCCGATCGCGCTGGGCGCCGAGCCGGCGGGCATGCTGGAGATCGGCGATCGCGTATTCGTCAACGAGGGCGCCCAGATCGTGGCCGCGCGGGAGATCCGGATCGGATCGGATTGCCGGATCGGGGACCTGGTGGCGATCCACGACTGCGACTACCACCCCGTCGAGCAGGGTGCGCAGACGCGCGCCGCTCCGGTGATCATCGGTCGCAACGTGTGGATCGCGCGGGGCGCGATCGTCCTGCCCGGCGTCACGATCGGCGACCACGCGGTCGTCGCCGCCGGCTCGGTCGTGACCGCCGACGTCCCGGCGCGGATGCTGGTCGCCGGCAACCCGGCGCGCCGTCTGCGCGATCTGGTCGCGGCCGACGATTGGCGACGGTCCTGATCAGTTCGCCGCCGCGGCGCTGCAGCGCCACAGCCGCTCCACCAGCGCTCGCTCGTCCGCGCCGCGCTCGCACTTGACCGAGTGCGCGATCGCATGGCCCCTTGCGGCGATCTCCTCGGGAGGGCCCGGCAGGCCCTGCCAGGCCAGAGCGAACGGCTCGCCGGCGGCCGTCAGGCTGCGCATCCTCAGGCCGAGCTCCGAGCACAGCAGGCCGACCACGACGTCCTCGCTGAGGCCGGTTCCGAGCCAGGGCTCCCAGTCCAGCCGGGCGCGATCGATCAAGGCCCCGGAGACGGCATACGCGCCGCCGAGGCAGTGAGCACCCGCAGGGGCGACGGCCAGCGCGCGGGCGATGATCGCGCGGACGTGAGCGCGGGCCGCCCGCGAGCGCCACACGAGCCTGCGGTGGCCCGCGTTGCCGTGCGCGGCCACGCGCCGGGTCGCTCGCCGGAGCGGCCGCTGCCACAGGCTCCAGTCCCGCGGCTGCCCCGAGTAGGACAGGTCGTAGGAGCCGACGGCGCCGACGCCCGGCGCGGCCAGCGCGCGGGCGATCGTCGACGAGAACGGGGCGATCACCGCCGCATCGGTATCGAGCTTGAGCACGAACTGAAGCCCGTGCGCGCGAGCCTCGGACAGGCCGTGCAGCGTCCCGGCGACCTGCGCGTCGTAGGGTGCTGGCGCCCGGCGGCCGTTCCACAGTGGCGTGCGCAGGACCGAGACGGCCGGCCAGTCGATCGCCGGCGCTCGCGCGGCGGGCGAATCGTCGATCACGATCAGCCGGGCGGCGGCCGGATCCTGATACCGCCGCAGGCCTTCCACGAGCGTGGTCAGGCGCTCGAGCTCGCGAGCGCCGGGGCCGACCGGGATCAGGATCCCGTACATCGTCAGGAGGGCGTCAGATTGCGGGCCCGAACCGGCTCGTAGCCCGCCCGGTAGCCATCGGCCTCGCCGAGCATCGTGTAGACCTCCTGCGCCAACTCCAGGTACGGGAACGTGACCGCCTCCAGCGACCGGTCGCGTCTGGCGTCCGAGATCCAGCGCGGATAGCCGACCAGCGGCAGCGCGCCGGCGGCCACCGCCCAGCGCGGGCGACGGCGAGCGAGCGCTGCGAGCAGCCCGAGCGCCACCAGCACCGGCAGCGGGAACACGATCACATGTCGCTCGCCGTACTTGAGCGCCTCGCGAGCGTTGCCGCGCCCGTAGGCCCGCGCCCGCCGAAGCGTGTCCCACGTGCTGGCCTTGAAGTGATGCTTCACGACCGCGCCGGGCTCGTACACGAGCTGCCACCGGCCAGCGTCCGTGTGCATGCGACGGCACAGCTCCTCCTCCTCGCCACCGAAGCGGAACGCCTCGTCAAAGCCGCCGAGCCCGACCAGGACGCTGCGACGGAAGGCCATGTTGGCGCCGACCGCCGAGTACAGCCGCGCCCCAGCGGCCGGGTCGTGGGAGCGGCCCGTCACTCCGCGCAGGTAGATCCTCAGGCGCTTGGACAGCGACGGTGAGTCGGCCAGCTCCGCCGGCAGCGGCGTCAGCGGGTTGCGGGCGCTCAGGTACCTGATCGCGTAGGACGGCGGTCCGGTCGGGATCACACGCCCGCCGACCCCGCCGACCGACTCGTCCGCGAACCTGGCCGCCAGCGTCGAGGCCCATTCCGGGTGGGGCTCGCAGTCGTCGTCGGTGAAGGCGACGATCGGCGCCCGCGCGGCTGCGACCCCCGCGTTGCGCGCTCCCGCGATTCCCTGGTTCTCGCGCAGTGTCACGACGCGAGCGCCGGCCCGGGCCGCCACCGCCGCCGTGCCGTCGGTCGATCCGTCGTCGACGACGATCAACTCCAGGTGCGGTCCGTCGAGCTCCTGACCCTGCAGCCCGGCGAGGACGGTCGAGAGCTCGCCTGCGCCGTTGTGGGTGCAGACGATCACGGACAGGTCAGGGGCGGTGACGGGGCTCATCGTCTGCCGCCGACTGTCAGCGGGGGACGGATATTCGAGCCTGCCGGGGGCGGCGTCATGGCGCACGGGGAAGCGGCCGAACCGAGATGGGGCACTCCTCGCTCCGCCCCGCCGCTATGAGCCGTCCCTCCCCGCGTATCTCCCTTCAAGGCCTCCTGTTCAGCGTTGCCTTCGTCGCCGTGCTGCTGGCGCGTTGCGGCGCGGCCGGCGCTCAGCCTTCGATGTCGCCCGCGAGCATCGCCGACAACCAGAAGCGCGTCTGCGTCCACGACGACAACTCGCTCGCCGGCATCGCCGCGTTCGCCGCGATGGTCGGCCGCAGCACCGTCGACTGCGCGATGATCTACACAGGCAGTCCGGACTGGGCGGGCTGGGATGACCCGTGGTTCCTGACCATCAACAGCCCGGATCTCAACTACGGCGCCTGGGTTCGTGCCAGTCCCGCGAACGATCGCCGCCAGCTGATCATCAGCCAGCCGCTGATCCCCAGCGGGCTGGCCGGCACCGACTGGCTGGACGCCGGCGCGGCCGGCGACTACACGCAGTACGCCATCCAGTTCGCGCAGCGCCTGGTCGCCGCCGGCGTCTCCGATGCGGTGATCCGGTTCGCGTGGGAGATGAACGGCACCTGGAACGTCGACAGCATCCCTGACACGCCCGCCGGCGACGCCAAGTGGATCGAGTTCTGGCGCGTCACGGTCGACGCGATGCGGTCGGTCCCCGGCGCGCACTTCCTGTTCGACTGGTGCCCCAACAACGGGGTGCGGGCGATCCCCCTGAACGAGTACTACCCCGGCGACGACTGGGTGGACATCATCGGCGACGACGCCTACGACGCGGGGATCCCGGCCGGTCAGCCGCGCTGGTCGAACGTCCTGGACCGCCAGCAGGGCCTGCAGACGATCATCGACTTCGCCACCGCGCACGGGAAGCCGCTCAGCATCCCCGAGTGGGGCGTCGCGCCCACCAGCACGTCGCTCGCGGGCGGCGATGACCCGAGCTACGTCCAGGACATCGCGGGGGTCGTCGCCGCCGATGACGTCGCATACCAGTCCTACTTCTACAACCACGCCTGGGCCAGCCAGCTGGCGAGCGGCCCGCTCAGCCTGGCCGCCTACAGGGCGGCCTTCGGCGACGGCGGCTCCGCAGTCGGGCCAGACGACGGGACCGACATCACCCCGGTGCCCGGCAGCGGCGCCCCCACGACGGGGACGAACGATCCAACGACGGGGTCGAGCCAGGCAACGACCACCGCCGGCCCAGGGACGGGCACGCAACCGCCGAGCGCCTCGGCGC
>JBOGYE010000266.1:0-8554 GCA_050696635.1 Solirubrobacteraceae bacterium | reverse complement strand
GCCACTACATGGACTTCACCGGGACCGGCAACTCGCTGAACCCGGTGCATCCGGCGGTGCTGCGGCTGATCATGGACTCGCTGCGCTACTTCGTGACCGAGTGCCATGTCGACGGCTTCCGCTTCGATCTCGCCTCGGCGCTGGCGCGCGAGCTGTACGACGTCGATCGCCTGTCGGCGTTCTTCGACACGATTCACCAGGATCCGGTGCTCTCACAGGTGAAGCTGATCGCCGAGCCCTGGGACGTCGGACCCGGCGGCTACCAGGTCGGCAACTTCCCGGTCCGGTGGTCGGAGTGGAACGGCGTCTACCGCGACACGATGCGGGACTTCTGGCGCGCCTCGGTCAGCGTCGGGGAGTTCGCCGAACGGCTGGCCGGGTCCAGCGACCTGTACGAGTCAAACGGGCGCGACCCGTTCGCGTCGATCAACTTCATCACCGCACACGACGGCTTCACGCTGCGCGACCTGGTCTCCTACAACGACAAGCACAACCTGGCCAACGGCGAGGGCAACCTCGACGGCACCGATGACAACCGTTCCTGGAACGGCGGCGTCGAGGGCGAGACCGACGATCCGGAGATCCGCGAGCTGCGCCTGCGCCGTCAGCGAAACTTCCTCACCACCCTGCTGATCTCGCAGGGCACGCCGATGCTGCTCGGCGGCGACGAGCTGAACCGCACGCAGGGCGGCAACAACAACGGCTGGTGCCAGGACTCCGAGCTGAGCTGGTATGACTGGTCACTCGACGACGACGCGCGCCGGATGCTGCGCTTCACGCGCCGGCTGATCGCGCTGCGGCGCGAGCATCCGACATTCCGGCGCGGGAGCTTCCTGCACGGCGCCGCTGTCGGCGACTCGAAGCTGCCCGACGTCCGGTGGTTCCGGCTCGATGGGCGGCGGATGACCAGGGCGGACTGGCAGCACGGCGAGGCGGTGCTGGGGATGTTCCTCAACGGTGACGCGATCGAGCTGCCCGCACCGCATGGCGAACGGGTCGTCGATGACACGTTCGTGCTGTTGTTCAACGCCCACGACAAGGATCGCGAGTTCAAGCTGCCGCGCGCCGCGATGGGCCGGCGCTGGGAGCTCGAGCTGTGCACGACCGACCCCGAGGCCGAGGCGGGCAGCGCCTCCTACGAGGCGCAGTCCCGCGTGAACGTGGTCGCGCGGTCGATCACGATCCTGCGGCGCGTCGCGTGAGCGAGCCGGTCGCGCTGCGGGCGACCTACCGACTGCAGCTCGGCGCATCGTTCGGGTTCGACGCGGCGCGGGCGCGGATCCCGTACCTGCGCGACCTCGGCATCTCGCACCTGTATCTGTCTCCGTCGCTTGCCGCGCGGGCCGGGTCGGCGCATGGCTACGACGTGATCGACCCGACCCACGTTTCGGACGGGCTCGGCGGCGAGGACGCGCTGCGGGCGCTGGCGGATGCCGCGCACGCCGCGGGGATGGGGATCGTGCTGGACCTGGTTGGAAACCACATGGCCGCCGACGACGCCAACCCCCTGTGGGCCGACGATGCGCTGCGCGCGCGGTTCTTCGACATCGACCCCTTGACGGGTCGCCATCGCCGCTTCTTCGACATCGACGACCTGGCCGGCGTGCGCCAGGAGGACCCGTCCGTGTTCGAGCACACGCACCGACTGGTGCTGTCGCTGGTGTCAGACGGGGTGCTCGACGGGCTGCGGATCGACCACATCGACGGACTCGCGGACCCCGCGGGGTACCTGGCGCGCCTGCGCGACGGCGGCGTCGCGCACGTCTGGGTCGAGAAGATCCTCGCCGACGGCGAGCGGCTGCGCGACTGGCCGGTGGCGGGCACGGTCGGGTACGAGTTCCTCAACGACTGCTGCGGGCTGTTCGTGGACGGCCGCGCGGAGGCGCGGTTCACGTCGCTGTGGGAGACGGTCTCGGGCGACCCGCGCCCGTTCAGCGCGGTGGCGCGGGAGGCCACGCTCGAGCAGGCGACGAGCACGTTCGCTGCCGAGGTGCAGCGCCTGGCGGGGATCTGGGAGGGCGCCGGCGGCGAGGACGAGCTGACGCGCGCGGTCGCCTCGCTGCCGATCTACAGGACCTACGTCGAGCCGGTGACCGGGCTTGTGACCGACGCCGACCGGGCCGCCGTCGCGGCGGCGGAGATCTCGCCCGAGCTGTCTGGCGCGCTGCTGCTGGAGCGCGCGGCGGGGGAATCTGGCGAGCTTGTGACGCGCTTCCAGCAGACCACCCCGGCCGTGTACGCCAAGGGCGTCGAGGACACCGCCTTCTACCGCTACGGCCGGCTGCTCGCGCTGTGCGAGGTGGGCGGCGAGCCGGGGCGCTTTGGGATCGACGCGCGGCGCTTTCACGACGGTGCTCTCGAGCGGGCCCGGCGCTTCCCCGAGACGCTGCTGGCGACCGCCACCCACGACACCAAGCGCTCGGCCGACGTGCGCGCGCGGATCGCGGCGCTGACCTGGATCGGCGACGAGTGGGAGCGGGGCGTGCGGGCATGGATGGCGGCGACCGAGCCGCTGCGTCGCGGCGGCGCCCCCGATGACGCCGAGCGCTACGTGCTGCTGCAGACTCTGGTGGGCGCCTGGCCGCTGGCCTGCGAGCGCCTCGAGCGCTACGCGCTCAAGGCGCTGCGCGAGGCCAAGCGCAACACCAGCTGGGTGGACGTGGACGAGCCCTGGGAGGCGGCGGTGGTCGACTTCTGCCGGGCGCTGTACGGCTCGGCTTCGGAGCCGCGGCGCGTGGTGGAGGAGCTGGTCGCGCGGGCGGCGCCGCTGGGCGAGCGGATCGCGCTCGGAATGGTGGCGCTGAAGCTGACCGCGCCCGGAGTGCCCGACATCTACCAGGGCGATGAGCTCGAGCTGCGGGCGCTGGTCGACCCAGATAACCGCGGAGCCGTGGACTGGGAGCTGCGCGAGGCGCTGGCGCGCCGGCTCGCGGGGGGCGCGCGGGTGGGTGGGGACGAGTTCGAGACCCGCAAGCTGTGGCTGACCCGGCGGCTGCTCGGGCTGCGGATTCGGCGCCCGGCCGCGCTCGGGCCCGGCGGCTCCTACGAGCCGCTGGACGCCGGCGCGGCGGCCGTCGCCTACCTGCGCGGGGGCGAGGTGCTGGTCTGCGTCGCGACCCGGCCCGGGCTCGAGCCGCGTGGGTCGCTGCTGCGCGGCGCCCGTGGGCGCTGGCGCGACCTGCTCAACGGCGACGAGCGCGAGCTGGGGTCCGAGGCGCCGCTCGCCGAGCTGCTCGGCGGCCACGGGATCGCGGTGCTGGAGCACAGTCGATGACCGGACGGTCCCTGCCTGCGTTGCGCGATCCGCAACGCTCCTGTTCATCCACAGCGCGCACGGTCCGTGGACGCGGTGCGCGCTTCAGATTGACAGCGGGCTGGTCGCGGGCCGGCCTGCACTGCGCGCGGGCGCGGAGCGCGCTTCAGATTGACAGCCTGCGCGGGACGCTCGGAGCGATCAGGCGCCCGGGAGTCGATCTGCCCCACGGTCGTAGACCAGGACCGCGCGGTCGTCGAGCTTGGCGACGCGCGCCTGCGCTGACGGTTCGTGCTCAGCCAGCCGGCCGTCGTGGAACAGGTCGCGGACGTCAGCGCCGTGCAACAGCACAGCGGCGTCGGCGATCAGCCGCCGGTGGCAGCCCCACCAGACCGACTCGGCGCACATCACCGCCACGACCGGCTCAACCGCTGCGTCCGCCAGCACCGCCAGCGCGTCTGCAAACTCGGCGCTCGCCATGTGGTCGGCATAGGCACGGAACGAGGCGTTGCGCAGTGCGACGTTGTCCGACTGGCCGGCGAGGCGACGCCGGCCGCCGAGCGCCGGCTCCCAGCGGTAGTCGATCCCGCCGGCAGGCACCCACTGCGCCATCGCCTCGCGCCCGAAGTGCGGGACATGGCGGCTGCCGGGATGCGACCGGACGTCCACCAGTCGCGTGACCGAGGCGCTCGCCAGCAGCGCGAGCAGCTCGTCGGCAGCGAGCGTGCCGTGACCGACGGTGACCAGCATCAGCCACGGTTGACCGGCGGGACTCGCACGGCGCGACCGGGCGATCGCGAAGGTGCTCGGGCCCTGAGCGTCAGCACCGCCGGCACCAGCAGCCCGCGCACGATGAAGGCGTCGACCAGCAGGCCGATGACCATCGTCGCCGCCACCTCCCGAAACTCGCGCAGCGGGACGAGCGCGAGCAGCGCGAACGAGCCGGCGAAGATCAGGCCGGCATAGGAGATCGCGCCGGCCGCGGTGCCGCCGCCGACCAGCACCGCCTCGCGCGCCGAGCGCCGGCGGGCCTCCTCCCAGATCCGTCCGGCGAGGAACACGTTGTAGTCCGATCCGAGCGACACCAGCAGCACTCCCGTTGCGATCGGCACGAAGTAGGTGAGGTCCTTGTAGCTGGTGAGGTCGTGAAACAGGTAGGTCGCTGCGCCGAGCGCCGCGGCCGGACCCAGCAGCCCGGCGAACACCAGGTACAGGGGCGCCACGATGCCCCGCAGGTACGCGATCAGGATCACCAGGATCACCAGCAGCGCGGCGGCCAGCACGCGCGCAAGATCGTGCTCGGTGGCGCTGATCGTCTGCTGCGTGAGCGCCGTGTCGCCGCCGATCAGCGAGCGGGTATGGCCGACTCCCGCGCCGGTGAGCAGCGCCGGCAGGCGCGCGCTGATCCGTTGCAGGTCATTGATCGCACGGCTGTCGGTGGGGTTGGCGTTGAGGAACAGCACGTAGCGGGCGGCATCGCCGCTGCTGGCCAGCACTGCGCCCCTGGCGCGCGAAACCGGGCTGTCGGCCGGTCCGATCACCGCCGCGACGCCCGGCTGGGCGGCCAGGCCCTGCTGCACGCGCGCCAGCGCCCGGCGCTGATGCGCGATCCCGGCCTGCTCGAGCACGATCACGGTCGGGCCGAGCACGCCGGGCGCGAACCCCTTGGTTGCTGCATCGTAGGCGCGCCGGGGGCCGCTGGAGGCTGGCAGTCCGCGGATCGTCGCGTCGCCGAGGTGCGTGTTGCGCAGCCCGCTGATCGCCAGGCCGATCAGCACCAGGCAGGTGAGCGCCACCGGCAGCGGGAAGCGCACCACGGTACGGATCACCCGCCCGGGTCGCCTGGGTCCGCGTGCAGCCTGCGTCGACGCGGCTACGCGCGGCCAGAACAGCCGTGCGCCGAAGCACGCCAGCAGCGCCGGGACCAGCGTCAGCGCGACCGCGAGCGAGACCAGCACCGCCAGCGCCATCCCCGGACCGAACGCCTGGAAGAAGCCGAGCCGGCCGATCACGAGCGCCGCGTTGGCAAGCGCCACCGTCAGTCCGCAGACGAGCACGATCGGCGCCACCTCGACCGTCGCCCGCCGGGCCGCGAGCCGGCTGTCCTCGCCCATCGCCAGCCGCTCACGAAAGCGCGACAGGAAGAACACCGAATAGTCGGTCATGATCCCGAACACGAGCACGACGATCACGGGCTCGACCTCCTGGGGCACCGACACGCCCAGATCGCGGCCGAGCAGCGCGACCAGCCGGATCGAGACCAGGTAGGCGACCCCGACCGCCAGCAGGTTGGCGAGCGGCGCGCCGAGGGCGCGGAACACCAGCCCGACGGCGAGCAGCACGAGCGCGACGGTCGCGCCCGAGACTAGCGTCAGATGGCCGGTGATCGCGTTCTGCTGCGCCTCGCCGGCCGGACCGAGCCCGGTCACCCCGACGAGCCCGTCACCGGGCCGGTCGACGTGTTCGCGCGCGAAGCGTTCAGCCAGTTTGGTGCGATCCGCTTCGTTGACCGAGGGCCCGAACAGCAGGTAGGTGATCGCCGTCGTCGAGTGCTCGCGCGAGAACGGCGGTTTGCCGAGGGTGTTGATCAGCGGGTAGGCGCCGGCGATCCGGCGCAGGTCCGGATAGGCGTGGCGGTCGAGCTTCGTCACGCGTGCGACGACGCGAGCCTGGGCCGCGGCCGACAGGCCCCGCGGATCGCGCTGGACGACCAGCGCGCGGCTCAGCACCGGGAAGCCGAACAGCTTGGCCGAGGCGGCCTCCGCCTTGAGCGCCGGCGCACCTCGTGGGACCAGTGCGCCCAGCGTGCCGCCCTGGGAGCTCTGGATCGAGGGCAGCGCCACCGTCGCGTAGGCCGCGCCCGCGATCCACGCCACCACGATCAGCCAGCGCAGGTGGACGATCGCGGCGGCGAACGCACGTGCCGGCCATGGTCCCAGCTCCGCGGCGCTCACCTACGTGGCGGGCCGGCGAGCGCGGGCTCGCTGCTCGAGGCCGAGGCGGGCGAGCTCGGCGTCCGCGAGCGAGCGCAGCTCGTCGCGCTGCAGGTCGCTCCACGGATCATCAGACAGCTCGCGCAGCCGGTCATAGGAGAGGCGCTGCAAGGCCCGCCGGGCGAGGAAGCGCTCCAGCGCGAGGCCGTCGCCGGCGTCGATCGCGCGCCGCACCGCACGGCGCTCACGCGCCCATCCGCGCCGCAGCGGCAGATACAGGGCCACCAGCGGGGTGGTCGGCATCAACGCGACGGCGATCGCCAGCAGCACGCTCAGCGTCCCGATGTCCCCCTTGCTTGCGCGGCCGCTGCGCTGCGCGCTGCGCCCCGCCGTGGCCACCCGGCCGGCCAGCGGGCGCACCTCGCTCCCGATCAGCGGCAGCTGGCCGACCGCCTGCAGCGCGGCGCCTGCCTGCTGGACCGCGTTGCCCGCCACGACGACGGTGTTGCTGAGCCGCGTCAGTCCCGCGACCTCCACGCCGATCCACACGCCGAGACCGATCCACAGCGCCACCCAGAGGGCGAGCGCGGTGTCGAGCACCCGGACGGCGTGGCGGGCCGGCCGTCGGACGGCGAATGCGCTCACCGAAGATTCCGCCCGGCCTGCGCGCCGCAATCGCTCATCTCGGGCGACAGCTACCCAGCGGTCGCGCGCGGGCAAACAACGGGTCACGCCGCAGTTGCGCAATGCTTTAGCGAATGTCGGCCACCCAGCCCCTGGCCCCGACCCGCACGATCGCCGCCCCGCGTCCGGATCCGATCGAGATCGGGCTGGTGGCGCGGATCGGCGGAGACATCCGGCGCGAGCGCAGGATCCGCCGCCGCGCAAAGCTTCCGGCCGGCAGCACCGCGCCGAGCCCCACCAACACCCGGCGGATCATCTCGGACCCGCTGGGGATGCTGCTCGAGCATGAGCGGCGATTCGGCCCGGTGTTCACGATCCGGCTGCTGCACGAGCCGGTCGTGTGGGCGATCGGCGCCGAGGTCAACCACCAGATCCTGGTCACGGAGTTCGACGCGTTCCAGTGGCGCGAGGGCCGCTTCGCGGATCTGTGGTCGCTGCTCGGCGACGGGCTGCTGAACACCGACGGCGCCTATCACCGTGAGTTCCGGATGCTGCTGGCGCCCGCGTTTCACCACGATCGAATCGCCGCGGTGGCCGACACGATGGTCGCAGAGGCGGTGGCCGCGGTCGAGCGGCTGCGAGATGGCGAGACGGTCGAGATCTACCGCTGGGTGCGCAAGCTGGCGATGCGGATCGCGCTGCGCGCGCTGCTGGGGATGGACGCCTCGGGCGGGCGCGAGCAGCGGCTGGCGGCAGCGTTTGAGACCTCGCTGGCGATCCACGGCGAGCCGGTCCCGATCCAGATGCTGCCGCTCCCGGGGATGCCGCTGAAGCGCGCGATCGCCGCCCGGCGCGAGGTGACCGAGGCGATCCGCGCGGAGGTGCAGGCGCGTCGGCGACGAGGCGACCCGGGGGAGGGGGTGCTGGGGCTGCTGCTGAGCGCGACCGACGAGTCGGGCGCGCCGCTTGACGCGGGGGCCGTGCGAGACCAGGCGGTGACGCTGCTGTTCGCCGGCCACGACACGACCACGACCACGTTCACGTTCCTGATCGACCAGCTCGGACGCAACGCCGGCCCCCGCGGGGCCGTCGAGCGCGAGCTGGACGCGGTGCTGGGCTTCCGCGACCCGACCGTCGCGCAGCTGGACGGGCAGGCGCTGCCGGTGCTGGAGCGTTCGCTGAAGGAGACGCTGCGGCGCTATCCGGCTGCCTGGGTCGGGCCGCGGCGAGCCACCCGCGACGTGACTCTGGGCGGGGTGGCGGTCCCGGCCCAGATCGGCGTTCACTACTCCTCCTGGGCGACCCACCATCTGGCGGCGCTGTACCCCGACCCGTTCCGCTTTGACCCCGACCGTTTCCTGCCCGAGCGCGAGGCCGCGCTGCCGCGGGGCGCCTACGTGCCGTTCGGCGGCGGCTCGCGGATGTGCCTGGGCAAGCGCTTCGGCGAATATGAGCTGCGTGCGCTGGCCTCGGTGCTGCTGCGCCGCGTGCGCCTCGAGCCGGTCTGCGACCGCGAGCCGCAGGTGATCACCACCCCGACCTTGGGGCCCAAGGGCGGGCTGCGCTTCACGGTCAAGGCACGCTGAGTCCGACGCGCGCCGACATGGCGTGGCACAGTTCCCGATGCGCGAGGATCACTTCGACGAGCCCGTGGCCGAGATCTATGACGGGTCGGTGGCCGAGATGTTCGAGCCCGAGGCGGTGGCGCCGGCCGTCGAGCTGCTCGCCGGGCTCGCGGGCGATG
>JBOGYE010000265.1:0-4067 GCA_050696635.1 Solirubrobacteraceae bacterium | reverse complement strand
CGCCGCCGCCGCTCCAGCCGCCGCGTCCGCCGCCGCCGCTCCAGCCGCCGCGTCCGCCGTCGCCCCCGTCGCGCCCGCCGCCGCCCCGGCCAGGGCCGATCCACTCCTCGCCGCGCAGCCGCGCGCGCAGCCCTCGTGGCACCGAGCGGTAGACACGGTAGGTGCCGCGGGCCGGCGGATCGGCCTCCGGCGCCTGGGCCCCGCCCCCCCGGTCAGGCGCATCGCCGGCGCGCCTGCGATTGCGTGGATCGTCGGTCATCTGCCTGCACATATAGTGACGCCATGCCCGAGCGGTGCGTGATCGGCGTCGACCTGGGCGGCACCAAGCTCCTCGTGGGGGTCGTGGATCCGGGCTTGGGCGTCCATCACCGAATCGCCCGCCCCGTCGCGGGATTGGGCCAGCGCGCCCTGCTCGAGTTCGCCGTGCAGGTCGTCTGCGAGGCGCGCGGATCGGCGGCCGCCGAGGTTGCCGCGGTCGGATTCGGACTGCCGGCGCTGGTGCAGGCGCGCACCGGCAGGGTGGTGGCCGGAGTGCACACGCCGCTCGCCGACCTGGCGTTCGGCGACGCGATGGCCGAGCGGCTGGGGGTGCCGGTGTTCGTCGAGAACGACGGCAACGCCGCAGCGGTGGCCGAGCACCGCGCGGGGGCAGCCCGCGGGGCCTCCGACGCCGTCGTGCTCACGCTTGGCACCGGGATCGCTGGAGGGCTGATCCTCGCGGGCGTCCTGTATCGCGGCGCCTGGGGCGCGGCCGGCGAGCTCGGGCACATGGAGATCGACTTCGACGGCGAGTCCGACACGGACAACTGTCGCGGGCGCGGCTGCGCGGAGCTGTATGCCTCCGGTCCGGCCCTCGCGCGAGAGGCCAGGCGGCTTGCGGCGCTGCGGCCGGAATCGGGCCTCGCTCGGGCGCTGCGCGACGATTGCGAGCTTGACGGACCTCGAATCACCGAACTGGCCCACGACGGCGATCCGGCGGCGACGGAGGCCGTGGGGCTGATCGGCGAGCGGCTTGGGGTCGTGATCACCAGCCTGGTCAACATCTTCAACCCCGAGGTCGTGGTCGTCGGCGGCGGGGTGATCGCCGCCGGGGAGTTGTTGCTCGCGCCGGCGCGGGCGGTCGTGGCGGCGCGTACGTTCCCGTTTCTGCATCGGGATCTGCGGATCGTGCCGGCCCGCTTCGGGGCCGAGGCGGGAATGATCGGCGCCGCGGCGCTGGCCTACGACGGGCTGGCGGCTCTAGAGGCGGCGGCGGCGTGAGCGGCCGCCTGATCGTCTGCCCGACGCCGATCGGCAACCTCCAGGACATCACGCTGCGCGTGCTGGCGGCGCTGCGCGACGCCGACCTGGTCGCCTGCGAGGACACGCGCCGCACGCGGGTGCTGCTCGATCGCTACGGGGTCTCCGGACGCCTGGTCAGCTACCACGAGCACAACGAGGCCCAGCGCGCGGTCGAGCTGGTCGAGTCGATGCAGGCTGGATCGGTGGTGGCGCTGGTGTCGGATGCCGGGATGCCGCTGGTCTCGGACCCGGGCTTCGTGCTGGTCCGCGCCTGCGTGGCGGCGGGCCTTGGGGTGGAGGTGCTGCCCGGCCCGTCCGCGGTGCTGTCGGCGCTGGTCGCCAGCGCCCTGCCGGCCGCGCGCTGGCGTTTCGTCGGCTTCCTCCCGCGCCGGCGCGCCGACCTGGAGCGCGCGCTGCACCAGTCCGAGACGCTGGTCGCGTTCGAGTCCCCACGGCGGCTGGCGGCCACGCTCAAAACGCTCTCGGATCGCGACCCCGAGCGGCAGGTCGCCGTCTGCCGCGAGCTGACCAAGCTCCACGAGGAGGTCGCGCGCGGCACCGCCGCGCAGCTCGCCGCCCGCTACGCGCAGGAGGCGCCACGTGGCGAGATTGTGCTGGTCATCGGGCCGGCGGCCGCCGCGGAACCGGAGCTTGACGGGCCGCTCACCGCGCTGCGGACGCTGGTGGAAGCCGGGGCAAAGCCCCGCCCGGCGGCCACCGTGGTGGCAGCACTGACCGGCGTCGGCGCGAACACGCTGTACCGCGCGCTGACCGTCCCGGCGGACCGTCGCGACTAAACGGCCGCTGGCCGAGCAGCTCCAGCCGCCGCGTCGATCGCGATCAATCGCGCTCGACGAAGTAACTCCCGGACCCCTGGCCGGTGGCGAACCAGCGGCTGGTGATCGTCTTCTTTCGGGTGAAGAACTCGACCGCGTCGCCGCCATGGGCGTGCAGGTCGCCCAGGAACGAGTCCTTCCAGCCGCTGAACGGGAAGAACGCGACCGGGGCCGCGACGCCGATGTTGACGCCGATCATCCCGGCCTGCACCTGATGGCGGAAGCGGCGGACCGACGAGCCCGACTCGGTGAAGATCGAGGTCCCGTTCCCGAACCGGCTGGCGTTGACGATCTCGATCGCCTGGTCCAGCGACTCGGCGCGGATCACGCTCAGTACAGGCCCGAACACCTCGTCCTGGGCGATCGCCATCTCCGGCGTCACCGCGTCGACGATCGTGGGCCCGACGAATGCCCCGTCGGCGTTCAATCCCTCGTGCTCGTCGCCCGCGCCGGCGATGCGGCCATCGACGAGCAGCGTCGCGCCGTCGCCGATCGCCCGGTCGATCCAGCCCGCGATCCGGTCGCGCGCAGCGCAGGAGATCACCGGGCCGACGTCGTTGCGCTCGTCCAGGCCGTCGCCGATGCGCAACGCCCGGGTCGCGTCGGCCAGCGGACCGATCAGCTGCTCGTGTGCGTCACCGACCGTGACCACGACCGAGCCTGCCATGCATCGCTGGCCGGCGGCGCCGAACGCCGAGCCGATGATCTGATCGACCGTCTTGTCGATCACCGCGTCGGGCATCACCACGATGTGGTTCTTGGCGCCGCCGAGCGCCTGGACGCGCTTGCCGGAGCGGGCCGCTCGCTCGTACACGAGCCTCGCCACCGGCGCCGAGCCGACGAACGACACCGCGTCGATCCCCGGATGGTCCAGGATCGACTCCACGATCTCTCGTCCACCGTTGACCAGGTTGACGACGCCCGCGGGCAGCCCGAGCGCGTCGAGCTCCTCGAATGCGATCTGCTGGGTCATCGGGACCTGTTCGGAGGGCTTGAGCACGAACGTGTTGCCGCAGGCGATCGCGAACGGCAGAAACCAGAACGGGACCATCCCCGGGAAGTTGAACGGGACGATCGCGGCGCACACGCCGACCGGCTGGCGGATCGTCTCGGCGTCGATGTTCCGGCTGACGTCCTCGAGGATCCGCCCCTGCATCGTGGTCGGGATCGCGCAGGCCGCCTCGACCAGCTCCACCATCCGGCCGACCTCGGCGCGCGCATCGGCGATCGTCTTGCCCATCTCGGCGGTGATCGAGCGTGCCAGCTGATCGGAGCGAGCCACCAGTCGCTCGCGCAGCTCGAACAGCTTGCGGGCGCGAGCGATCGTCGATACCGCGCGCCACTCCGGCAGCGCGGCCCGCGCGGCGCTGACCGCCGCATCGAGATCTGCGGCGCTCGACAGCGGCACCCGCGCGAGCGTCTCCCCGTTGGCGGGGTTGGTCACGTCGAGAGCGTCCGCCTCCCGGGCCGGCATCCAGCGTCCGGCGATGTAGTTGTCCAGCGTGCGAATGGCGGTGGCCGACATCTCTGCTCCTGCTCGGGTTGCAGTCAGGTCCACTGTAGGCCCGGGGGAGCTGCCGCCGCGGATAGGCTTGCTGCCGTGTCGTTCTACATCACAACCGCCATCTCATACGTCAACGGCGCGCCCCACCTCGGCCACGCCTACGAGGCGATCGCGACCGACGTGATCGCCCGTCACATGCGCCAGCGCCGCGCCGACGTGTTCTTCCTGACCGGCACCGACGAGCACGGCGAGCCGATCGCCGACGCCGCGCGCGCCGAGGGCGTCGAGCCGCAGGCGCTCGCCGACCGCCACGCCGCGCGCTTCATCGAGATGACGAAGCAGCTCGAGATCTCAAACGACTACTTCATCCGCACCACCGACCCGCGCCACAAGGAGATCGTCCAGGACGTCCTCCAGCGCGTCCACGACGCCGGGCACACCTACAA
>JBOGYE010000264.1:0-3859 GCA_050696635.1 Solirubrobacteraceae bacterium | reverse complement strand
CGCCAGCGCCCGCCGCGGCGACGCCGTCTGCGCCGGCTGCGCCCGGCCCGGAACGCTCGTCCGCCGCCGACCTGCCCGCCCCAGGGGCCGACGCCGGCGCCCCGGCCACGCCCGCAAACAAGGCCGCGGCGAATGCCGCGGCCCCACCAAAAGAGCCTGAGCTGGACGCGATCGCCGCATGCTGGCCCGCGGTGCTCGACCTCGTGCGCCAGGACAACGCGATGCTCGCGGCGCTGCTGGCGGACGCGCGTCCGGTGGCGCTGGCCGGGCACGACGTGACCGTCGCGTTTCCGGCCGGCAAGGCGTTTCTGAAGCGCAAGGCCGAGCAGGACGACTACCGCCGCGCCGCCGCCGAGGCGCTGCGCGCGGTGATCGGCTCGCCGCTGGCGCTGCGCTACGAGCTGCGCGAGCAGCTCGACGAGGGGGGCGCGCGGGTCGACGGCGAGCTGTCGCACGACGAGCTCGTGCGACGATTGGTGGACGAGTTCGACGCCCGCGAAGTGCTCGACGACGACCAGGAAGGCGCTGAGTGATGCCCCAACCCAACATGCAGCAGCTGCTCAGGCAGGCCCAGAAGATGCAGGAGGAGATGCTCGCCGCGCAGGAGTCGCTCAAGGACGAGGTCGTGTCGGCCTCGGCCGGCGGCGGCATGGTGACTGTGCAGGTGAGCGGCGATCAGGTGCTCAAGGCGATCACGATCGACCCGCAGGCCGTGGACCCTGACGATGTCGAGCTGCTGTGCGACATGGTGCTGGCGGCGGTCAACGAAGGGCTGCGGTCCTCGCAGGAGCTCGCTGCGTCGAAGATGAGCGGGCTCGCGGGCGGGCTCGGCGGTGCCCTGGGCGGGCTCGGCCTGCCCGGGTTATAGGCGGCTGTGTACGCGCCCCCGGTACAGCGGCTGATCACCGAGCTGTCCAAGCTCCCGGGGGTCGGGGGGCGGACGGCGCAGCGGCTCGCGTTCCACCTGCTGCGCTACACCGACGAGGAGGCGTTCGCGCTCGCCGACGCGATCCGTGAGGTCAAGCAGCGCGTCGGGCTGTGCGTCGAGTGCTTCAACCTGGCCGACGAGCCGCGCTGCCGGATCTGCGCCGACGAGCGCCGCGACCCGGAGCTGATCTGCGTCGTGGAGGAGCCCTCCGACGTGATCTCGATCGAGCGCACGCACGAGTTCTCGGGGCGCTACCACGTGCTCGGCGGCGCGCTGTCGCCGATCGACGGGGTCGATCCCGAGGATCTGAAGATCGCCCAGCTCTATGAGCGGGTCGGGGCGGGCGCAATTCGTGAGGTCGTGCTCGCGACCAATCCGACCACGACCGGCGAGGCGACGGCGCTGCACATTGCGGCCGGGCTGCGCGAGCGCGCGCCGGACGTGTCGGTGACGCGGCTGGCGAGCGGGCTGCCGGTCGGCGCCGATCTGGAGTACGCCGACGAGCTGACGCTCGGACGGGCGCTGGCGGGCCGTCGCGCGCTATGAGCGACACGGTGGTGATGAAGTTCGGCGGCACGTCCGTCGCCGACGCCGAGCGGATCAAGGCGGCCGCGCGCCGG
The DNA here is from genome assembly GCA_050696635.1 of Solirubrobacteraceae bacterium. Lineage (GTDB taxonomy): Bacteria > Actinomycetota > Thermoleophilia > Solirubrobacterales > Solirubrobacteraceae > Palsa-465. The sequence continues at coordinate 2,311 of JBOGYE010000264.1, read as the reverse complement.
ATCGTCGCCCAGCGCGAATCCGGCCGGCGCGTCGTGGCGGTGCTGTCTGCGCGCGGGTCCACAACCGACGAGCTGATCGGCATGGCGCAGGAGGTCTCGCCGGACCCCGATCGACGCGAGATGGACATGCTGCTGTCGACCGGCGAGCGGATCTCGTGCGCCCTGTGCGCGATGGCGATCAACGACCTCGGACACCGCGCGATCTCGCTGACCGGCTCCCAGGCGGGGATTGTGACCGATACGTCGCACACCAAGGCGCGGATCCTCGACGTGCGCGCCGACCGGATCCGCGAGGCGCTGGCCGACGACAGGATCGTGCTGGTGGCGGGCTTTCAGGGCGTCTCGACCAGCCGCGACGTGACCACGCTGGGACGCGGCGGCTCGGACACTACGGCGGTGGCGCTGGCGGCGGCGATCGACGCCGAGGTGTGCGAGATCTACACCGATGTGGCCGGCGTGTTCTCAGCCGACCCGAGGATCGTGCCCGACGCGCGCAAGCTGCCCTTCGTCAGCTTCGAGGAGATGCTGGAGATGGCGGCTTCGGGCGCCAAGGTGCTGCAGCTGCGATCGGTCGAGTACGCCCGCACCCACGGGGTGAGGATCCACTGCCGATCGAGCTTTCATCCGGCGCCAGGTACCTTTGTGATCGGAGAGGACGAGACGATGGAGCACCCGCTGATCACCGCCGTGACCCACTCGACCGACGAGGCTCGGATCACGCTCGTCGGCGTCCCCGATCGGCCGGGGGCGGCGGCGGCGATCTTCATCGCGCTGGCGCAGGCGGGCTGCAACGTCGACACGATCATTCAGAACGAGCCGGTGACCGATGGGCGCGATGCGGAGGTCACGTTCACGATCGGGACCGAGGACCTGCCCGCCGCCGAGGCGGCACTGGCGCCGATCGTCCGCGAGCTGGGCCTCACGCGCGTGGACACCGATCGGGAGATCGGCAAGGTGTCGATCGTCGGTGCCGGGATGCGCTCGCACCCCGGAGTCGCCGCGCAGGTATTCCAGACGCTCGCCGACGAGCAGATCAACATCGAGATGATCTCGACCTCGCCGATCAAGATCTCGTGCGTGATCCGCGCCCGCGCCGTGCCGCAGGCGGTCCGGGCGCTGCACGCGGCGTTCGAGCTGGGCGAGGGCGGAATCGAGCCCGAGCAGGGCCCCCGATGAGTGCCGCGCGGGTGCGGGTGGCCGTGGTCGGGGCGACCGGGAACGTCGGTCGGGTGATGCTCGACGTGCTGCGGGAGCGGTGCTTCCCGGCCGGCGAGATCGTGCCGTTTGCCTCGGCGCGGTCGGCGGGCATGTCGGTCGATGGCATGGACGTGCGCGTTCTGGACGAGCAGGCCGACCTGAGCGGCTTTGACGTGGCGCTGTTCTCCGCGGGGGCGGGGGTTTCCCGCGAGTGGGCGTGCCGGTTCGTCGATGCCGGCGCGGTCGTGGTCGACAACTCATCGGCGTTCCGGCGCGATCCGTCCGTGCCGCTGGTCGTGTCCGAGGTCAACCCGCACGCGCTGCGCGCGCATCGCGGGCTGATCGCCAACCCCAACTGCTCGACGATGCAGCTGATGGTCGCGCTCGCGCCGCTTCACCGCGAGGCGGGGATCGAGCGTCTGGTCGTCTGCACCTACCAGTCGGTGAGCGGGACCGGCAAGCGCGCGCTCGACGAGCTGGACGCCCAGACCCAAGCCGACGTGGCCGGCGAGCCGGTGCCCGCGCCGTCGGTGTATCCGGACCAGATCGCGTTCAACGTGATCGGCGCGGCCGGATCGTTCGCGCAGGGCGACGACCACACCGACGAGGAGCGCAAGATGATGTTCGAGACGCGCAAGATCCTCGAAGACGAGTCGATCGGGATCGCGGTCACCTGCGCGCGGGTGCCGGTTCGGATCTCGCACTCCGAGGCGGTCAATGTCCAGACCCGTGAGCCGCTGAGCGTGCAGCGCGCGAGCGAGCTGCTTGCGAGTGCGCCCGGTGTGGCTCTGGAGCACGTCCCGTCGCCGCTGCGCGTCACGGGCCGCGACGAGGTGTTCGTCGGGCGGCTGCGGCGCGACGAGTCGCACCCGCGGGCGCTTCAGATGTGGGTCGTGTCCGACAACCTGCGCAAGGGCGCGGCGACCAACGCGGTGCAGATCGCCGAGCTGCTCGTCGCCGATCGCGCGCCCGCCGGCTGACCGCTGATGGAGCTCTACGACGTGATGCGGTGCGCCCCCTCGACGCGCCACTTCACCGACGCACCGGTTGACCGCGCGGTCCTGGCGCGCGTGCTTGACAACGCCCGGTTCGCGCCCAGCGGCGGCAACCGCCA
>JBOGYE010000263.1:0-13837 GCA_050696635.1 Solirubrobacteraceae bacterium | reverse complement strand
GGCACGCCACGCGCCGGGGCTGCTGGCCATGGTGGACGCGGTGGACGCGGTGGACGCGGTGGACGTGGTGGGCGCCCTGGGCCCCGTGGGCGACGGACCCTCGGGCGGGGGCCGGCCAGGCCCCGGGCGCGCGCTGAGCGAGCTGATCGACACCGGCGACCCCGCCGCCGTGCCGGCCCTCCCGAGCGACTGGAGCGGCTACCGGGAGACGACCCGCCTGTACACGTCGGGCACCACCGGGATGCCGAAGGGCGTGTCGTTGAACGGGCTCGTCGACGCGCTCTCGGCTCACGACGTGATCATGCACTTCCCGCTCTCCCCCGAGGACCGCACGCTCAACATGACGCCCTGGTTTCACCGCGGGGGCCTGTATTCCGGCGGGCCCAACCCGGTGCTGTACTGCGGCGCGGAGGCCGTTGGGCTGCGGGCGTTCGACGCCGCGACCGTGCTCGACTTGGTCGCGGAGCACCGGCTCACGTTCCTGATCGGCGCCCCCACCAACCTCGCGCTGCTGGCCGCCGAGCAGTCGGCCCGCCCGCGCGACCTGAGCACGCTGAACGGGATCGTGACGATGGGCGCGCCACTGGACCGCGAGGCCTGCCTGCGCTACCAGCGGACCCTGACGCCGCGGATCTTCAACGGCTACGGGACGACCGAGGCCTTCTGGAACACCTTCCTGCGCCCCGGCGACCTGCCCGACCACGCGGGTTCGGCCGGCCGGGCATGCACCGACGACGACGTCGCCGTGGTGCGCCTGTACGACGACCGGCGCGCCGCTCCGGCCGACCATGTCGCCCGCGACGGCCGAGAGATCGGCGAGGTGGCGGTCCGCTCGGTCAAGGCCGGCTACGCGTACGTCAACCAGCCCGATGAGCAGGCCGCCCGCTTCCACGACGGCTGGCTGTACATCGGCGACCTGGCGACCTGGGATTCCGACGAGTACGTGACGATCGTCGGGCGCCGGGACGACATGATCATCTCCGGAGGCGAGAACATCCACCCGGTGCAGGTCGAGGCGGCGCTGACCGAGCATCCGCAGATCGCCGACGCCGCCGTCGTCGGGCTGCCCGACGAGCGCTGGGGCGAGCTGGTCGTCGCCTACGTGGTCGCCTCGGACCCGGCGCTGGATGCCGCCGCCTGCGACGCGCACTGCGCGTCGCACCCGATGCTCGCTTCGTTCAAGCGCCCGCGCGCGTACCGGTTCGTGGACGAGCTGCCGCTGACGGCGACCGGGAAGAAGCTGCACTACCGGCTGCGCGAGCAGGCGGCCTCAGACGCCGCCGACGGGCTGCTGGCGCGCCCATGACCAACTCCCACCGGGAGGACCCGGTCGTGACCGGCCTCGGCGCCGTGACGCCGCTGGGCGCCAGCGCCCCCGAGACCTGGGCGGGCCTGGTCGCCGGGCGCTCGGGGATCGGACCGATCGACAGCTTCGACGCCTCGGACCTGCCGGTCAGGATCGCGGGCGCGATCCGCGGCTTCGATGGCGAGGCGCTGCTCGGGCACAAGCGCTTCCGGCGCTCGGCGCGCTTCAGCCAACTGGCGGTCGCGGCGGCGCGCGAGGCGGTCGCCGACGCCGGCATCGAACCGGCGGCCGATGCCGAGCGGACCGGCGTGGTCGTCAACGCGGCGGTCGCCGGCGGCCCCGAGACCGAGCGCAACGTGCGGGCGCTGATCGAGCGTGGCCCCCGCGAGCTGAGTCCCTACTTCGTCCCCTCGACGATCCTCAACATGGCCGCCTGCGAGGTCGCGATCGACCTGGCGGTGCACGGTCCGGTCAACGCGTCGGCGCTCGCGTGCGCCAGCGGGACGGCGGCGCTGCTGGAGGCGCGGCGGCTGATCCTCGGCGGCGAGGCCGACGTCGTGATCGCCGGCGGCACCGATGCCGGGATCGCGCGCGCGATGTTCGCTGGGCTGGCGCTGATGGGTCCGCTGTCGGAGCGAAACGACGCCCCGACCGAGGCCAGCCGGCCGTTCGACGCCGACCGGGACGGGTTCGTGTTCGGCGAGGGCGCGGTCGTGATGGTCGTCGAGTCCGCGCGCCACGCACGCGAGCGCGGTGCGCGCGCCTACGGGAGCGTGGCCGGCGGCGCGCTGACCTCAGACGCGTTCCACATCAGCGCCCCCGAGCGCTCCGGGACGCACGCGGCACGCGCGATCAAGCTGGCGCTGCGCAGCGCCGGCGCGGAGCCCGCCGAGCTGGACTACATCTGCGCCCACGGCACCGGCACGCGCGCCAACGACGCGGCCGAGACGCTCGCGATCCGGCTGGCTCTCGGCGAGGCGGCCGACGGCGTCCCTGCCAGCTCGCCCAAGTCGATGGTCGGGCACCTGATCGGCGCTGCCGGGGCGCTGTCAGCGATGGTCTGCCTGCTGGCGATGCGCGACGGCGTCCTGCCCCCGACGACGAACCTGCACACGCCCGACCCGGAGTGCGACCTGGACTATGTGCCGCTGACGGCGCGCCCGGCGACGGTCCGCCTCGCGGCTGCGAACGCGTTCGGCTTCGGGGGCCAGAACTGCGTCGTCGTGCTGCGCGCGCCCGACGCAGGTTCCTGAGCCGCCCGCAGCGCGTTCGCCGCCGCTCACCGGGGACGATGCACCAAACTCGCAGTGCCCGTTCGAGATTGGCGTCCGGCCCCCGCTCACCGGGGGTAATGCGACAAACAGGCAGCGCCGGACCGAGATTGGTATCTGACCCCCGCTCGGCTACGCGGTGGCGCGTGCGAAGGCGATCGCCGCTCCGATCCGCTCCGCGGTCGGAGGGTGGGTGGCCAGCAGACGCGCCACCCAGCGGGGCGGATCGAGATCGGCCAGGTTCTGCAGCGCGATCGTGCGCTCGAACGACACGAATGCGTCCGGCGAGCCCACCAGCGTCAGCGCGAAGTGGTCCGCACGCCGCTCCATCGCGCGTGACAGGCGGCTCCCGATCAGCCCCAGTGGCAGCGTCACCAGCGCGGCCGCGAGCGCTACGGCCGGCAGCGCCGCGGGCGTTGCGCGGGCGGGCGACAGCTCCCAGCTGAGCCGCTGCACGGCCAGCGCGCTCGCGGGCGAGGCGACCCCAACGAACGCCAGCAGCCGCAGCACGTCGCGGTGGCGGACGTGGGCGAGCTCGTGGGCGACCACCAGTCGGATCTCATCGCGGCTGTAGCGATCCAGCAGCGTGTCGAACAGGACCACGCGCCGGCTGGGGCCGATCCCGGACACGTAGGCGTTGGCGGCGCTGGTGCGCCGGCTGGCGTCCACGCAATAGACCTCGCCGAGGGCGACGCCCGCGTCGCGCGCGAGCGCCAGCACGTCCGAGCGGGTCTCGCCGTCGGGCAGTGGCGTGAAGGCGTTGAAGATCGGATCGAGCAGCACCGGCGCGAGCGCCGCCAGCGCGGCGCCGAACCCGACCCATCCGGCCGCCGCCGGCGCCCACCAGTCGCGCGGATGACGGCGCGCGATCCAGGTGACGGCTGCGCCCGCGGCCGCCGAGAATCCGGTGCGAATCGCCCCCGCCTTGGCGCCATCGGCAGCCCACGCGCCCCAGTTCTGCGTGTCCAAGCCGACCGCCAGCGCCCGCCGGCGGGCCAGCGCGCGCAGCGGCAGGCCCTGCGCCACGAGCGCCGCCGACAGAGCGGCGGTGGTCGTGGCCGCGCCCGCCACCGGCCGTCGCCACGCGCGCGCCAGGGGCCGCGGCGGGTGGCGGACCAGCCATGCCAGGGTCGCCAACTCGAGCGCCCCGCCACCCAGCGCCAGCGCCAGCTGCGGACGAGCGTAGCGGCGGCCCCGCTCGATCTCCGCCTCGCTGAAGTGGTCGCGAAGGTCAACCCGGGCGGGCGCGGGCACAGCCGCTCGGGGGGTCAGCAGCCGGCGGCCGCCCTCCGCAGCGACGGTCGCGACCCCCACGGGCCACAGCGACCGCAGGACCGACGCTCCGCTCACCCGCGAGACTGTAAGTGATGCGCGTCGCGATCGTGTCCGACATCCATGGCAACCGCCATGCGTTCGAAGCGGTGCTCGACGCGATCGAGGAGACCGACTGCCGCGAGCTCTGGTGCCTCGGAGACCTGGTCGGCTACGGCGCCGAACCGGACGCCTGCGTCGAACTGGCGCGCGAGCACGCCGCCGTGTGCCTGGCGGGCAACCACGACCTCGGAGTCACCGGAGCGATCCCGCTGGCGCAGTTCTCCCGGGGCGCGGCGCTGGCCGCCGGCTGGACCCGCGACCGCATTTCAGTCCAGACGCGCGACTACCTGAGCGCGCTGAAGCCGATGGACGTCGATCAGCCGGCCGGTCTGTATCACGCCAGTCCCCGCGATCCGGTCTGGGAGTACGTGCTGTCGCCGCTGCAGGCAGAGCTGTGCCTCGACGCGCAGACGCATCGAGTGGCGCTGATCGGCCACTCGCATGTCGCGCTGTCGTTCTCCCGCGCGCCGGGCGCAGCCGCCACCGGGCAGACCCGCGCCCAGGACGAGCAGGTCGACCTCGACGATGGCGAGTGGCTCGTCAACCCGGGCAGTGTCGGCCAGCCGCGTGACGGCGACCCCCGTGCGTCCTGGGTCGAGCTGGACCTCGATCGGTGGAGCGCGGTCTTCCGGCGCACCGACTACGACATCGCCGCTGCGGCGGCCGCGATTCGCGCCGCTCGGCTGCCCGACTCGCTCGCGGAGCGGCTGCAATACGGGCAGTAGGGCGGCGACCAGCGCCTGGTAGCTCGGCTAAAGTCGCCCGGCATGGGCCTGCGCTCCCGAGCACTGCTGGCCGGCTCCCTTGGGTTCGCGGTCGCGTTCGTTGTCGCCTGTGGCGGCAGCAGCGGCCTGCTGTCGGCCAACCAGTCCTCCAGCCTCGCAAGCCAGGTCGGAGCGATCTCGTCGGCCCTGGCCTCCGGCCACTGCGACCAGGTCGCCGGCGCGGAGACCTCGCTCAACAACCTGATCTCGAACCTGCCGTCAACGGTCAACCAGACCGTGGTGCAGAACCTCGCCCAGGGCGCCGGGACGGTCGGCCAGCTCGCCGCCGCGCACTGCACCACCTCGAGCCACTCCAGCTCGCCCAGCACCTCGAGCCACTCGAGCTCGCCCAGCACCTCAAGCTCGCCCAGCACCTCCAGCTCGACGAGCACGTCAAGCTCGCCAACGTCGACCAGCTCGTCGCCCACCTCCACCCACGGCGCAACCACGAGCAGCAGCGCGGGTAAATCGACCAGCAGCAACGGTGGCGCAGGCTTGGGCACGACGAGCGCTGCGGGCGCCGGACCGGGCAACGGAAACGGCAACGGACAGTGACTGGCACGACGACGATCGCCGGCAGGTATCGGATCGAGGGGCGCCTCGGAGTGGGCGGCATGTCGACGGTCCACTTGGCGTTCGACTCGCGCCTGGAGCGATACGTCGCGCTGAAGCTGCTGGCCGAGCACCTCGCCGACGACCCCACGTTCGTGTCGCGCTTTCGGCGCGAAGCGCTCGCCGCGGCGCGGCTCGTTCACCCCAACATCGTCCAGGTGTTCGACTTCGGATTCGACTCTGGGCACCACCAGCACTTCATCGTGATGGAGCACGTCAGCGGCAGCTCCTGCGCCGAGCTTTTGCGCGACCACGGCAAGCTGCCGGTCGCGCGGGCGCTCGAGGTCGTCAGCCAGGCCTGCCGCGGGCTCGACTACGCACACCGCAACGGCGTCGTGCACCGTGACGTCAAGCCGGGCAACCTGCTGGTGTCCGACTCCGATGTGGTCAAGCTCGCCGACTTCGGGATCGCGCGCGCGACCGATCAGTCGAGCATCACCCAGGCCGGATCGGTGCTCGGCACCGCGGCATACCTCTCACCGGAGCAGGCGCGGGGCGACGAAGCCGGTCCGCAGGCCGACCTGTACTCGCTCGGAGTCGTCACCTACCAATTGATCGCGGGCCGGCTGCCGTACGAGGCCAGCTCGCTGTCGGAGCTGGCGCTCAAGCAGCAGCGAGAGGCTCCGATCCCCCTGGACGAGCTGCGTCCCGAGGTCCCGCACGCGCTCGCCCGGGCGATCGCGGCAGCGCTGGCGATCGACCAGCGCGCCCGCCCTGCCGACGCCGCGGCGCTGGCGGAGTCGCTGGCGGACGGCGCCCGGGGGATCGCGCCCGAGGAGGCGACGATCGGCCTGACCGCCCAGACTCGGGTCGTCAGCGGGCCACGCAGCGCTTCGACGCGGGTCGCTCCACGCCCCTCGGAGCGCACCGGACAGACCGCGCGCGCGCCCCGGCAGGTCCCGGCCCGCCGGCCCGCGCAAGCCGCCGTCGCCTACGACCGTCGCGAGCGCGAGCCAGCAGCCCGGCGTGGACGCGGCCTGAGCCGTGTGCTGGCGCTGCTGGCGATCCTCGGGGTGCTGGCGCTGATCGTGATCGCGGCGCTGACGATCTCCAACGGCACCTCGCAGACGGTCGTCCACGCCCAGAAGATCATCACCAACGACGCGCAGAGCGCGATCCATCAGCTTCAGAGCCTGATCAGCCAGTACACGAAGTAAGGGTGCCAGGGGCGCCGCCGGACCGCAGCGCGGCCGCCATCTGGCTCAGCCGGCCGGCCTTGATCGCGGCGCGCAGGTCCTCCATCAGGCGAGCGATGAAACCGAGGTTGTGCAGCGTCAGCAGCCGCAGCGCGGTCGGCTCGCGGGCGCGCAGCAGGTGGTGCAGGTAGGCGCGGGAGAAACCGCCCGCGCAAGCCGGGCACGGGCAGCCGTCCAGCAGCGGCTCGGGCGAATGGCGCCAGCGCCCCTTGGCCACGTCCAGTCGCCAGCGCGAGCCGGGGTCGGGGATCAGCGCCACGCCGTGACGCGCCAGGCGGGTCGGCATCGCGCAGTCGAACGTGTCGATCCCTGCCTGGACGCCGACGATCAGGTCGTCGACCTCGCCGATCCCGAGCAGATGGCGCGGCCGGTCGGGAGCCGCGCGCTCGAGATCGGCCGTGCACCAGCCCACGACCTCGTGCATCTGGGCCTTGTCGCGACCGAGCGAGCCGCCGATCGCGATCCCGTCGCAGCCGCTCACGGCGACCGCGCCTACGGACTGCACCCGCAGGTCTCGCTCGACGCCGCCCTGCACGATCCCGTAGACGACCTGGTCGCGCGGGCCGTGATCCCGATGCCACTGCAGGCAGCGCTCCAGCCAGCGGTGGGTGCGCTCCATCGAGCGCGCCGTGTAGTCGCGGGTGACGTGATACGGCGTGCACTCGTCGAATACGAGCGCGATGTCGGAGCCGAGTGCGGCCTGCACGGCCATCGAGGTCTCCGGAGCCATGAACCGCTCACCGCCGTCGATGTAGGAGCGAAACCGGACCCCCTGTTCCTCGATCGCCAGAATCCTGCCGCCGGGTCCACTCGCGCCCGCGGGGCCGCGCGCTCCGCGCCCCTTGATCTCGTCAGCGACCCCGCCATGGCCCATCGAGAAGACCTGGAACCCTCCAGAGTCGGTGATGATCGGGCGCTCCCAGCGCATCAGCTCGTGCAGTCCTCCGAGCTGGCGCACCAGCTCGGGGCCGGGCGCCAGCATCAGGTGAAACGTGTTCCCGAGCACCATCTCGTAGCCGAGCGCGGCGACGTCACGGGGTTCGAGCGTCCTCACCGCGCCGCGGGTCGCCAGCGGCACGAATGCCGGCGTCTGCACCTCCCCGTGGGCGAGCGACAGCACCCCGCGCCGCGCGAGCGAGTCCGGACAGCGCGCGTCGATCCTGAACACGGCGCGGACCATAGTGCAGCGTTCCGGAAGTCCCTTGACGGCCGGACGAGTGGGTGGGCGTAACTGACGACCCGACCCGACGCGGCGCGTACGCTGCGCCGATGGCGATTCGCCGCGCGCTGGCCCTGTCGCTGACCGCGGCGGCGTGCGCGTGCACGGCCGCGGCCGCGGCCGGCTGCGCCTCGGCCACGCCCCGGCCGGCGTCCGGTCGCGCCGTGTTCGCGAGCGAGTGCTCGGTCTGTCACTCGCTGAACGGTCGCTACGACCCCAGGCGCCAGGGCGGGGATCTGCGTGACCTCCACGCAACCCGCGCCGAGCTGCTCCAGTTCGCGATCGAGATGCCGGCCCCCGACCGCCCCCTCTCGCGAGGGCAGCTGGCCGCGGTGGTCGCCTACATCTACCGCGTCGAACGGGGCAGGGGCTGAGGGTCCGCGAAGGCACGCCGCGCCCGCCGGCCTGGGTCACCCAGCGGCCGCGACCAACTCGCCGACCGTGCTGCGCACCCCTGAAGGCGACTGCCCTCCGGCGACGACGATTCCGTCATCGAGCGCCACGACGGCCGCGTCGGAGGTCGGCACCGGCAGTCGCCCGGCGCGGCGCACGGCACCCGTCAGCGGATCGATCGCATAGATCGCATCGGTCTGCGCATCGAGCGCGTCGCCGCGCCCTCCGACGAAGTAGACGGTCGACCGCAGCGCCGCCGCGCCGCCGTGCGTGGTCGGATGCGGAAGCGTCCCGATCCGGCGAACGCGGTGCGTGCTCAGGTCGAAGCGGTAGATCGCATCGCTCGCCCCTGCCGGGGTCGAGCCGCCGATCACGAGCAGGCCGCCGCCCGAGACCGCCGCCGCCGCATAGCGCAGCCCGACCGGCAGGCGAGCCTGCACCGTCGGCCTGCCTCCCGGCTGCCAGGCGACGATCGTGTTCAGGTAGTCGGTGCCGTCGTAACCGCCGACGATGTAGGCGGTGCCGCTCCACGCGGCCACCGCGACGTCTGACTGCGGCACGCTCAGCGCACCGACCTCAGCGACCGTCCGGGTCGCCGGATCCCAGCGCAGGATGTGATCGAGCTCGGTGGTGTAGCCGCCGCCGAAGACGTACACGTCGCCGCCGATCGCCGCCGCCTGGGCATCGTGCTGAGGTCCTGGCAGGCTGCCGGCACTCGCGGCTCGGTGCGCGTCCGCGACCTCGATCGCGGCGCTTGACACGTCGGCCGCGTCGAGCCCACCGAGCAGTGCGAAGCGCCCGGCGCCCAGCACGGCCGTCGCCGGGTCGCGGATCGCCGCGGGCAGGGAGTACAGCGAGCGGTAGTCGAGCCGCAGATCCGCGGTCAGGCGCCGGTGGCGCGTGGAGCGATGCCCGGCCCGCGCCGGAGGTTGCCCGGAGCGCGCGGGGCGCGGCGGGCGCGATGTGGACGCCGACCCGTGGCGGCTCGAACCGCCGCAGCCGGCCACCGCGAGGCCGGCGGATAACGCGAGCAGGCAGGCACGCGCGGTACCGGAGGCTCTGGAGGCTGAGGGCACCTGGACTCGAATCTAGTGCACGCGTTCGCGAGTTCTAGCGGCCGACACCGCCGCCCACGCGTCGGAATAGCCGACCGCAAAACCGGGCACACTGTCTCCGTGCCCCGGTGCCGCTCGATCGACGACGAGGGTGGAGCGCGGCCGGGGCACTGGACGCGCCCGCGACCTGCATCGGCCGGGGCGGCCGCCGCCGTGCTGGCCGTCGCCGCGGTACTGGCCGGCTGCGGCGGCTCGCACGCCTCGCTCAGCACCACACAGACGAGGCCGCCACCGCCGACGCGCGCCACGACCACCGCCAGCGCCACGCGGACCAGGGCTCGCCCCCCACGGGAGCGCAACATCTACGCCGACACCGGTCCGCGCGACCTCAGTCCGGCCGTTGCAGGCGACCCGGCGATCGTATACGTGCCCAACAGCCTCTCGAACACCGTCACCGAGATCAGCCAGCGGACGCTGAAGATCATCAGGCAGTTCCCGGTCGGTGCCCTGCCGCAGCACGTCACGCCGGCCTGGAACCTGCGCACGCTGTATGTCGACGACGACCTCGGCAACAGCCTCACGCCGATCGATCCGCGCACGGGCCTTCCCGGCCGCCCGATCCAGGTCGAGGATCCCTACAACCTCTACTTCACGACCGACGGTCGCTACGCGATCGTCGTCGCCGAGCGCCTCCAGCGCCTGGACTTCCGCGATCCGCGCACGATGCGCCTGCTGCACTCCCTGTACGTCCCCCAGTGCCGGGGGGTCGATCATGCCGACTTCTCCGCCGACGGGCGCTACATGTATGCCAGCTGCGAGTTCGCCGGGCGGATGATCGAGGTCGACATCGATCGGCTGCGGGTGGTGCGGACGCTGACGCTCAACCAAGGCCGGTCGGCGCCGCAGGACGTCAAGCTGTCGCCCGACGGGCGCACGCTGTACGTCGCCGACCAGTTGCTCGGCGGCGTCTGGGAGATCGATCCGGCCACGTTCCGCGTGATCGGCTTCCTGCGCACCGGCGCCGGCGCGCACGGCCTGTACCCGAGCCGCAACGCCCGGGTGCTGTATGTCTCCAACCGCCAGGCCGGGTCGGTGTCGGTCGTCAGCTTCAAGACCAGGCGTGTCGTTCACACCTGGCAGCTGCCGCTTCCGGCCAGTCCGGACATGGGGGGCGTGTCGGCGGACGGGCGCACGCTGTGGCTGAGCGGGCGCTACAACAGCGTCGTCTACGCGATCGACACGCGGACCGGACGGTTGCGCGCCGCGATTCCGGTCGGCTCAGGGCCGCACGGCCTCTGCGTCTGGCCGCAGCCCGGACGCTACTCGCTGGGGCATACGGGGATCACGCGCTGATGCCGAGTCTCGGATAGCCGGCGGTCTCGGGCGACCGGCCGCCCGGGACCACCGTTACCCTGACGTCCCGCGACTACGCCGCGGCGTGGTCGCCCCCCGTGGCGCCGTCGGCAGCCTCCTCGACCGCCTGCGGCTCGCCGCCGGCAACCGAGATCGCCACCCGGCGCGGCTTGCGCTGCTCGGGCTTGGGGACTTTGACCTCCAGCACGCCCCGCTCGAACGACGCCTGGACCGCGTCTGAGTCGACACCGTCCGGCAGGCTCAGCGAGCGGTGGAAGCTGCCCCAGCTGCGCTCGACGCGGCGGTAGCCGCCGCGGTCGGACTCGTGCTCGCTGCGGCGCTCGCCGGAGATCGTCAACACGTCTCCGTGCAGCTCGATCTCGACGTCGTCCTGCGACAGGCCCGGCAGGTCGGCACGCAGCACGTACTGGTCCTGGGACTCGACCACGTCCATCGCAGGCACCCAGCGCCGCGGCGCGGACACGCCCGCCACGGTCGGGGTGTCGAACAGCGAGTTGAACAACCGGTGCAGCTCGCTCTGGGTCTCCCAACGAATCAATGCCATCTCACACCTCATTCTTGGACGATAATAAAATCTGAGTCTAGCATGCTCAGATTGTTCGTAAATGTGAAAATCCCGTTCGAATTGGCCGCAGGCCCCATCAGCAGCCTGGCGACCTGATAGCGTCGGCTATGGACGCGATGCATCGCACCGCGCTCCGCACGGCCGCGCCGCAGCGGCGGCCGCGTCCACCCGCACCGGTACGGTCCGCCGCGTAGTAGGCCGTCCCGCCAACACCCGCGATGAGCCCTGAAAGAGACACCGCGCGCCGCCAGCCGCCGCGCCGCCGGCGCCGACGCCGGCGCATATTGGCCGCCCAGCGGGCATTGGTGCTCATCGCGCCGATCGTCGCCGTCGGACTGGCGGCCTGGATCCTGCTCGGCGCGGGAAGCGCCCCCCACTCGCCCGCCCGGGCCGGCAGCCCTAGCGCTCGGCGCGCGCGTGCCGCGGCGCAGAAGGCGGCGCGTCGGGCGCAGCCGGCCGCGGTCGAGTCGGGCCTGCTCCCCTGGCGTCTGTCGGCCCCGATCAGCCGTGAGATCGCGCTGCCCGGCCGGGGCCGCAGGCTCGTGCTGCTCGGCGGCCTGAACGGATCGACGTCGGCGAACGGAATCTTCTCGCTCGACACGGGCAACGGCGGGCTGCACCAGATCGGGACCCTCCATGCCGGCGTCCACGACGCCGCCGGCGCGATCGTCGGCGGTCGTGGCCTGGTATTCGGCGGCGGCTCGCCGGCGACCACGGCGGCGGTCCAGGAGTTCCCGGCGGGGCCGAGCGCCGCCGGCGCGCTCCCGACTCCGCGCTCCGACGCGCAGGCGACAACGATCGGCCACACCACGTATGTCGTCGGCGGCTTCACGGGCAGCCGGCCGGATCCGACCGTGCTGGCGACGACCAACGGACGCACGTTCCAGAGCGTCGCAGCGCTGCCGGTGCCGGTGCGCTATCCGGCCGTGGCGGCGCTCGGCGGCAAGCTGTACGTGTTCGGGGGCGAGTCGGTCGCGGGCCCGGCGGCCGGCCCACCGGTCAACGACGTCCAGGTCGTCGACCCCGCGACCCGCACGGCGAAGGTCGTGGCCCATCTGCCCGAGCCGCTCGAGGCGAGCGCCGCCGTCGTGCTCGGCGGCACGATCTACCTCGCCGGCGGCGACACGAGCGCGCGGCAGCGCTCGCGCACGGGCGTTGGTACCACCCAGTTGGAGCCGCAGGTGTCTTCGCGCGGCTCGGGCGGTCTGGACACTCTCAAAACGATCTGGGCCTTCGACCCATCGACCGGCCGGGCGCTGGTCGCCGGGTCCCTGCAGGTGCCGGTCTCGCACGCGGGGGTCACGGTGCTGGGATCGCGGGCATGGCTGGTGGGGGGCGAATCGGGCGGCACGCAGCTGTCGGTCGTGCAGATGATCGAGCGCAACGCCTCGTTCGGCACCGCCGGCGCGCCCGGCGCCGGCTCGCCCTACTTCGGCGCCAAGCTGCTGATCGCCGACCGCGCCAACAACCGGCTGCTGCTGATGAGCCCGGCGATGAAGGTCGAGTGGCGCTTCCCCTCCGCCACGACGCCGCACGACCGCTTCGGCTTCTACTTCCCCGACGACGCCTTCTTCATCCGCCACGGGACCGCCATCATCACCAACCAGGAACAGAACGAGACCCTGCAGGAGGTCGCGTTTCCATCCGGCAGGATCGTCTGGGAGTACGGCCATCCGAAGCAGTCCGGCACCGGGCGCGGCTACCTGCACGAGCCTGACGACGCCTACCTGCTGCCAAACGGCCAGATCACGGTCGCCGACGCCTTCAACTGCCGCGTGCTCGTGATCAACAACAACCGCACCGTCGCCAGCCAGATCGGCACCAACGGGGTCTGCTCGCACAACCCGCCCAGCTCGATGGGCACCCCGAACGGCGATACGCCGCTGGCCGACGGCAACCTGCTGGTGTCCGAGATCACCGGCTCGTGGATCTCCGAGTACACCCGGAGCGGCCGGCTCGTGTGGACTGTGCATCTGCCGATCGCCTACCCATCAGACCCCCAGCAGCTCGGCCCCGACCGCTATCTGGTGGCCGACTACTCCACCCCCGGGCAGCTGCTCGAGTTCAACCGCTCCGGACGGATCCTGTACCGCTACGACGTGACCAGCGGGCCGGGCGCGCTGAACCAGCCGTCGCTCGCCGAGCGGCTGCCCAACGGCGTGTTCATGATCAACGACGACTACAACCACCGGATGCTGGCGATCGACCCCACCACCAAGGCGATCGTGTGGCAATACGGGATTACCGGCCATCCCGGCCACGCTCCCGGGATGCTGAACACCCCGGACGGTTTCGACCTGCTGATGCCGAACGGGTCGACGCCGACGCATCCTGCAACCGGCTGAGGGCTCAGGACCGGCTCACCCGGCGGCCCGACGGCCAGCGGCCGCCTTCAGCCGACGATCAGCGAGCGGCCGGTCATCGCGGCCGGCTGCTCGATCCCGAGCAGCTCAAGCAGCGTCGGCGCCACGTCGGCCAGCACCCCCCCGTCGCGCAAAGACAGGCCGGAAACCGTCACGATGACGGGCACCGGGTTGAGCGAGTGGGCGGTGTTGGGCGAGCCGTCGGGCTCGAGCATGTGGTCCGCGTTGCCGTGGTCGGCCGTGATCAGGCATGCCCCGCCGGACCCGAGCACGGCCTCGACGACCTCGCCCAGGCAGCGATCGACGGTTTCGACGGCTTGCACCGCGGCTTCGATCACGCCCGTG
>JBOGYE010000262.1:0-5475 GCA_050696635.1 Solirubrobacteraceae bacterium | reverse complement strand
TTCCGGCTGCTGGTGATCGGGAACGCCGCGCTGGCGTCGCGCCCGCCGGCCAACTACCGGCTCGCCTATCAGGGCCGTTACTACGACGTCTGGCGACGGGAGGCCAGCCCCGACGTCCTGGAGCACATCCCGCTCGGCGGCCCGCTGTATCCCGGCTCGGTGCCGCGCTGCTCGGCAGTGCGCCGTGCGGCGCGGCGGGCGCGCGCCGAGGGCGGGCGCCTCGCCTACGTGGTGCGCCCGCCAATCCCGGCGCTGCTCCCCGCCCAGGCGACGCACCCGCCCAACTGGGGCGAGCTGGCCGGCGACCCCTACGCGCTGATCACCCGCCAGCAGCCCGGCGTCGTCGCCGCGCCGGTCAGCGTTCCGGTCACGGGCCGCTACGAGGTGCTCGCCGGCGGCGACATCAGCCGCCCGCTGCACTTCCAGATCGACGGGGTCGATGTCGGCACGCTGTCCTACGACCTCGGGCCGCCGGGGCAGATCACGCGGGTCGGGGAGGTGACGCTCAGCGCCGGCCGCCACGAGGTGGCGGTAGTGCGCCCCGGCGATGACCTGGCGCCCGGCGACGCGGGCACCAACCGCACGATCGGCCCGGTGCTGCTGCTGCGCGGCCCGGCGGTGCCGCCGGTCTCGCAGGTCGCGCCGTCGGACTGGCGGTCGCTGTGCGGGCGACCGCTTGACTGGATCGAGATCGTCCGCTGAACGGCATCTGCTCACACGATGGGCCGACTGCCGGCCTCAGCCGCCGATGCGAGCGTTCAGCAGGCGACGAATGTGAGGCTCGGGTCCAGCCGGTGCAGATCGGCCGGATCACTGGTGACGACAACGGCTCGGTGGCGCCGAGCGAGGAGCGCCACGCTCGCATCGATGACATCGGCGGTCCCGGTGGCGCCGCACACCACCCCTGCGGCTCGTGCCTCATCGAGGTCCAGCGCCCCCACGTCCAGTAGGCCCGAGTTCACGAGCCGGGCAAGACGCGTTTGGCGGGACCCGTCACGCCAGACCTGACCGATGACTCCAGCCGGAACGTGCAACGGCCTACCGTGCTCTGATGCGAGCTCGATCAGCGTGCGCACTCGACGGTCGTTGCGCTCGAAGGCGACGAGCGCACCGGCGTCGAGGACTACAGCCCCAGAACCTGTCGGGCCCACGCGTCTTCTTCAGTGGTCGCCTTCCCGTTCTCCGCGCGCATCTCGCCTAGCAGGGCAACCAGATCCTCGCGCCGTGCCTTCTCCTGCATCGCTTCGTCAACCCAGGCACTGACCGACGAGGAGCGACCTGCAGCGACCTCCTCCTCGGCGGTCGCCAGCACCTCCGGATGAACGGTGACCGTCACTCGTGACCGTCGCATACCTTCATCATACTGTTGGGAGATCGCTCAGCGGACCTCGGCCGTCAAGCTGACCGACTCCGAGCGGGCTCGGAGGTTGACCCAGAACTCCCGGCGGATCTCAGCCGGCGTAGGGCGGAGCGAGGCCCGCGAACATCGGATAGTGGCGAACGTTGGCGGTGGCAAGGTCGGCATCGATCAGCTGGGTCGTCGCAGCGATCACGAAGTCGACGATGCTCAAGCCGGGATGGCTGCGTCTGTATTGCCTGCCGAGCTCGCCCGCGCGGCGACTGACGAACTCGTCCACGGCCACCCAGCGAAGTGAGCCGAGGAGCCGCTCGGTGCGGGAGCGCTCAGCCGAGCGCACTCCGCGGAGGATCTCAGCGCGCGTCAGCTCCGAGCACGATGGAACCTCGCTCAACGAACCCATCCAGCCCGCGGCGACCTCTGACCCGCGCAGCACGTCGATCAGCAACGAGGTATCGAGCAGATGCATGCTCAGCGGCGCCGGTCGTGATCGCGGTGGCGCTCGCTCTCGATCGATCGCAACTGCTCGACGTAGTCGGCGCCCGCGGGAAGGTCGGGCGCAGCGCCCGCGGCCTCCCTGACCGCCGCACGCAAACTCGCGATCGCCGCATCCTCGCCGGAGGTAGGCGACAGGTAGGCATCGATAGCGTCGCGAATCAGCGCCGATCTGGTGGTCCCGAGCTGCCGGGATCGCTCCGTGATTCGCTCGCTCTGATCGTCGTGAAGGTAAATTTGAGTACGTCTGGCGATGTACGTAGCATACATCGTGGCAGCACGCAAGTGTGTGTCGAGACTCGGTCATGCAGCTTTATGCATTGGAATGGTAATCTTGCTGCATGCGCACCACGGTTGATCTGCCCGACGAGCTGCTGCGACAGGCGCGCC
This sequence comes from Solirubrobacteraceae bacterium, assembly GCA_050696635.1. GTDB lineage: Bacteria > Actinomycetota > Thermoleophilia > Solirubrobacterales > Solirubrobacteraceae > Palsa-465. The sequence continues at coordinate 3,233 of JBOGYE010000262.1, read as the reverse complement.
AGCGAGCGGCTCGGGAGGGCACCACACTGACCGCGCTGCTGGCCGACGGGCTGCGGTTGCGGCTGGGCGGCGCCGTGGCGGGGCGGGCGCGTCGGCGCCGGCTGCCGGTGTCCAGGGTGGACGGAGGCCTGCAGCCGGGGATCGACCCGGCGTCCAACGCATCGTTGCTTGACGCTGCGGACGACGATCGTGCTGCTGCCTGACGTCAACGTGCTGCTGGCGGGGTTTCGCTCAGACCATGACCACCACCGCCCGGCGCGCGCGTTCCTGGAGCGGGCGCGCAGCTCAAGCGAAGTGCTCGGTCTGAGCGACGTCGCCCTGGCGGGCGTGGTGCGCCTGGCCACCAACGTCCGCGTGTTCGTACGGCCAGACACGACCAAGGCAGTGCTCGCTTACCTGGATGTGCTGCTCGAGCCGCCCGCACAGCTGGTTCGAGCCGGCGGCACGCACTGGCCGCGCTTCGCCGAGCTCTGTCGGGATCTCGGGCTGCGCGGCAATCTCGTGCCCGATGCGTACCTGGCCGCGCTCGCGCTTGAGCAGAGCGCGCAGCTGGTCACGTTTGACCGCGGCTTCGGCCGCTACCCGGGGCTGCGCTGGAGATGTCTGCTCGACGCCTGAAAGGCGGTCGGCGTCCGCGCTGGACTCGGGCGTTGCATCAGACATGATGCGCCTATGATGCAGGGATGCGAACCACGGTCGATCTGCCGCCGGCGGTGCACCGGCGGGCTCGCGAGCTGGCCCGGGAACGCAACCAGTCGCTGTCGGCGGTGCTGGCGGAGCTGACGGTCCGCGGCCTGGCTGCCGTCGGCGAGCCGGTCAAGCTCGCAACAGACCCGGCGACCGGCTTCCCCGTGATCAGCCTGGGCCGCCGCGTGAGCGCCGCCGAGGTGGCCGACGTGCTCGACGACGAGTGACCACCTACCTGCTGGACGCAGACGCGCTGATCGCGCTCGTGATCTATGACCATGAGCACCATCCCAGGGCCGCGGCGTGGGTGGCAGACCTTGAGCGGATCGCACTCTGCCCGATCGTCGAGGGCGCCATGCTCCGCTACCTGATCCGCGTCGGCGAGAGCCAAGCGACCGCGGCGACCGTTCTCGCCGGCGTGCACGCTGCGCCGCGGTGCGAGTTCTGGGAGGACTCGATCTCCTACACCGCCGCGAGCATCGAGCACGTCCTCGGCCACCGGCAGCTCACCGATGCCTACCTCGCAGCCCTCGCCGCCAGCCGCGGCGGCAAACTGGGCACCTTCGACCAGGCACTCGCCCAAGCGCTCCCAGCCGCGACCGAGCTGATCCCGTAGGCGCGCTCCCCGTCGACGGTGGCACTATCGGCCGACATCTCTTCCTGGGAGCGATCGGGTTACGGGACCGCTCGGGCGTCGGGGTGAGCGAAGCGCTGACGGGCGCCCTGGCGAGACACTCCCAAGGCTACGGCAATGTGGTTCCAGGATCTACCGTGGGCCCTCGCAATGTCGACGGCCTCTCGGAGTCGGGCCTCGTCTACGCGCGCCGTCTCGGCTGCGACGGCAATGGCCCGAAGGTCGGTGCTGTCCTCAACGTCCGCCGGGGCGGGGTTCAGCTCGTCAGCGAGCCGCTCGAAGCGCTGGGCAGCTCGCTCGATCTGGTCGTCTGTGTAGGGCACGGTGGTCCCCTCGATTCGAGGACGCGATGGAACTTTGGGCGTAGTGGCATGGCGTGGATGGCGACGGGGTCATCTCCAAGGAGGTCGAGGACACCGATCTCCAGCAGCGCCCCGTCAGGCGTGGGCCGATGAGCATCGTCAGCTCGTCGTCCATGACGATGTGGCGCAATGAGGCGATGGCGGAGTCGATCCGCAAGATCTCCACGCGGGCGGTCAACCGAATCGCGCTCACCGTCGCCACGGCGGTCGCGTGCGGCGAGCCGCCGTACCGCTGACAGAAGAACAGCACGAACATGGCCACGGCCCTCAACGAGATGGCCGACGCGGGCCTGGTCAAGCACCTGACCGCCCGCCAGGAGTGGAAGATGGTCGACGCGTTATTCGCCGACTACCTCAAAGACCGCGCCCAGCACCGCTGACCGCGGTGCCCGAAGCAAGCCCTTATCGAATTAGGGAAGGTTGGCCAGATCCTGCTCGAAGCTGGTGATCAGCTCGAAGAGCTCGGCTGCCTCCCAGACGCGGCCGCGAACCCGCTTGGTGATGCGGCTGAGGATGTGGTGTTCTTCGAGAGTTCTCAGAGCGCGGCCGGCAGCGACGTCTGAGACATCCCCAGCCACCTGTTGCGCGCGGGCGGTGTCCAGGACGGGTTGTTCGGGGAGCGCGTCGATGAGCTTGCGGGCCGCGGATCCTGCGCGGGGTGGCCGGTCAAACCGCGACAGCCACTCGGCCTGGAGATCGGCGATCTCAGCGGCCAGGCGTTCGGACTGGTCGGCCGCTGTGTCGGCGACGGTGGCGAAGAATCGCGTCCACTCGTTGATGTGCCCTTCTCGGTAGAGGATCAGGCCGTCGACGTACCGCTTGACCCTGGCGGCCAGGATCAGGCTGATCGGCGGCACGCAGCGCGGCGCGAGTCCGCGGCCGCGGAGCACGACGTGAATCAGACAGCGTCCGACGCGGCCGTTGCCGTCGCCGAACGGATGGATGGTCTCGAACTGCGCGTGTGCGATCGCGGCTTGCGCCAGGGCCGGCAGGTCTTCGCGCTCGATGAACGCGCACAGGTCTTCAAGCAACGGGCGGATCCGCTCGACCGGCGGCGGCACAAAATCCGCGTTGACCGGCGTGCTGCCCGGCCGCCCGATCCAGTTCTGCGTGCCGCGCACCCGCCCGCTGCTCGCCGCATGCACGGTTTGCCCAAAGAGGATCCGATGGATCTCCTCGATCATCTCGACGGTGAAGCGCTCCTCGGTGGCGAGCTCGATCGCGCGTTGCATCGCGGTCAGGTTCCCGACGATCTCGGCGGCCCGATCGTCACGACCGATCCCGGCCGCCGCCAGCGCCAGACGCCGGTGCGAGAGCTCCAGTCCCTCGATCCGCGAGGACGCGAGCGCCTCGCCGCGCAGCAACTGACGCGCAAACCCGTCGAGGCGGGCGAGCTGGCCCGGGGGCGAGTTCAGCGCCGTGATTGACTGCGCGGACCGCTCCACAGCGGCAGCGGTCTCGCCGTCCAGCGCGAGCGCGAGCTTGGCGATCTTCTCTGGAACCCAGGCCCGGTAGCGTTGCGGCAGGCGGCGTCGACGCCCGCCGTGGGC
>JBOGYE010000261.1:0-5049 GCA_050696635.1 Solirubrobacteraceae bacterium | reverse complement strand
CGGCGTGCGCGACAATCGCTGGGCGACGGCGTGCTCACGCGCGCGTGCGTACAGGGAGGACAGCACCGACTCAATCCTACCCGACTTCGTGGCACCGCCCACATGGCTGAGCCGTGCGGTAGCGTCGTGACGCATTGCGCCCTAGGCCGCCGACGTGACGCCGGTCCTCGATGACGACCTTGTGATCGCCGGCGACAACCTGCCGGTGATGGAGCGCCTGCCGGCGGCGTCGTTCGTCCTCGTCTACATGGACCCGCCGTTCAACACCGGGCGCGCCCGGACGCGGGACACGATCGCGGCCACCGCCGATGCCGGCGCCGCACGGGTCGGCTTCGGAGGGCGCCGCTACCGCTCCCGCCTGCTCTCCAGTCTCAGCTACGACGACGAGTTCGGCGATTACCTCGGCTTCCTGGAGCCGCGACTGGCCCGTGCCCGCGAGCTGCTGGCCCCGCACGGCACGCTGTACTTCCACATCGACTGCCGCGAGGCGCACTACTGCAAGCTGCTGCTGGACGAGCTGTTCGGACGTGACGCCTTCCTGAACGAGATCATCTGGGCCTACGACTACGGCGCCAAGCCGCGGCGGCGCTGGCCGGCCAAGCACGACACGATCCTTGCCTACGTGCGCACGCCCGGTGCGCACCACTTCGACGCGGACGCTGTCGAGCGAGAGCCGTTCATGGCGCCAGGGCTCGTCGGCCCCGCCAAGGCGGCCCGGGGCAAGCGACCGACCGACGTCTGGTGGCACACGATCGTGCCGACCAACGGCGCCGAGAAGACCGGCTACCCGACCCAGAAGCCGGCCGGCGTGCTGCGCCGGCTGGTCGCGGCGTCCTCCCGTCCGGGTGGCTGGTGCCTGGACCCGTTCGCCGGATCGGGGACGCTCGCCGCGGTCTGTCGTGAGCTCGGGCGCCGCTGGGTGCTGATCGACTCGAGTCCGGTCGCGATCGACGTTATCCGCGCCCGCCTCGGGGGCGACGCCGCGCGCTCGTCCGCAAGCGTCACTCCGCGATCCCGCGCAGGAGCGGCACGAACCTGACCGGATCCAGGCGTCGGGTCGCGATCCCCCCGCGGGTCCTGCGCGCCAGCACCAGATGCTGGCGATCGGCGTGTCCGACCGGAGCCACCAGCCGGCCTCCCGGCGCCAGCCGGCGCGCGAGTGTGGCGGGCAGGTCGTCCTCGGCGGCCGCCGCCACGTTGATCGCATCGAACGGGGCCTGCTCTGGGAGTCCGTCGCAGCCGTCGCCGATCACGCAGGTCACGTTGGCGGCGCCGACCTGCGCCAGGGCGGCGGCCGCCGCTGCGCTCAGCGCCAGGTGCCGCTCGACCGTCCACACCTCACGTGACAGCCACCCGAGCAGCGCCGCGTGCCAACCCGAGCCGGTGCCGACGTCCAGCACCCGCTCGTCCCCTCGAAGTTGCAGCAGCGCCAGCATCCGCGCGACCACCAGCGGCTGGGAGATCGTCTGCTCGCAGTCGATCGGCAGGGCCACGTCCTCGTAAGCGCGGTCGCGCAGGGACTGGGGCACGAACGGGTGGCGGGGCACGGCCGCGATCGCGGCGAGCACGCGCTCGTCGCGCACGGCTCCTGCGAGCGACCGCGCCAGTGCGGCGGCCTCGTCCACGGGGTCCATTGTCTCGGCTGTGGGAGAATCCGGGGATGCCGGAGAGCCCCAGGGCGCAGGCGACGATGGTCGTTGCGCTGGTGGCCCTCCTCGCCGCGATCGCTGTCGTGCTGATCGTCCGCCATGGCGCGAGCGCCTCGCCCGCCGCGACGACGTCCCAGGTGCGCTCGCAGTTCGACGGCGCGACGATGCCTCCCGGTGTGCGCGCGGCGAACTTCTCTCTGCGCGATCAGAACGGCCTTCCGATCACCCTGTCACACGATCGCGGGCGCGTCGTCGTGCTGACCTTCATCCACTCGCTCTGCAAGGACACATGTCCGTTCATGGTCGAGCAGATCAAGGGCGCGCTCAACGCCCTGCCTGGATCGGGCCGCAACGTGACGGTGATCGGGGTCAGCGTCGATCCGCTGCAGGACACGATCCGCAACCGTCGCTGGTTCCTGGCGCGCCACCAGATGACCGGCCGGATGCACTTCGTCTCCGGTCCGCCGGCGACGCTGCGTCGGATCTGGCACGACTACGCGATCCAGCCGGTGTCCGCCCACTTCGACCACTCCACGTTCGTGATGTTGATCGACAAGCGCGGCTATGAGCGGATCGGCGACCCGGCCAGCCAGCTCACACCCGAGTCGCTCGCGCACGACATCAGCGTGCTGGAGCGCGAGCGGGCGTGAAGTTCGGCAGCCGCAGCACGAACGTCGAGCCGCCGCAGCTGCTCGTGGCGCCGCACTCGCCACCGTGAGCGCGCGCGATCGCGTCCACGATCGCCAGCCCCAGCCCGGCGCCGCCGGCCGAGCGCGTGCGCGCGGAATCGGCCCGTGCGAAGCGATCAAAGATCCGCTCCAGCGCCTCCGGCGGCACTCCGCAGCCCTCGTCCTGCACCTCGATCCAGACCTCGTGATGGCCGTGATAGCGGGCGCGCAACTCGATCGCCGCGTTCGGCTGCGAGTACTTGACCGCGTTCTCCAGCAGCGCGTCCAGCGCCGCCCGCAGTCGGTCTGAATCGACCAGCAGCCGACCCTGCGCCAGCGGTCCAAGTCGCCAGGCGCGGGGCGCGAGCCCCGACCAGCGCATGAACACGTCCTCCAGCAGCGGCTCGACCTCTACCTGCGCCGGCATCAGGAAGTCGTGCTGGTCGGCGCGCGCCAGCACCAGCAGCCGCTCGATCAGCGAGTCCATCCGGCCCAGCTCGTCCAGCGCCACCGCCACCTCGGGGGACTCGCCCTCCTGGCGCGACAGCAGCTCCAGGTGGCCGCGGGCGATCGTCACCGGGGTGCGCAGCTCGTGCGACGCGTCGTGCACGAACCGCTCCTGGCGTGCGAGCAGCGAGCGCGTCTCCTCGGTCTGCGCGGCAGCTAAGCGCAGCGCCTGCACACGCCGATTGGCATGCCAGACCATCGCCAGGAACATCGCCGCCATCAGCGGCACCTCGAACAGCTCGCCCCACAGCTGGATCCCCTTGAACGCGTCGAGCCCGATCGAGGCGCCGGTCAGCGCCATCACGCTCGCCAGGACGATCCGAGTGTTGCGCATCGACCAGACGCGGAACCCGTACACCAGGGTGAGGCTGATCCAGACGAAGTGGAACGGAATCGTCTCCCAGCTCGGCCACGCGATCATCGCGGCGTAGTTGCCCGCGGCGAACGCCGCCCAGGCGATCTCTACGCGATGTCCCCCCCTCAGCAGCGCCAGCGGGCCGCGTCGCGCCGGCAGCCAGGTGAACCCCTGGCTGGAGGCGACCTCGTTCACGCGGCCGCTCGGTAGCCGGCCTTGCGGACCGTCTCGATCGGGGCGTCGGGGCCAAGTTGGCGCCGCAGCCGTCGGACGCACACGTCGACCAGGTTCGAGCGCGGGTCGAAGTCAAAGCCCCAGACCTCGGACAGCAGCCGCTGGCGGCTGACCACCTCGCCCGCGTGCAGCATCAGGAAGTGCAGCAGCCTGAACTCACGGTCCGACAGGTCGGCTGTGGTTTCGCCCATCCGCGCCTGACGCCGGGCGAGGTCGAGCACCAGCCCGCCGGCGCGCAGCACGCCCTCCTCGACGGCCTCGGGCGTCCGGCGCAGGTGCAGACGCGCGCGCGCCAGCAGCTCGTCGAGCGAGAACGGCTTGACGACGTAGTCGACCGCGCCCAGCTCGAAGCCGCGCAGCTTGCTGGCGATGTCGCTGCGGGCCGACAGGATCAGCACCGGCAGCTCAGGACGCTGATCGTGCAGCTGGCGCAGCACCGCCAGCCCGTCCTGCCCGGGCAGCAGCAGATCGAGGATCACGCAGTCATAGCTGCCGACCAGCGCACGCTCGAGCCCCTGCTCGCCGTCGGCCGCGACATCCACCTTGAAGCCCTCGGCCTGAAACGCCCGGGCCAGAAACGCGCGTATCCGCGCCTCGTCCTCAACCACCAGAATTCGCATCGACTCTCTTGACCTTCGATCTTCGGCCCGAGCGCACGATAACCCCGGGCCGGGCGCTTGTAAATGACCAACAGATGACATCGCCGTAATCTGCTTGCGTTTCCCGGCCGGCGCGATAGGGTTCCGCGCCGAGGAACGCAGCTTTGAATCGTCGCGCAAAATGCTTCTTGGGGTCCGCGGTCGGCGGCGCAATCGATTGCGCCCCGGCTGCCCGGTGCTTTTCAACGCCGAGGTGGCGGAGGAGCCAGCCATGAGAACCGGAATGTCCAAGCTAAGCGTCGTCTTCTCGGCCGTCGCCGTCGCATTCGTCGTGGCGGCGATCGCGTTCTACATCGGCGCCTACCTGACCAACGCGACGCCTGCGGCCAGCGCCGTGCAGACCCCGCAGGGTACGCACTTGTACCTGGCGACCGTCCCCGCCGCCGCGCTCAACGATCCACACCCGACCTGGGTCTCCTACTACGCCGTCAGCCCGACCGACACCAACTGGAAGCACGCGGCGACCTACGACCTGCCGGCCAACACCGAGGTCACCGTCACCATCTTCGAGTTCGATACCCAGACCGGCCTGCGCAACAACTTCATCGGCGCATCCGAGGGAACGACCGGCGGAACGATCGACGTCAACGGCAAGTCGGTCTCCTACATCGACCCGGACACGGCCTCGCACATCTTTGCGATTCCGAACATCGGTCTGGTGGTGCCGCTGGAGGGGCCGACCGGGAACACGGGCACGCTGTGCTCCAACGCCCCGTGCCCGCTCAGCAACGACCACGTGACCACGACGTTCCGCTTCCATACGCCGGCCAAGAAGGGCCTGTACCGGTTCCAGTGCTTCGTCCCGTGCGCGCTCGGCTACATCGACGGCATCGGTGGCCCGATGCAGCGTGTCGGCTATATGGACGGGTACATCAAGGTCGTCTAAGGATCAGGTGTAGATGAGCTCCGTGAACCATTGGCGGCGATTCGTCGCCCTGTGCCTACCCAGCGCGACCATCGCGACTCTGATCGGGATC
>JBOGYE010000260.1:0-6273 GCA_050696635.1 Solirubrobacteraceae bacterium | reverse complement strand
CCCGGCAGTGACGCTTGGCGCCGCGATCCGCGGCGCGCTTCCGTGGAAGAAGGTGCCGGGATACTGGATCGTCCAGGTCGTCGGGGCGTTCGTCGGCGCAGCGCTCGTGTTCGCGGTCTACAACCAGGCGATCAACCACTGGGACCAGGTCGGTCACTGCCTGGGCGTCGCCAAGGGGTGCACGCCGATCGTCAAGGGGACGCATGCGTCAATCGGGACCTACAGCACGTTCGCGACCTTCCCGGCAGCCTACTTCGGTGGCTGGGTGGGGCCGTTCGTCGACCAGGTCGTCGGCACATTCTTCCTGGTGCTGTTCATCTGGGCGGTCGTCGACGTGGCCAACCTCGGCGTCGGCGCCAACCTGTGGCCGTTCGTCGTCGGCCTGGTCGTGCTGGCGATCGGAATCTCGTTCGGCGCCAACGCCGGCTACGCGATCAACCCGGCGCGCGACTTCGGGCCGCGGATGTTCGCCGATCTCGCCGGCTGGGGCAAGATCGCGTTCCCGGGTGACTACGGCAACATCAACGACTACTTCTGGATACCGATAGTCGGACCGCTGGTCGGGGGGGTGCTCGCCACCTGGATCTACGACTTCACGATCAAGGACGTGCTCGCGGCGCGCATGGCCCCGAGGCGCGCGGTTGACGGCGAGGGCGAGGTCGGACCCTCGGACGTCGGCGAGCAATAGGCGACGACCGGCCGGCTGAGCGGCGGCGTAATCGAGCCGCCGCTCCCGGCCAGCGAACAGGCCCGCGGAAGGAGACGGAGATGAAGAAGCTGATCAACGAGCCCGAGGCGGTCGTCGCGGACGCGCTGCGCGGGATGCAGGCGGCACACGGCGATCGTCTGCGGGTCACCTTCGATCCGTACTGCGTGATCCGCGCCGACGCGCCGGTGCAGGGCAAGGTGGGGCTGGTGTCCGGCGGCGGCTCGGGCCACGAGCCGATGCACGGCGGCTTCGTCGGGCCGGGGATGCTGGACGCGGCCTGTCCCGGCGAGGTGTTCACCTCGCCGACCCCGGACCAGATGCTGGCCGCGACGCAGGCGGTAAACGGCGGTGCGGGCGTGCTGCACATCGTCAAGAACTACACCGGCGACGTGATGAACTTCGAGATGGCGGCCGAGTTGGGCGGCGAGATCGAGGTGCAGACGGTGCTGACCAACGACGACGTAGCCGTCGAGGACTCGCTGTACACGGCCGGTCGACGAGGAGTCGGCGTGACAGTGCTGGTCGAGAAGCTGTGCGGGGCGGCGGCTGGCGAGGGCGCCAGCCTCGGCGAGGTGGCCGAGCTGGGCCGCCGGGTCAACGCGCAGGGGCGCTCGATGGGGATTGCGCTGACGCCGTGCATCACCCCCGCCTCCGGGCGCCCCAGCTTCGAGCTCGGCGAGGACGAGGTCGAGATCGGGATCGGGATCCACGGCGAGCCGGGGCGCTTTCGCGAAAAGCTGGGACCGGCGTCGCAGATCGCGCAGCGGCTGATGGAGCCGATCGTGGAGGATCTGCCGTTCTCGTCGGGCGACCGCGTGCTGGCGTTCGTCAACGGGATGGGCGGCACCCCGCTGCTCGAGCTCTACGTGCTGTACGCCGAGGTGGCCAAGATCGCCGCCGAGCACGGCCTGAGCATCGAACGCAACCTGATCGGCAACTACATCACCTCGCTGGAGATGCAGGGTGCTTCGATCACGCTGCTGCGCCTCGACGACGAGCTGGTGCACCTGTGGGACGCGCCGGTGCACACGCCGGCGCTGCGCTGGGGGACGTGAACCGCCGGTGGCGATCGACCGCGACTCGACCGTCGAATGGATGCGCGGCTTCGCGGCCGCGATCGCCGAGCACCGCGCCGAGCTGGTGCAGCTGGACACCGCGATCGGCGACGGCGACCACGGGACCAACATGGACCGCGGCATGCGCAAGGCGATCGAGCAGCTGGACGAGTCGCCGCCTGAGGATCCCGGCGGCGCGCTGAAGACGGTCGCGATGGCGCTCGTGTCCAGCGTCGGAGGCGCCGCCGGGCCGCTGTACGGGACCCTGCTGTTGAAGCTCGGCGGCGAACTCGAGGACGAGCCCGAGCCGGATCTGCACCGCTTCGCCGCCGCCTGGCGCGTCGCGCTGGACGGCGTGATCGCGCGCGGCAAGGCAGCGCCCGGCGACAAGACGATGATCGACGCGTTGGAGCCGGCGGTGGCGGCGCTGGCGCGGGCCACCGACCTCGACGCCGGGCTGGCCGCGGCCGCGGCGGCGGCCGAGGAGGGGATGCGCGCGACCACGCCATTGGTCGCGCGACGGGGCCGGGCCAGCTATCTGGGGGAGCGCTCGGCCGGCCATCAGGATCCCGGCGCGACCTCGACGTACCACCTGTTCAAGAGCGCCGCCGAGGCGCTGGCCGATTGAGCTCAGAGAAAGGGAAGACATGGCGAAGTACGCAGCAGCACTGGATCAGGGCACGACCAGCTCCCGCGCGATGGTGTTCGACCACTCCGGGCAGGTCGTGTCGGTGTCCCAGAAGGAGCACGAGCAGATCTACCCGAAGCCCGGCTGGGTCGAGCACGACCCGAAGGAGATCTGGGCGCGCTGCACGGAGGTGCTCGACGAAGCGCTGGCGCAGGCGGGCGCGGAGCGCGACGAGATCGCGGCGCTCGGCGTCACCAACCAGCGCGAGACGGCGGTCGTGTGGGATCGGAACACCGGCGAGCCGGTCTGCAACGCGCTCGTCTGGCAGGACACACGGACCGACAAGCTGGTCGACGAGCTCGGCGCCGACGGCGGGCAGGATCGCTTCCGCAGCAAGGTGGGACTGCCGCTGGCGACCTACTTCTCCGGCCCCAAGGTCCGCTGGATCCTGGACAACGTCGACGGCGCCCGCGAGAAGGCGCAGGCCGGCGACCTGATCTTCGGCAACATCGACAGCTGGTGCATCTGGAACCTGACCGGGGGCACAGACGGCGGCCTGCACATCACCGACGTGACCAACGCCAGCCGCACGATGCTGATGGACCTCGAGACGCTGGCCTGGGACGAGGAGATCGCCGAGGCGATCGGCGTGCCGATCTCGATGCTGCCCGAGATCCATGCCTCGAGCGAGGTCTACGGCGAGGTCAAGACCGGCGCCTTCGCCGGCGTGGCGCTGGCCGGCGACCTTGGCGACCAGCAGGCGGCGACGTTCGGTCAGACCTGCTTCTCGGTCGGCGAGGCCAAGAACACGTACGGGACCGGGAACTTCATGCTGATCAACACCGGCACGGAGCTCGTGCAGTCCAAGTCCGGCCTGCTGACGACCGTCGGCTACAAGGTCGGCGACAAGGATGCGATCTACTGCCTGGAGGGCTCGATCGCGATCACGGGCGCGCTGGTGCAGTGGCTGCGAGACAACCTGAAGCTGATCAAGGCGGCGCCGGAGGTCGAGGAGCTGGCCGAGTCGGTCGATGACAACGGCGGCCTGTACATCGTGCCGGCGTTCTCCGGACTGTTCGCGCCGTACTGGAAGTCAAATGCGCGCGGCGTGTTCGCGGGGCTCACCCGCTACGTCAATGCCGGCCACATCGCCCGCGCGACGCTCGAGGCGACCGCGTTCCAGAGCCGGGAGATCGTCGAGGCGATGGCCAAGGACTCTGGCGTCGAGCTTGACTCGCTGAAGGTCGACGGCGGAATGGTCGCCAACGACCTGCTGATGCAGTTCCAGGCCGACCTGCTGGGGGTGCCGGTGATCCGGCCCGAGGTGGCAGAGACGACCGCGCTCGGGGCCGCCTATGCGGCCGGGCTGGCGACCGGCTTCTGGGACTCAGAGGACGATCTGCGCAACAACTGGGCCGAGGACAAGCGCTGGGAGCCCAAGATGGACGCCGACAAGCGCGACGAGTACTACAAGTACTGGAAGAAGGCGGTCACGCGAACGTTCGACTGGTTCGACTGAGCCCTGACGCCCTGACACCCTGGGTCGCTGCGGCGCCCGGCGGTAGGCTGCGCCGATGGCAACCCTGAGCACCGATGTGCTGGTGATCGGCGGGGGCGCCACCGGCGCCGGCGTCGCGTGGGACGCGGCCCTGCGTGGCCTCGACGTGGTGCTGGTCGACCGCCACGACCTCGCGCAGGGAACCAGCGGGCGCTTCCACGGGCTGCTGCACTCGGGCGGGCGCTACGCTGTCAAGGATCCGGCGGCCGCGCGCGAGTGCATCGCCGAGAACCGGATCCTGCGACGGGTCGCGGCCGACTGCATCGAGGACACCGGCGGGCTGTTCGTGACCACGCCCTGGGACGATCCCGCCTACGCCGATGGGTTCGTGCGCGGGTGCTCGGACACGGGAGTCGATTGCGAGGAGATCGACCTAGCCGCGGCGCTGGCGGCCGAGCCACGGCTGCAGCCGCGGATCTCGCGCGTGTTCAGGGTGCCCGACGCCAACATCGACGTGTGGAAGACAGTCTGGGCGCTGGCGCACGGCGCCCAGCGACGGGGGGCGCGGGTGCTCCCCTACCACGCGGTCGTGGCGATCCGGCGCTCCGGCGACGAGGTGACCGGCGCGACTGTCCGTGAGGCGCGCTCCGGCGAGGAGTTGGAGATCGAGGCGCGCGTGACGGTCAACGCGAGCGGCGCGTGGGCGGGCCAGATCGCGCAGCTGGCCGGGATCGACGGCGTCCGGGTGCTCCCGGGCCGGGGGATCATGATCGCGATGAACCACCGACTCGTGAACACGGTGATCAACCGCTGCCAGCCGCCGACCGACGGCGACATCATCGTCCCGATCCGGACCGTGTCGGTGATCGGGACGACCGACGAGCACACCGACGACCCTGACGACCAGACGGTCAGGCCAGACGAGGTCCAGGCGATGCTCGACGACGGCGACAAGCTCGTGCCCGGCATTCGCGAGGCGCGGGCGCTGCGCGTCTGGACCGGGGTGCGACCGCTGTTCGAGGACGCCAAGCAGTCCTCGTCGCAGACCCGCGACGTGACCCGCGCGCACGCGCTGCTGGATCACGAGTCGCGCGACGGGGTGCGCGGGCTGGTGACGATCACCGGCGGCAAGCTGACGACCTTCAGGCTGATGGCGCAGGAGACCGTCGACGCCGTCTGCGCCCAGCTGGGCGAGTCGCGCCCCTGCCGGACACAGACCGAGCCCCTGCCAGGCTCCGAGTCGGGCGAGCACTACATGCTGGGGGAACGGCTGGCGCGCAAGGAGGCGGCGCTGTCAGACGAGCAGCTGATCTGCGAGTGCGAGCTGGTGTCGCGCTCCAAGCTCGAGCGCGCGATCGCGCGCACCGACGGGGGCGACCTGGACGACATCCGCCGGCAGCTGCGCCTCGGGATGGGACCCTGCCAGGGCGGCTTCTGCATCTACCGGGCGGCCGGAATCATGCACGAGCTCGGCGGGCTGGACGCCGCCGCTGCCGATGCGGCGTTGGTCGACTTCCTGAAGGAGCGCTGGAAGGGGTCCTGGCCGGTGCTGTACGGCGATCAGCTGCGCCAGGCGCGGCTCGATGACTGGATCTTTGAGGCAGTGCTCGACGTCGCGCACCTGCCGGTGGCGTCCCCCGATGCGGCGCAGATCGCGGGCACGACGTGAGGGCGCAGCGGCGCTTTGATGCGGTCGTGATCGGCGCGGGGACCGCCGGGCTGGTGGCCGGCACCCGCCTGGCGCAGGCCGGGGCGCGGGTCTGCGTGGTCGCTCGCGGGATCGGATCGACGCACCTGGCAGCGGGGACGATCGACGTGCTCGGGTACGTCGACGGGCAGCGCGTCGATGCTCCGCAGGCGGAGCTGGCCGCACTGGTCACCGCGCGCCCGGACCACCCCTACGCGCTGCTCGGTATCGATGCAATCGGCGAGGCGGTGCGCTGGTTTGCGGGCATCGCGGCGAGCCGACCGCCGACCGGCTACGACTACGTCGGGGGGCTGGAGCGCAACCTGGCGCTGCCGACCGCCGTCGGGAGTCTGCGACCGTCGGCGCTGGTACCGGTGACGATGGCCGGCGGCGACGCGGCCGGGCTGCGCCAGCGCGTCGCGATCGTGGGCACGCGCGCGCTGCGTGATTTCCATCCGGGCCTGTGCGCGGCCAACCTGCGCGCCGCGGAGATCGACGCCCGGTCGGTCGGCGTCGAGCTGGAGTTCGACCGCGCCGACGTCAACGCGGTCGGGCTGGCGCGCCACTTCGACGACGCCGCCTGGCGGGCCAGGTTCTGCGGGGCGCTGACGCCGGCACTCGGCGCCGAGGACCACGTCGGGCTGCCGGCGGTCCTCGGCCTGCGCGACCCGCGCGCCGCCCTGGCCGACCTGGAGG
>JBOGYE010000259.1:0-64815 GCA_050696635.1 Solirubrobacteraceae bacterium | reverse complement strand
AGCGACGACAGCATGCTGGCGCCGGGCGTCTGGAGGCTGGGCGCCTCGTGCGTCGCCCAGGCGAGGAACTGCATCGGCGGCGCGTCGCAGACGACACGCCCTGCGTGCAGCGCAACCACCCGGTCGGCCGCCGACAGGCAGCGCTCCAGCCGATGCTCGGACAGCACGATCGTCGTGTCGCAGTCGTCGTTGGCGCGCCGCAGCAGCCCCAGCAGCTCGTCCCCGGCGACCGGATCCAGCTGCGACGTCGGCTCATCGAGCACCAGCACCCGGGGCAGGCCCGCCAGCGCGGCTGCCAGCGCGGTGCGCTGCAGCTCGCCCCCGGAAAGCTCGGCCGTGGAGCGGTCGAGCAGCCGCTCGACCGCCAGCGCCATCGCCGCCTCTTGGACGCCTCGGGCGACCGCTGCCGGCGCCAGACCGCGGTTCTCCAGACCGAACGCCAGCTCGGCGCGAACGCTGCCGGTGACGATCTGCGACTCGGGATCCTGGAACACCGTCCCGACCGCCCGCGCCAGTTCCCCGGGGCCGTGGTCGCGGGTGTCCATCCCCGCCACGGTCACGCGACCGGCGAACCTGCCGCCGTAGAAGTGGGGCACGAGGCCGCTGATCGCGCGCAGGAGCGTCGACTTCCCCGAGCCGGAGGCGCCCGCGACCACGATCAGCTCCCCGGGCGCGAACTCCAGCTCGATGCCGGCCAGCGCCGGCTCGCGCGCGCCCGGGTATGCGTAGCTGACGTCCTGGAGCGAGATCACCGCGCCACCCCGCGGCGGTCGGCGAACGGCGCCAGCGCGACCAGTGCCAGCAGCACGCCGGTCCCGATCGAGCCCGATCCCGCGCCCAGCGACAACCGCGGGTAGGCCGCGAACGCGGCCAGCCCACCGACCCGGGCGCCTAGCGCAATCCCGACCACGGCGGCGGCGGCGGCGAGGAACGCCAGATCGTGGCGTGAGTACGGGGTCCGGTAGGCGGGCGGGCGCCGGGCGGCTCCGTAGCCGCGCACCTCGAGCGCCGCCGCGACGTCCAGCGCGCGGTCCAGAACGCCCGAGCAGGAGGCACGCATCAATGTCGCTCGCGACGGCCGCGGGCCGGGCCGGCAGCGCTGCGCGTCGGCCAGGCGGTGCGCATCTCGGATCAGGACCGGGACCAGCCGGGTCGCCAGGGTGGCGGTCAGCGCCGAGCGAAACGAGACCCGGCGAAACAGACGCAGAACCTCGTCTGGATCCACGGCGAGCGTGTACAGCGCGCCGCATAGGATCAGCACCGCGGCGCGCAGGCCCAGCACCCCCCCGTAGACGGTCGCCTCGAGCGTGACGTCGGTCTGGCCCAGGACCGGCAGGTCACCGAGGCGGACGATCACGGTCAGCCCGTCGCGCGTGACCAGCGCGTTGATCGCGGCGATCATGAGCGCGACCGGCACCAGCAGCAGCGCCGCGCGCGCCAGTTCGCGCCCGACGCCGGCGGCCGTCCCCGCCGCGAGCAGCACCGCCGCCAGCGCCCCGAGCGCGATCGGGTTAGACAGCGTCAGCGCGGCCACCGCGAGCGCCGCGCACCAGGCCAGACCGGCGGCGGCGCGCGCGCTGTGCAGCGGGCTCGCGCGGCGCCGATAGGTCATCTGGCCGCCTGCAACGGGATCGGCAACCGGGCGGCGCCGCTGACCGCCAGCGCGAAGTGGTCGTGCAGCGCGCCGGCCGTGAACGCCCGCGAGGCATCGGCCACGCCGGCGGCGTCGGTGCCGGCGACCACCCAGGTCGGCACCCCCGAGCTGCCCGCGGTCGCCGCGATCAGCCCCGCGTCGGCGCCGAGCGTCTTGACGACCCGCCCGGCTGGATCCAGCAGGTGTAGTGACCAGGAGCCGGCGCCGGTGCCGGTGCCGGCGAAGCGCGCGTACACCCCGCTCGATCCGGGTCCCTGATCGATCAGCGCCGCGACGATCTCCCCGTGCAGCTGGCTCCAGGTTCCGACCAGCACGGAGATCGTCTCGGTCCCCGAGCCGGCGCCGAGCAGTTGCGGCGCCGCCGGGACGTGCGCCCTGTTGAGCGCCGCCGTGACCCGAGCGCAGGAGGCATTCACGCCGGGCGCGCACTCGACCGTGACCGGGTAGCGCTTGCCGCCGATCCCGTGGACGAACGGCTCCGGGAACGAGCCGACCACGGCCGGGATCGAGTCAGTCGCGCTCCAGTCGTGCAGATCCCACCAGATGTGATCGCCCGCGTGCACGGCGGTGCCGGCCGCGCCGCGACTCCCCTGGACGCCGTTGACGTAGTAGAACCAGTCGTCGCGCGCGCCCGGGGAGGCGTGGCCGTCGACCGAATCCACGAATCCACCGCCGTAGCTGCTGCCGACGTGCAGCGACCGCTCGAGCAGGCGCATCACGGTCTCTGACCCCGGGACCTTGGAGCGCGTCAGGGCGGCGATCCGCGAACCCCCGAAGTCGCGCGTCACCGTCAGCGTGACGTCGGAGGTACCGCGCCCGGGCCCGAGCCCGCAGCCGGCGCACGCCGCCACGACGGCGAGCGCAGCGACCGCGGTCCGGGCCCAGCGGCGCATCATCAGCTTCCGACGGCGACCGTCGCTTCGGCGCGGATGTAGCGGGCGCGAGACGCTGTCAGCCGCACGCGGCCGGAGCGCCGCAGGGTGACCGTCGCAACGCCGCGGGCATTGGTCACCGCGCCACCCGAGACTTTCACGCCGGCCAGCGGTCGTGCGCCGCCGCGGGCGCCGTAGTAGCGGGCGCTGACGTCAAACGCGTGCCCGGCGACCACGCGGCGCGGCGCGCTGAGCAGGATCGGGTAGGCGTTGCCCTTGTCCGGCACGGCGGCGAACAGCAGCTGCTCGCCTCGGGTCAGACGCAGGTCGCAGATACCGGCGCTCGCATAGCGACCGTTGACGAAGATGCTCCAGTAGTCGGGCGAGCTGAACGTGTGGCGCTCGCCGAGAATCGAGACGACGCTGAGGCCGAAGCTCTGATAGCTGCCCACCCAGTCGTGGCGGGTGGCCAGGTCGAGCGCTCCGGCGGCGCCGGCGGCGGGACAACTGCCGCGCGGCGCGCCGCCCCGGGTGATCCAGCCGCCGCGGGTGCGCACGCGGGTGCTCGAAAGCAGCGTCCGGCGCAGCCCCTCAACGCGAACGTTGACGGTGGTCGGCGCCGCCGATGCGGCGGTCGCTGCAGGAGTCCGGGCGCGTGCCGGCGCGACCGCGGGCTGGAGCGCCAGTGCGATCGTTGCGGCAGGCGCGATCGCCAGGGCGAGGGTTGTACGACGTGACATGAGGGCCACCCCTTTCCACGAGGGCTTTTGGCTTTGCGGTCGGAGGCTGGTCTCCTGGCTTCCGGGCCTATCGGTCGCGCCTTCCCGGCCGGCGGCAGCGCCGACCAGTGGCAATCTCGCGACTGACATCCCCGGTCACAGTGGCGGGTCCGCGCCGGATTCTCACCGGCTTCCCATCGCCACCGACCTTGAACGGCGCGATCGTAGCGGGTTGCGCATGATGGGCTCGATCCGACGTGGCGGTGGTGCAGAATAGGCTGGCATCTCCGGCCGCGGATGACACACGTGCCACGGTGACAGTCAACCTGACCCGCATCTACACCCGTCTCGGCGACGGCGGCGAAACCCACCTCGGCGACATGAGCCGCGTGCCCAAGACGCACCCGCGGATCGCGGCCTACGGGACCGTCGACGAGCTCAACGCCCAGATCGGGATCGTGCTGGCGCTCGGCCCGGAGGCGCTGCCGGCTCCATACCGGGAGTGGCTGGCGCGGATCCAGAACGACCTGTTCGATGTCGGCGCCGACCTGTGCGCGCCCGAGCAGCCGGGTCACGACCGCCTGCGCGTGGCGGGAGAGCAGACCCGCTGGCTGGAGGAGCGCTGCGACGAGGTCAACGCCACGCTCGCGCCGCTGCGCTCGTTCGTGCTGCCCGGGGGGACGCCGGGGGCCGCGCAGCTGCACGTCTGCCGGACGGTCTGCCGCCGTGCCGAGCGGCTTGCGATCGCCTGCGGCGAACTGGCCAGCCCGGAGGTGGTGCGCTACCTGAACCGTCTGTCGGACCTGCTGTTCATCCTCAGCCGCGGCGCCAACGCCGGCGAGGAGCCCCTGTGGGAGCCGGGCGCCGGCCGCGCCTGAGCGGCCACGGACCGGCCGCGGGTCAGCCCCGTGGCGGCCGTCAGGCGCGCCGCAGGATCAGCGCCATCCCGGTCTGCAGCGCCAGCCCGAGCACGCCGATCGCGCCGGCGCCGACCATGACCGCCGTGTGGCCGCCGGCGAAGGCGACCACCGAGTCGCGTCGCGCGATCAGCATCAGCGCCACCGCTGCAACCGCGCCGGCCACCAGGACGGCGCTCGGCGCCAGCGCCTGGCGTACCGACGGCGCGGCGGAGCCGACGGTTCGACGACGCGCCGCCCGGCGCGGGCGCCCGGCCAGGCGCGCCTCCAGAGTCCAGAGCGACGCAACCGCGCCGAGCGCCCAGATCGCCGAGACCAGGAAGCCCGCGAGCACGTCGGACGGGTAGTGCCAGCCGAGCACCAAGAACGACCAGCAGACCGCGACCGCGAACGCGCCCATCGCCGCTGCGACCAGCGGGCGCCTCCGCGGCGGCGCGGCGATCACGCAGCACAGGGCCAACGCCATCGCGGCCGTCGCATGTCCGCTGGGCATCGACGCCCACGACACCGTCCCGCCCGGCGCCAGGTCGCGCGGCCCGACCAGCAGCGGCTTCAGCACCAGTTCGGTGGTGGCGCTGGCGCCCAGCAGCACGACCGCGATCGCGGCGGCGACCCGCATGCGACGGCGAACGAGTGAGACCCCGATCGGGATCGCCGCCAGCAGGGCGTACGGCCCCGGGTCACAGAGCCCCGCGATCCGGTTGGCGATCCAGTTCAGCCGCGGTCGCTGCATCGCTTCAAAGCCGGACAGGATCGACATGTCGGCGCGCCGCAACGGCGCCGAGTAATGGGTCAGATACCAGGTGAGCGCGAGCAGGGCAGCGCCGGTTGCGGCGCCGAGCAGCGCGATGCGTGCTTGTCGTGGCATCTCGCCACGGAGGGTAACCGCGGCGGCTCAGAGTGGTGTAAGAGTGGTGTAAGGGGGCCCTGAGTCAGCCGTTGGGCTCGGGCGCCGCAGGCTCGGTCGGCTCAGCCTCCTGCGCCGCATCGGCCGCGATCGCGCGCGAGACCCGAAACTCCGGCGCCTGACCCGTGCGGCGCAGGTGCGAGTAGTGCTCGAGGTCCTCCGGCGCGGCGACCTCGACGCCGATCCCGTCCGCGATCTCGAACCGGCTCGCCTCGTACAAGAGCTCCTGGTAACGGGGCGTGCGCGGACCGACGCCCGCGACGGACGCATCGACGGCCGGTGCGGACCCGCCCGTGCCGTGGCTTCCGGCCCGCTCGAGGTCAAGGTCGTAGTCGCCCAGGCTCAGCATCCAGCGCCGTCCTCGTGCCAGCTTGTCTGGCGTCAGCGTGATCGGCGTGGCCCGGGCCCCGCGAGACCCGTCTCCGACCGTCTGCTCGCCGCGCAGCCCGGCGCGCACGGCGACCAGGGCACGGTTCAGGCGCTCGTAGTTGCGCCCGTAGGGAGCCGGAACGATGGCGACCGGGCCGACGGCGGCCAGATCCCCGCGGATCGCCCGCGCGACGGGTCCGACCAGCACATAGTCCACTTTGTTGGCA
This sequence comes from Solirubrobacteraceae bacterium, assembly GCA_050696635.1. GTDB lineage: Bacteria > Actinomycetota > Thermoleophilia > Solirubrobacterales > Solirubrobacteraceae > Palsa-465. The sequence goes on along the minus strand of JBOGYE010000259.1, from coordinate 59,150 downwards.
TTCAACCAGCGCAGCACCGCGATCGCCGTGCCGGACAGGTGATCGAGTCCGGGGCTGGGCGGCGCGAAGCTTGAATCGATACCGGGTGGGCGGTGTTTGAGCAGCATGGTGCAGCGTTCGCCTCGCGACGCTGCACTCCTCCCGTGCGCCGCGCGAAATCGTCCTCGCCGCCGATCTCGGTGGCAAGCTGTGCAGATGGATCCAGAGGAGCGCCAGGCGCTGCGCCGCGCACAGCGGGCGCGCGAGCGGCGCCGGCGGGCGGTGCGCCGCCAGGCGACCGCGGTGACGGTGCTGGTGGCGATCGTCGTGATCGTGATCGTGATCCTGCTCACGAGCGGCAGCGGCTCTCCCCGCTCGTCGTCGTCACCCGGCGCCACCCCATCGCGACCAAGTGGCGGCGCGCCGCTGACCAGCGGCGCGGTGTCGACCAAGCACAGCGGCCAAGCCGACGCATCCGGCGCCTCCCTGGTGGCCGCCGATCCGCGCGCCCGCGGCCGCGGGGGCTCCACCGCGGCCGCTCTGGGCCCGGGGACCGGACGCCCGGGGACCGCCGCGGTCCCGGTGCTGATGTACCACGTGATCGCGCCGGCGCCCCCCAACGCACCCTTCCCCGGCCTGTATGTGCCGGCCTCCGAGTTCGCCGCACAGATGCAGGCGCTGAAGTCCGCCGGCTGGCAGCCGGTGACGCTCGACCAGTTGCGCGCCTACTGGATGCGTGGGGCGCGGCTACCTCCCGGCAAGCCGATCGTGCTGACGTTCGACAACGGCTATCACTCCCAGTACGCCGCCGCGCTGCCGATCCTTCAGCGGCTGCACTGGGTCGCCGACGAGAACATCCAGCTGAGCGGGCTGCCGCCGTCGCAGGGCGGGTTGACCAGTGCCCAGGTGCGAGCGCTGATAGCGGCCGGCTGGGAGCTGGACACGCAGGGGATCAGCCACGCGGACCTGATCACGCTGAACGCCAGCGGCCTGCACTACCAGATCGTCGTCGCCCGCCGGCGACTGCGCCACGAGTACGGCGTTCCGGTGAACTGGTTCTGCTACCCGTCGGGGCATTACGACGCGACCGTGATCGCCGCGGTGCGGTCGGCCGGCTTCATCGGCTCGACCACCGTCGTGCCGGGGTGGGCGGGCCCGCACACCGACCCCTACACCCTGCCCCGCCTGCGGGTCCTGGGCGGGACGAGCCCGAGCGCGCTGCTGGCGCAGATCGCCTCGGCGCGCGCGGGCCCCCCGCCACCCAGCTCGTACGGCGGAGCCTGAGTTCATGGCGCACCGGGGATCCGCGCCCCGATCGACCTGGTCGGCCAGGATCGGTGGCGCCGTGCTGCGGCAGCGGAGGCCGGGCCGTGCGACCGGCGCGGGCGCCGCGGCGCTCGCCGTGGCACTCGCCACGTTCGCGATCTACCTCCTGCGGTCCGTTGCGCCCGTGGTGTCGCTGAGCGTCGTCTACCTGCCGGCCGTGTTGCTGATCTCAACCTACTGGGGCCTGGCGTTCGGTCTGTTCACCTCGCTGCTCAGCGCCGCCGCTTTCAACTACTTTCATCTTCCTCCCACCGGTGGGTTCACGATCGTCAACGGTCGCGATTGGGTGGCCCTGGCGGCGTTCACGAGCGTCGCGGTGGTGGCGAGCACGATCGCGGAGGTGGCCCGCGCGCGGGCCTCCGAGGCGGAGGCGCGACGCGCCGAGGCCGACCTCGCCGCGGCGCTGTCACACGAGCTGCTGCTGGGCGCCGACACCAAAGCAGCGTTGGCGGGCGCAGCGCGGCGTGTGGCCGACGCGCTCGGTCTTGCGCATGCGACGATCGCCAGCGGCACCGTCGCCGCGGAGCCTGGCGGGCGAGCGCTGGCGCTGCACGGGACCGACGGTCGCCAGTTCGCGACGCTGGTGGTGCCCGGCGGACTCGTGCCGCAGGCCGAACAGCAGCTCCAGGCTCGGATCGTGCCGACGCTCTCGGCCTTGGTCGCGATCGCTCAGCGACGCGACGCCCTGAATTCCGAGCTGGTCGAGACGGCGGCGCTGCGGCGCTCGGATGAACTCAAGACGGCGCTGCTGCGCGCCGTCTCGCACGACCTCCGCACCCCGTTGACGGCCGTCGTCGCGGCCGGGCACGCGCTCGGCGCCGACTCTCTGACCGACCAGGAGCGAGCCGAGCTGAGCGCGGCCGTCGTCGACGAGGGCACGCGGCTCGCGGGCCTGGTTGACAACCTGCTGGCGCTCTCGAGGCTCCAGGCCGGAAGCGCTCGACCCAGGTCTGAGTGGGTGTCGGTCGAGGACCTCATCTCCGCGGCCGCCGAGGGACTGCGCGAGCGACCGCTGCACGTGCGAATCAAGATCGATCCCGACGTGCCGGAGGTGCGCGCGGACGCGGCCCAGCTTGAGCGCGCGTTCGCCAACCTGCTCGAGAACGCCGGACGTTACGGTGGCGGGTCTCCGGTCGACGTGCGGGCGCGCCGCGCGGATGGCAAGGTGCTGGTCACCGTGGCCGACCACGGACCCGGTATCGATGCGGCCGAACGCGCGCGGATCTTCGAGCCCTTCTATCGCGGGCGCGACGCAGCGTCGCGCGCGTGGACCGGTTCCGGACTCGGGCTGGCGATCGTGAAGGGCTTCGTCGAGGCAAATGGGGGCTCAATCTCGGTCAGCTCACAGCCAGGGAGCGGGACGAGCTTCGAGGTCTCGCTGCCGATCGCCGAGCGCGGCACTCGCCTGCCGACCGGAGCGCAATGGTGAGCGCGACGCCGCGGCCCAGGGTCCTGGTGTGCGACGACGAGCAGCAGATCCTTCGCGCGCTGCGCGTGATCCTGCGCGACGCCGGTTACGAGGCGCTGCCAGCCAGCAGCGGCGAAGAGGCGCTCGACGTGGCCGCCGTGGCACGTCCAAGCGCGGCGATCATCGACCTGGTGCTGCCCGACATCGACGGGGTGACGCTCTGCGCGCGCCTGCGCGAGTGGTCGGACATGCCGCTGATCCTCCTGTCCGCAGTCGGGGACGAGGACGCCAAGGTGAGGGCGCTGGCAGCCGGCGCCGATGATTACGTCACCAAGCCGTTCGGACCGCGCGAGCTGATCGCGCGACTGGAGGCGAGCCTGCGACGGGTCGGACCCGAACGCGAGGAGTCGGTGATCACCGCCGGCGAGCTGACGATCGACCTCGGCTCGCGGATCGTGGCGCTCGCCGGCGATGAGGTGCACCTGACGCCGACCGAGTTCGACCTGCTGCGCCAGCTGGCGCGCAACCGGGGACGCCTGATGACCCACCGGGAGCTGTTGACGACCGTGTGGGGGCAGGGCTACGCGCAGGACACCCAGGTGCTGCGCGCCCACATCGCCAATCTGCGGCGCAAGATCGAACCTGTGGAGCCGGGCGCCGGTGGCAGTCACCGTTATATCCGGACCGACCCCGGGGTCGGCTACCGGTTCGCGGCATGAGGTCCGGTCCGCCCTGGGTAACCTGCCCCTCGGAACGGATGCCGCGCCCACAGCAACCTCTCAGGGACCACAGATGAGCACGCCCCCCGGTCCGCAGACCACTCCCGACCAGGAGCGCGTCGATACGGCCAAGCTGCGTGGCCGGCGTACCCTCAACGAGGCCGCCCACAAGCTCGGCTATTGGCCGGTCGAGCCCGAGCCGCGCAAGGAGACCGGGCCGTCGGAGAAGATCCGGGCGGCCGAAGACGACGACCGTGACGTCGTCGCCCACGCCGGCAAGATCGTGCTCGGACTCGGCGCGCTCGGCGTCGTGTTCGGCGATCTGGGGACCAGCCCGCTGTACACCGAGCAGACGATCTTCCATCAGCACGCCGACGCCGCGCACCCGAACGTGGCCGGCGTCTACGGGATCGCGTCGCTGATCTTCTGGGCGCTGATCATCGAGGTCTCGGTCAAGTACGCCTGGTTGATCATGCGCGCCCACAACCGTGGCGACGGCGGCGTGATGGCGCTCGGCGCGCTGCTGCAGCGCCGCCGAGTTCCCCGCGCCGCGGCGCTGCTGACGATCGGACTGGTCGGCGCCGGGCTGTTCCTCGGCGACGGGATGGTCACGCCGGCGATCTCGGTCACCTCGGCGGTCGGTGGGCTCGAGGTCGCCGCGCCGGGGCTGGCGAACCTGGTCGTGCCGATCTCGCTGGTGATCCTGGTCACGCTGTTTGCCGTGCAGCGGTTCGGGACCGGTGCGGTGGGATGGCTGTTCGGCCCCGTGATCCTGCTGTTCTTCGTCGTGATCGCCGTGCTCGGGGCGCACGAGGTGATCGGGCACCCCGGCGTGCTGAAGGGGCTCTCGCCGAGCTACGGCGTCCAGTTCCTGGTCGATAACGGCGTTCAGGGGTGGCTGACGCTGGGCGCGGTCGTGCTGTGCGTGACCGGCGCCGAGGCGCTGTACGCCGACCGCGGCCACTTCGGCGCCGGCCCGATCCGGATGACCTGGTTCGCCGTCGTGCTGCCGGCGGTGCTGCTGTCCTACCTTGGACAGAGCGCGCTGATCCTCGAGCACCCCGCCAGCGTGCATCAGGCGCACTTCAACCCGTTCTTCCAGCTGGTCCCCAGCTGGGGGCAGGTGCCGATGGTGGTGCTCGCCACCGCGGCCACGATCATCGCCTCGCAGGCGGCTCTCACCGGCTCCTTCTCGGTCGCCAAGCAGGCCGTCCAGCTCGGCTTCCTGCCACCGCTGCGGATCGTGCACACCTCCGAGCTCGAGGGCCAGATCTACGTGCCGCTGATCAACTGGCTGCTGTGCCTCGGCGTCGTCGCGCTGGTGCTCGTGTTCCGCAGCTCCGAGCACCTGGCCGACATCTACGGAGTCGCGGTGACCGGGACCTTCATCTGCGACACGACCCTGTTCCTCGCCGTCGCCCGCGCGCTGTGGAATCTGTCGTGGCGACGGATCGCGCTGCTGGGCGCGGCCTTCTACACGGTCGAGGTCGCGTTCTTCAGCGCCAACCTGAGCAAGGTCACGCACGGGGCTTGGCTGCCGCTGCTAGTCGGGATCGGCGTCGCGATGCTGATGGTGACCTGGCGCAAGGGCCGCGACACGGTGACGCACAACCGGACCGAGACCGAGGGGTCGCTGGAGCTGTTCCTGGAGGGCCTGAAGGCGGTCAGGCCACCGATCGTGCGGCTCCCGGGGACCGCGATCTTCCTCAACCCGGGCAAGGCGACAACCCCGCTGGCGATGCGCGCGGAGGTCGATCACAGCCACGCGTTCCACGAGAAGGTGCTGCTCGTGTCGTTCGACGCGATCTCGATCCGAACCGTCGACCGCAGGGACCGGTTCACGTCTGAGATGCTCGGCTCCGGCCTGTTCAAGATCACCCACCTGATCGTCCGCGTCGGCTACCACGACTCCCGCCACGTGCCGGCGGCGATCGCGCTCGCCCGCAAGCAGGGCTTCCTGGACCGCAACTTCGACCTCGAGCACGCGCACTACTTCATCTCGCGGATGACGATCCTGCCAAGCGGCGCCAAGAGCATGGCGCGCTGGCGCAAGCGACTGTTCATCGCGATGGCGCGTAACGCCGCCAGCCCGATCGACCAGTTCGGGCTGCCGCCCCACAGAACCGTGATGACGGGCTCGCAGGTCGAGCTCTGACGGCCGAGGCCGGGGCCTTCACAGGATCTTGATGCGCGCAGGGTGATCCTGCACGCATCCTTGATACGTCGCGTCCGACGATCAGGACATGAGCAACGGCGGCAGGATCGCTGCAGGGCGGGTCGCGCGATGAGCTCCACCCGCAGCCTCAACGAGGCTGCGCACAAGCTCGGCGATCGGCGGCTGCCCGCCCCGACTCGTCAGGGCGACGAGCCGTCCGCGGAACTGCTGGCCGCGACCGACGAGAACCGGGACGTCGTCGCGCGCGCCGGCCGCGCCGCGCTGGCGCTGGGCGCGCTGGGGGTCGTGTTCGGAGACATCGGCACAAGCCCGCTCTACACACAGCAGTTCATCTTCACCGCCCACCGGGATGCCGCTCACGCAGACGTCGCGGGGGTCTACGGAATCGTGTCGCTGATCTTCTGGACGCTGACGATCGAGGTGTCGATCAAATACGCGGGCGTGATCATGCGGGCTCACAACCGTGGCGACGGCGGGATCATGGCGCTGACCGCGCTGGTCGCACGTCACCGCATCGGGCGCACGGGACTGCTGGTCATGCTCGGGGTCTTCGGCGCCGGACTGTTCTTCGGCGACGGGATGATCACGCCCGCGATCTCGGTCACTTCCGCGGTCGGCGGCCTAAGCGTCGTCAGCCCGAGCCTGTCTCGCCTGGTGGTCCCGCTCTCGCTCGCGATCCTGATCGCTCTGTTCACGGCCCAGCGATGGGGCACGGGGGCGGTGGGCCGTCTGTTCGGCCCGGTGATCCTCACGTTCTTCGGGGCGATCGCCGGCTTCGGCCTGCGTGAACTGCTGCGTCAGCCCTCGGTGCTCGAGGGCCTCTACCCCATCTGGGGCGCGCGGTTCATGCTCGACCACGGCGCCGCCGGGTGGCTGACGCTCGGCGGGGTCGTGCTCTGCTGCACCGGAGCCGAGGCTCTGTACGCCGACCGCGGCCACTTCGGCGCGGCTCCGATCCGTGTGACGTGGCTGTCAATCGTGCTGCCGGCGGTGATGCTCTCCTACCTCGGGCAGGCGGCGCTGATCCTGAACCGCCCTCGCATCGTCTCCACGCCCTCGTTTGACCCGTTCTTCCAGCTGATCCCACGCCCCCTGCTGCTGCCGATGGTCGTCCTGGCGACGCTGGCGACGATCATCGCCTCGCAGGCGGCTCTCACCGGCTCCTTCTCGGTCGCCAGGCAGGCGGTCTCGCTCGGCCTGTTGCCGCGCCTACGGATCGTCCACACATCAAACCAGGAGGGCCAGATCTACGTGCCGTCGATCAACTGGCTGCTGTGCGCCGGTGTCGTCGCGCTTGTGCTCGCGTTCCGCAGCTCGAACCGCCTGGGCGATATCTACGGGGTCGCGGTCACGGGGACCTTCATCCTCAACACGATCCTGTTCGTCGTGGTCGCGCGCACGCGCTGGCATGCGCCACGCTGGCTGCTGGCGGCCCTCGGGTTGACGCTGCTGGCCGTCGAAATGGCGTTCTTCACCTCCAACATGGCCAAGCTCGCCGACGGCGCCTACCTGTCGCTGGCGGTCGGACTGGCAGTCGCCGGCCTGATGGCCACCTGGCGCCGCGGGGCGCAGATAGTGACCCGCAACCGGATCGAGGCGGAGGGGTCGCTGGAGGAGTTCCTGGACCGGGCGCGGGTCGCCCGGCCCCCCGTCATCCGCCTCCCGGGCACAGCGATCTACGTCGCTCCTGGGAGCGAGACGACGCCCCTGGCGATGCGAACGCTGGTCGAGCACAACCACGCGCTGCAGGAGCGCGTTCTGATCGCCACGGTCGCGCCCGTCGGCGTGCCACACGTAGCCGCAGGTGACCGCTTCGCGGTGCGCAGAGTCGGTAGCGGACTGTTCAAGGCCACGCACCTGACCATCCGGGCCGGATACCGCGACACGTGGCAGCTGCCCCAGGCGCTCGTGCTGGCGCGCAAGGCGGGCTTCCTGGACCGCAACTTCGACCTCGAGCACGCGCACTACTTCATCTCGCGGATGACGATCCTGCCCGGCGGCGCCAGGAGCATGGCACGCTGGCGCAAGCGGCTCTTCATCGCGATGGCACGTAACGCCGCCAGCCCGATCGACCAGTTCGGGCTGCCGCCCCACCGAACCGTGATGACCGGCTCGCAGGTCGAGCTCTGACGTACGCTGGACGCGGCAGCCCAGGGGCCCCTCAGCGCAGCGGATGGGCGGCCAGCGTGCGGCGCACGAGCGCAACGAACGCCGGCGCCACGAAGCCGACCGAGGTCGCGCGGTAGTCGAACTCGCGCTCGACGGTCTCCAGCACCACGTCATGGGCCGCCGCGATCGCCTTCGCCTGCGCCGCGGCGTTCGCCTCGTTGAAGTTCAGCGATCTCAGGCGGGCGAAGAAGGGCGCCATCTCGGGGATCGCGGCGTCCTCGTAGGAGTCGCCGAGCACGAGCGTCGGGGCGGCGATCACCGGCGCGCCGGGCGCCCGGTGGATCGCCACCGATGGCGCCATCTCCGAGCCGGTCTGACCCAGCAGGCCGAGCAGGTCTCCGCTGTACTTCGAGTAGCCGCTGTCGACGATCTCCGAGTGGCGCATCCGCACCGTGCGGCTGAGCGCGGGCAGCACCGCCTGCGCCATCGTCAGCGAACCGACGTTGTTCCAGTGCGAATCGGTCTTGTAGTACAGCAGCGTCGTCGATTGGCGCTTGATCGCCTCAAGCGGCTTGCGCAGGCCGATGATCCCGTCGCGCCGCGCGGTCGCACTCTCAATCTGCGCCCACAGCGCGTCTGAGCCGATCTGGCCGCAACGATCCAGCGAGTCCAGCGGCGACAGGTACTCCGGGTAGATCGTCGACTTGTCGGGTGCGACGATCAGCACCGCGCGCCGGCCGCTGGCACGGATCACGGCCAGCAGGCGCTCCCACTCGGCGGCGGCCGCCGAGAACGACTCAAACGGCGAGCAGGCGCGCTGCAGAACGCCCTGCAGGAAGTACCAGCCGTGGGTTCCGACGGTCACCTGGCTGGCGGTCGCCGGCGGCTGGGCGGTCTGCTTGCCGGTGGTGGTGGCGCCGGCGCCGGCGGCGGCGACCGTCGCGCGATCCTGCGCGGTGCTGCCGCTGAACGGGAGCGCGGCCTGATCCGAGCTGACACCGCCGAGGCTGTTCTGGTCATAGAAGGGGGTCGTGGCGAACACGTGCTCGTCGATCCAGGTGTTGGCGTGCACCGCCTGGTCGCGCAGCGGCAGGCGGTCGATCAGGTAGCGGGTGGCGACATCGAATCCGTTGAAGCCCTCAGACAGGGTCGGCGCCGGCTCCAACGGTCGGTTCTCGAACGCGTGCGCGCGCCACCCGCCGGCGATCAGCGCCAGCGGCACGAAGAAGAACACGGCCGCCAGGGCGGCGACGACCAGGCGGGCGGGGCCGGGGCGCATCAGTTAGTGCTCTCCGCCGTAAGTGGCGTCCCACCGAGAGTGGCCGCTGACGGTGCTCGGCCAGGACGCAGGATCGAAGAAGCTGTAGCGGCGCTACAGCGAGATCCGAGGACGCCGCCGGGCACCGTCAGAGGACGCTCGAATGGGACGGTACTCATGGCGGCGAGCACTTAGAAGCGGAAGTAGAGGAAGGGGCTGAAGCTGCCGGCGGCGACGCTGATCGTCGCGAGCGGCACGAACGCGAGCACGGCGGCTCTGGCCAGCAGCGGGATGCCGGCCCAGCGACCGTCCTCGACCACCCGCCCCAGCACGAACGCACGCGGCAGCAGGCAGCTGAGCAGACCAACGATCAGCGCCAGAGCCGGCTCGCGGGTCAGCGCCGCGTGGACCGCGGGCGTCAGCGCACCGAAGTGAGCCGGGACCATGGCGGCGTACACCCGGCCGGCGTCGCCGAGCGTGTGGGCGCGGAACAGCACCCAGCCGAGCACCACCAGCAGCAGCGTCACGGCGCGGCGCGCCACCATCAGGCGCTCGTCGGGCCAGCGCGCGATCCCGCTGACGCGCTCGATCACGAGCACCACCCCGTTGTAGACGCCCCAGAGGATGAACGACCAAGCGGCGCCGTGCCACATCCCGGTCAGCAGGAACACGAACAGCAGGTTGAACGAGGTCCGCGACAGGGTGCCACGGTTGCCGCCGAGCGGGATGTAGACGTAGTCCTTGAACCAGCGCGACAGCGTGATGTGCCAACGGCGCCAGAAGTCGGTCAGCGATACCGACGAGTACGGGCGGTCGAAGTTCTCCGGGAAACGGAAGCCGAACATCCGCGCCATCCCGATCGCCATGTCGCTGTAGCCCGAGAAGTCGAAGTAGATCTGCACCGTGTAGGCAAGCGCACCGATCCACGCCGCCGTCGTCGTCAGCGTGTGCGTGTGGGAGAACGCAGCGTCGGCGACCGGCCCGACCTTGTCGGCGATCAGGACCTTCTTGCACAGCCCCAGTGCGAACCGCGGGAAGCCGTCGGCCAGGTGCTCCAGGCGTTGCGAGCGCGGCGGCGGCTTGCGGATCTGGTCCTCGATCTGGTGATAGCGGATGATCGGCCCGGCGATCAGCTGCGGGAAGAACGCCATGTACTGGGCGAAATCCTGGGGCCGGCGCATCGGCATCGCGTGCCCGCGATGCGTGTCCACCACGTAGCTGATCGCATGGAAGGTGAAGAACGAGATCCCGATCGGCAGCGTGATCGACGGCAGCCCGATCGCGTGCGGATCGCCCAGCCAACCGAGCACGCCGTTGAGTTGGCCGACGGCGAACACGGTGTACTTCCAGATCGCCAGGGTCAGCAGGTCCAGGACGATCGCGATCCACATCGCCGCGGTCGCGGCGCCGTTCCGGCCGCGTCCTCGCAGCGCCACGATCGCCAGCCCGGCGGTGTAGTTGATCGCCATGCTGAGCAGGAACACGTAGACGATCGCGTGCGCGCCCCAGGCGTAGAACACCAGACTCGACAGCGCCAACACCGTGTTGCGCCAGCCCGGCGGCGTCAGCACGTACAGCACGAGCACGGCCGGGAAGAAGAACCACAGGAACTCGATCGAGGAGAAGACCACGCCCGGGCGGGGACTGTAACCGCCCAAGGGGTCCGGAGCGCGGCCACGCCGGAGGCGGCGGCGCGAACCAGGTTTGCTCGTCAGCTGTCTATCGCCGGTTCCAGGGCTACTTGTCGGCGGTTTCTGCCCCGTTGCTATCGCAAACCCCGGTCAGTCGGTCAACGTCCCAACCGGCCGGCGCCGCTGGACGAGTGGGATGTTGACCCTTCCCAGGGACCGTGAACATCCCACGCGACGGCTGCGGCAGCCCGAATGGGACGTTTCCGGTGGCCGGGTCTGTCAGTGCCTGCGAGAGCCACGGGAGCTCGAGGACCGGACGCGCGCGGATCGCAAGCGACGCCGTAGCCGTTACGGGCGCAGCGTCCGCGCGATCCGCTCCGCAGCCGCGAGCACGGCGTGCGCGAGTGCAGGGCGCTGCTCGATCACCCGCTGCGCCGGCCCCGCGACCGACAGCCCCGCCACGAGCCGCCCGCGACGGTCGAGGATCGGCGCCGCCACGGCGGCCGCTCCCGGGTCAAGCTCGGAGTCGGTGAACGCGAAGCCGGAGGCCCTGATCTGGGCCAGCTGGCCGTCGAGCGCCTCCGCGCCGACCGCGTCGATCAGCCGCCGGCGGTCCGCCGGCTCCAGATAGGCGGCCAGCACCTTGCCCGAGGCGCCGAGATGCAACGGTCCGCGCCTGAACAGCGCGTAGGACAGCCGCACCGGATGAGCATCGGTCTCGACCACGTGCAGGACCAGGGCCTCCAGCGCGCACGGGGCGGTCAGGATCGCCGTCTCTCCGGCCGCCGCGCACAGCTGCGACATGACCGGCGCCGCGGGCGCCACCAGCCGCTCGCGCAGCCCCTGCTCGGCGCTGCGCCCGAGCGCCACCAGCCGCGCTCCGAGCGCGACCGTGCTGTCGGCGCCACGCGCGACCAGACCGTGCGCCTCGAGCTCGCCCAGCAGCCGGTAGGCGGTGCTGGTCGGCATCCCGGCCGCGCCCGCCAGCTGCGCGACCGTCTGGTCACGGGGACGGTCGCCAAGCGCCGCCAGCAGCTCGACGGCTCGCTCGAGCGCGCCGGCCGGCATCAGATCCCCGGCAGCTCGTGCTCGGACAGTGCCGGACGCGAGCCGGCCACGCGCGCCACCCGGCCGGCCAGCGCGCCGTCGCCGACCAGCGTCGCCAGACCCTCGATGTCGGCGTTCCACTCGGTCTCGTCCTCGAGCGTGCCGGCGTACTCTCGCACCACCGCGTACGCCCGCGCGGTGCCGGCGCCCAGCCGGTCCGGACCGCCACGCAGGTCGACGGCCTGTGCGGCGATGATCAGCTCCAGGGCGACCAGGCGGTGCGCCAGCGCCACCAGCGTCGACGTGGTGCGGACCGACAGCGGCGCCATCGAGGCGTGGTCCTCGATCCCCTCCGCCAGCTGGCCGCGGTAGTCCAGCGACACCGGGTTGGCGTGCAAGCGGGCCTCGGAGGTCAGCGCGGCGAACCATCTCCCCAGCGGCCGCAGCCCGCCGGTAGGCGGATCGGGTCGGGCGAGCATCGACGGCAGCCCGCTGAAGTGGTGCCACAGCAGCTTCTGCACGCGCTCGTTGGAGACCTGGACCGCGTGCGCGATCGCAAGCCGTACGTAGTCGAACGCCAGCGCCAGCGAGCTCACGTCGAAGTTGCCGGTCGACACGATCGCGCCCTCGTCGACCAGGACGAGCGGGTTGTCGGCGGCCGAGTTGAGCTCGATCTCCATCAGCCCGCGCGCGACCGACAGCGCGTTGTAGACGGCGCCGTGGGTCTGGGGCGCGCAGCGGAACGAGAGCGGATCCTGGAGGTTGCGCGCGGCCCCCGCGTTCCACAGCTCCGAGCCGTCCAGCAGCTCGCGCAGGCGGTCCATGGCGAGCACGAGCCCGCTGTGGGGTCGCGCTCTGGCGGCGCCAGGGTGAATCACCGAGAGGTTGGCGGCGAACGCCTCGAAGCTCAGCGCCGCGGCGATCTGCATGCTGTCGAGCAGATCGGCGGCGTCGACCAGGACCAGCGAGCCGAGCCCCATCGTCACGCCGTTCGAGCCGATCAGTCCGATCGCCTCCTTGGGCCCCAGCTCGATCGGCGCAAGGCCGGCACGGGCCAACGCCTCCCCGCCCCGCATCAGCTCGCCGTCGCACTCCGCGAACCCTCGACCGATCACGACCTTGCCGATGTCGGTCATCTCGGTCAGGTCGCCCTGGCCGACGGACCCGACCGACCGCACGACCGGGTGCACGCCGCCATTGAGCAGCGCCACGAGCGACTCGATCAGCTCGCGCCGCACACCGACGCCGGCCGTCAGCATCCCGTTCACACGGGAGACGAGCATCGCGCGCACGACGTCGGTGGGCAGGGGGCGGCCATAGGAGGAGACCTGGTCGGCGACCACGGCGAACGCGAACGCGCTGAGCTCCTCGATCGGGATCCGGTGGCCCGAGAGCGAGCCAAAGCCCGTGTTGAGTCCGTAGACCGCCTCGCCGCTGGCCAGCACTCGCTCGACGACGTCACGCGCAGCTCGGACCCTGACCAGCGCCGCCGGGTCGAGCTCGACGTGGGCACGACCCCGGGCCACGGCCAGCACGGCGTCGACCGTCAGGCCGCTGCCGCTCAACATAACGGTCTCGTTGGATGGGATAGTCGCCACGATTGGCCAAGAGTGTATCCTCAATTGATCTCAACAAGCGAGAACATCATCTCGGGCAAGACCCTGCTGCCGGAGGGTGGCACGCGGCGCGCCGGGCTCCACGTCCGCGACGGCGCGATCAAGGCGATCGGCGAGCCGGCGGGCGGCCCGCTGGACTTCGGCGACGCGCTGCTGCTGCCCGGCGCCGTCGACGTCCACGTCCACACCCGCAGCTACGCGCAGGAGGGGATCGAGCGTTGCACGCGCGCCGCCGCTGCCGGCGGCGTGACCACGATCGTCGACATGCCCTACGACGCGAGCGGCCCGGTGGACTCGCTTGCGGCCTTCGAGGCCAAGGTCGCAGACGTGGAGCGCGAGGCCGTGATCGACGTTGCGCTGTGGGCGACGGTCCCGCCGCGCGGTCCGATCGATGACGTACAGCAACTCGTCCAGGCAGGCGCTGCCGCGTTCAAGCTGTCGACCTTCGAGACCCACCCGCAGCGCTTCCCGCGGATCCCCGACGCCCAGCTGCTGCGCGCATTCGCCGCGATCGCATCCGCGGGCGGCCTGGCCGGGATTCACGCCGAGAACGACGAGATCGTGCGAGCCGGGATCGCCGCCGAGCGGGCCGCCGGCAACGGATCGGACCCGCTCGCGCACGCCCGCTCGCGCCCGCCGGTCGCCGAGCACGAGGCGATCGCGCGCGTGCTGGAGCTGGCGCGAGCCACCGGCGTGCGCATCCACATCTGCCACGTGACGACCGCGCGCGGCGTGGCACTGGTCGCGGCGGCGCGCGCCGACGGCGTCGATGCGTCGGCCGAGACCTGCCCGCACTACCTGCTGCTGGATCAGACCGACCTGGCCAGGCGCGGCGGCGAGTGCAAGATCAACCCGCCGCTGCGTGCCGAGACGATGTCGGCCGACGGCCTGGACCTGATCTCCTCAGACCACGTGGGCTGGCCGATCGAGCGCAAGCACGGAGCCGACATCTTCGAGCTGGCGTCCGGCGCGCCGGGCGTCGAGCTGATCGTGCCGCTGGTGCACGATGCGCTCGGTCCGCGCGAGCTTGCACGGCTGGTGTGCGAGCAGCCCGCCAAGCGGTTCGGGCTGTGGCCGCGCAAGGGCAGCCTCGCCCCGGGGGCCGACGCCGACATCGTCGTGCTCGATCCCGGCGCCGAGTGGGAGATCGACCCGGCGACGCTGCAGACGCAGGCCGGCTGGAGCCCGTACGCCGGCCGGCGGGTGCGGGGCCGCGTGATCGCGGCGTTCAGCCGCGGACGTCAGGTGTGGGACGGCGAGCGGGTGCTGGCCGGCCCGGGCGACGGCAGCTTCGTGCCGGCCGCCGGCGCACGGGCGGGGTCCGCCGCCGGCGCATGGGCCGGGGCCCCCGCTGGCGCCCCGGCGAGGACCGCGGCCGGTGCCTGACTCGCCCCTGCGCTGCCGTGGCTGGCGCCAGGAGGCGATCCTACGCCTGCTCGAGAACAACCTCGCGATCGCCGAGGATCCGGACAACCTGGTCGTCTACGCCGCCCACGCCAAGGCCGCGCGCGATCACGACAGCCTGCGCGCGATCGTCGCGGCCCTGCGCGAGCTGCGCGACGGACAGACCCTGGTGGTGCAGTCGGGCAAGCCGATCGCGGTGCTGCCGACGGGACCGCGCGCGCCGGCGGTGCTGCTGGCCAACTCCAACCTGGTCGGGCGCTGGTCCACCCCCGAGGTGTTCTACGAGCTCGAACGGCGCGGGCTGCTGGTCTGGGGCGGACTGACCGCCGGCTGCTGGCAGTACATCGGCTCCCAGGGCGTGCTGCAGGGGACGTATGAGACCTTCGCCCAGGTCGCGCGCGAGCACTTCGGCGGCAGCCTTCGCGGCCGGCTGGTCGCCAGCGCCGGCCTGGGCGGGATGGGCTCGGCGCAGCCGGTCGCGATCACGCGGATGCTCGGCGGGGTGAGCCTGATCGCCGAGGTCGATGCCGACAAGGCCCGGCGCCGGCAGGCGGCGGGCACGGTGGACCTCGTTACCGACCAGATCGACGAGGCGCTCGACGCCGCGCTGGACGCGCGCGCCGGCGCCCGGGCGCTGGCGGTCGCGGTGACGGTCAACGCGGCGGTGCTGCTCGAGCAACTGCTGGCGCGCGACGTGGTGCCCGACGTGGTCACCGACCTGACCGCCGCCCACGATCTGCGCAGTGGCTACCTCCCCGACGGGATCGAGCCGGCCCAGGCGACGGCGCTGCGGACCGGCGATCCGGGCAAGCTCGAGGCGCTGGCGCTCGCGACGATGGTCCGCCACATGCAGGCGATGCTCGACCTGCGCGAGCGCGGTGCGGTCGTGTTCGACTACGGCAACAACATCCGCCCCCAGGCCGCGGCCGGGGGCCTGGGCGACGCGCTCAGCCTCGACATCTTCACCGCGCGCTACCTACGGCCCCTGTTCTGCCGCGGGATCGGCCCGTTTCGCTGGATCTGCCTGTCCGGCGACGACGCCGATCTCGATGCCGTCGACGACCTCTGCCTGGAGCTGTTCGCAGACGTGCCGCGGATCACCGACTGGATCGGCCTGGCCCGCGTGCACGTCGTCCGCCAGGGGCTGCCCGCGCGGATCGCCTGGCTCGGCCACGGCGAGCGCGCGCGGCTCGGCCTGGCCGTCAACCAAGCCGTCGCCGATGGGCGCCTGCGGGCGCCGGTGGCGTTCACCCGCGATCACATGGACTCAGGAGCTATGACCCACCCGAACATCATCACCGAGGGCATGCCGGACGGCTCGGACGCCATCAGCGACTGGCCGCTGCTCAATGCCCTGCTGAATACGGCGGCGGGCGCCGACCTGGTGGCGCTGCACTCAGGCGGCGGCGGCTACGCCGGCTACTCGCAGAGTGCGGGCATGACCGTCGTGGCCACCGGCTCTGAGGATTCGGCGGCGCGCCTGAGTGCCGCCCTGCACGTCGACACGGCGCTGGGCGTGCTGCGTCACGCCGACGCCGGCTGCGTGCAGGCACGCGAGGCAGCCGCCGAGCACGAGCTCGGACTGGCGAGCGTGGGGCCGGCGGCATGAGGGAGCTCGATCTGCACGCGGTTCACGCAGCGGTCGCCGGCGGTTCCGTGCTCGCCGCCGGCGGCGGCGGCTGGGTCGACCACGGGATGCTCGTCGGCACGACCGCCGTCCAGTACGGCGCCCCGCGGCTGGTGACGCTGGACGAGCTCGATCCGGACGACATGCTGGCCACCGTGTCGGCGATCGGCGCTCCGGCAGCGACCGACTGGGAGATGCGTCCCGGCGACTACGTGCGCGCGCTGGAGCTGCTGATGGAGGCCGTCGCCGAGCCGATCATCGGAACCGTCACCGCCCAGAACGGCTCGTCGACGACCTGCAACGGCTGGGTGGCGTCGGCCGTTCTGGGCACGGTCGTCGTCGACGCCGCCGGCGACGGGCGCGCTCACCCGACCGGCAAGATGGGGTCCTTCGGCCTGGCCGCCGACGACGAGTACGAGACGGTGCAGGCGGTCGCCGGCGGCAACCGCTCCCAGAACCGCTACCTCGAGGTGGTCACGCGCGGGACCGTGCGCCACACCGCCAACGTGCTGCGCACGGCATCTGACCAGTCCGGCGGGTTCATCTCCTGCGCGCGCAACCCGCTGCCGGCGTCGTTCGTGGCCGAGCACGCGGCCGTCGGCGCGATCAGCTTCGCGATCGACCTGGGCCAGGCGATCCTCGCCGCCGAGCCGGACGGACCGGCGCGAATGATCGACGCCACCGCCAATCACCTGGGTGCCACGATCCTGACCGCCGGCCCCGTGCGCAGCCGCCAGCTGCGGACCGAGAACGCGTTCGACATCGGCACGGTCGAGGTGGGAGAGTTGGAGCTGGGGTTCGTCAACGAGTACCTGTGCGCGGACTCCGGCGGCGAGCGGCTGGCGACCTTCCCCGACGTGCTGGCGACGATCTCGACGCAGACCGGCCGGATCATCTCCATCGCCAACCTGCGACCGGGCGACGAGGTGGCGGTGCTGCACGTGCCCAAGGCCAACGTGCCACTCGGCGACGGGGTTCGCGAGCCGAGCGTGTATCCCGAGGTGGAGGCGATGCTGGGCAAACCGCTGGCGCGGTGGGCCCTTGCCTGACGAGGCCCGGATCGAGCGCCGCCTCGAAGCGCTGTGGGTGATCGCCAAGGGCCCGGCGGGCGGCGCGCAGCGGCCGGCATACTCAGCCCCGGAATCGGCGGCGATGCTGATGGTGGCGGGCTGGGCATCCGAGCAGGGTCTCGATCCCGGGATCGACGAGCACGGCAACCTGTGGGCGCTCCCGGCCGACTGGTCCGGGCCGATCGTGACCGCCGGCTCGCACGTCGACACGGTGCCCGACGGGGGGCGCTACGACGGCGCGCTGGGAACCGTGCTCGGGCTCGAGCTCGCGGCCGACCTGTGCGCGGGCGGCGACGCCGCGACGGGCGGTGCCCGCTGCGGGCTGCTGGTGTGCGCCGCCGAGGAGGCGCCGCGGTTCGGCGCCGGCACGATCGGCTCGCGTCTGCTGGCCGGCACGCTGACCGCCTCGGCGCTGCCGGCGATCCGTGACGCGGACGGGGTCGGCGCCGCCGACGCACTGGCGCAGCACCTCGCCGCGCTGGCCGACGACCTGCCGCGGGTCAGGCCACCGCTTCATCGCTGGTGCGCCCATGCGGAGGTCCACGTCGCGCAGCGCCGTGCACTGCGCACGCTCGGGGTCGTCACCTCGGTCGCATCACCGCGGCGGTTCTCGGTGCGGATCGAGGGCGAGGCGGGCCATTCGGGCGAGGTGGCGATGGGCGAGCGTCGAGACGCGCTGGCCGCAGCCGCGGAGCTGGTGCTGGCGGTCGAGGCCGCAGCGGGCGCCGAGCCCGCGCAGACGGTCGCGACCGTCGGAACGCTGGCCGTGTCCCCCGGCGCGCTGAGCGTGATCCCCGGCGAGGCGCGCGTAGGCATCGATGTGCGCGGAACCGACCTCGAGTCGCTGGCCCGGATCGACGACGCGATCCGTGCGGCAGCGGACGACATCGCGGCCCGGCGCCGGGTCACGGCGCAGGTGACGCTGGTGCGCGACGGTCAGCCGGTGGCGATGGACCCCGAGCTGGTCGGCGCCGCGCTGGCGGCCGCGCGCAAGCGCGCGATCCCGGCCGTCGAGACCTGGTCCGGGGCGGGTCACGACGCGCAGCACCTGGCCGCGCTGGTCCCGGCGCTGCTGCTGTTCGTGCCGCTGCACGGCGGCGAGAGCCACACCCCCCAGGAGGGCGCCGAGATCGGCGAGATCGTGCAGGCGACGCAGGTCGCAGCCGACGTGCTTGCCGGCGCGGCGGCAGGTGCCTTGGGGTGTTAGGGACTCCATGCGTTCCTAAAACCCCGGTCAGTCGCGCACGCCGCAGAAGCGGATCGCGGCGACCGCCAGCACCTGCGCCGCGCGCACCAGCTCCTGCACCGGGACGTACTCATCGACGGCGTGCGCCTGGGCGATGCTGCCCGGACCGAAGGCGATCGCCGGCGTGCCGAAGCGGCAGTACGTGGCGCCGTCGAACCAGGTGGTGCGCGACGCGATCCGGCGGCCGAGGCCGAGGGAGGCCATCGCATCGAGCGTGGTCTGACAGATCGGCTGCTCGCGATCGACCAGCGAAGGCGGCACGTCGCCGTGCCAGGTGAACCGCGGCGGGTGGGCGGCGAGCCAGGGGTCGGTGCAAGCTGCGGCCGCAACGCGCCGCTCGATCTCCCGCCGCACGCGCTCGCCCGTACCGTCTGCGTCGGCCTGCTCGGGCAGATACTGGACGTGGCAGCGCAGGGTCGCGCTCGCCGGATAGGACACGATCCACTGGCCGGCGTCGATCGCGATCGGCACGATCGTCCCGGGTTGCAGCGGTGAGCCGCGCAGCTCCGGGCGCTCGCTCCACTCGTCGCGCAGCTCGCGCAGCGCGGCGAGCACGATCTGCGCCTTCTCGATCGCGTTGACAGGCGCGTCCTGCGCGTCCTCCGCGTAGGGGAAGCCCGCGTGACCGGCGCGACCCGGCACGTCGATCTCGGGCATCAGCGAGCCACGCGTGCCCGGCCACAGCGCCAGCTCGGTCGGCTCGGGCACGATCGCCGCGTCGGCGCGCAGGCCGCGCCCGGCGCAGGCGAGCGCCCCGGCCGCGGTCGACTCCTCATCGGTGACCGTGTTCACGATCAGCTCACCACGCAGCGCCACGCCCATTGTCGCCAGCATCTCGGCGGCGAACACCATCGCCGCCACACCGCCCTTCATGTCGCAGGCGCCGCGTCCGTACAGGCGGCCGTCGCGAACGTGACCCTCAAACGGCGGCGACGTCCACAGCGCCACCGGCTCGGCGGGGACGACATCGACGTGCCCGTTGAACAGCAGGCTGCGCCCACCACCGGCTCCAGGAGCCCGAGCGACCAGCTGGGGGCGTCCGGCGAAGCTGTAGCGCTCGGGGATCGGGTAGCGGTTGGAAGGCAGCCGCGCGACCTCGGGCTCAAACAGCTCCACGGCCAGGCCGGCCGCACGCAGGCGCTGCGCGATGTACTCCTGCAACGCGGCCTCGTCGCGCGGCGCCAGGTCCGGGTCCGGCGCGCGGGTGTCGAAGCCGACCAGGGCCGCCAGCAGCGCCACCAGTTCCTCGCTGCGCCGCGCGATCTCAGCGGTCACCTCGCGCTCGGGCCCGTCGCTCACCGCGGGGCACCGTACACGCCAATTGCCACTGTTACAACTGCTGTTGCTGATTGAACGAGTTTGTACAACAACCAGCCTCCACCTGGGCCTGAAAGCGGTACCTTGACGGCCAACGAGGTGCAGCGCCTCGAAACCGGCGGCCAGGAGGAGTGCAACATGGGTGCTGACCAGCGCAGGCTTGACGCGATCCGCAACGACCGCTCGGAGCTTGAGAACCACTACATCGACGAGCTCGTGGCGGGCCGGATCAGCCGCCGCCAGTTCATGCGCAGGGGCGCCGTGATCGGCATGTCCACGGGCGTGATGGGCGCGATCCTGGCCGCCTGCGGAGGCGCCAACAAGGTCGCGACCTCAGGGTCGGCCGGGGCGGCGAGCTCGAGCTCCGGCGCAGCCGCGGCGCCGGCGCCGACCAAGGGCGGCTCGCTGAAGCTGGCCACCCAGGCGCCGGCCGCGGCGGTCAACCCGCTGACGGTGTCCGACGCCGGCGGCCTGTGCATGCTGGCGCAGTCCGGCGAGTTCCTGGCCTTCGACAACAACATGGCGCTGGCGCTTCAGCCGATGCTGGCCACGAAATGGACGCCCTCCAAGGGCGGCTCGGTGTGGACGTTCACGCTGCGTTCCGGCGTCAAGTTCCACGGCGGCGCGCCGATGACCGCCGACGACGTCGTCTGGACGATCCAGCAGTTGGCCGACGCCAAGAACGCCTCAAACGCCCTGTCGACGTTCGAGGGCGTGCTCAAGCCAGAGGGCGTCATCAAGGTCGACGCGAGCACGGTCGCCTTCCACCTCGAGGCGCCCAACGGCAACTTCCCATACCTGGTCTCGTCGGACAACTACAACGCGATCATCGTCCCCAAGGGCACCGACTTCGCCAAGTGGCAGCAGACGTTCATCGGCACCGGGCCGTTCACGCTGTCGAAGTACACCCAGAACGTCGGCGCCTCGTTCGCGGCCAATCCCGACTACTGGGGCGGCCCTCCGCACCTGGACTCGACCGCGTTCACCTTCTACAGCTCGCAGCCGCCGCAGGTCCTGGCGCTCCAGGGCGGCCAGGTTGACGTGATCGTGCAGTTCGTCGTCCAGGGCGCGAACGCGCTGCTGAACAACTCGTCCTACAAGATCATCAAGCTCAAGTCGGCCAACCACCGCGAGCTGTCGATGCGCAACGACCAGGCGCCCTTCAACGACGCGCGCGTGCGCCAGGCGATCGCGCTGTGCCTCGATCGCCCGGGCATGGTCCAGGCGCTGCTCGACGGCGACGGCGTGGTCGGCAACGACAGCCCGTTCTCGCCCAAGTTCCCCTCGACGAACACGAGCATCCCGCAGCGCACGCAGAACATCGCCAAGGCCAAGTCGCTGCTGGCCGCGGCGGGGCACGGCAACGGCTTTGCGACGACCCTGACCACCGAGAATTACGAGGAGATCCCGGCGCTGGCGCAGGTGATCGCCGAGGCCGCCACCAAGATCGGGGTCAACATCAAGCTCAAGGTCGAGACGCAGACCAACTACTACGGCAAGGCCACGTACGGCAACTCGGACTGGCTGGACGCGACCATGAGCCTGGTCGACTACGGCGACCGCGGCGTCCCGAACGTGTTCCTGGAGGCGCCGCTGACCTCGGGCGGGCCGTGGAACGCGGCGCACTTCAAGAATCCGACCTACGACGCGCTGGTCAAGCAGTACGTGGCCGCCGTCGACCTCCAGTCCCAGAAGGTGCTGGCCGGCAAGATCGAGACGCTGCTGCTGGCGCAGACGCCGCTGGTGATCCCGTACTTCATCGACGGGCTGACCGCGACAACCGCCGCAGTGCACGGCGTCAACCCGACCTCGATCTCGGCGATCTACCTCAAGGACGCCTACAAGACGGCCTGACGCACTTGCACATGACACGACACGGGGCTAGAGTTTTCACCGTGCGAGCGCAACTGCGGTTGGCCATGGCGCAACTCCACTGATGCTCGCGTTCGTCGCCAAGCGCGTCGCCCTGGGGATCGTGACGCTGTGGATCCTCAGCCTGCTCGTGTTCTTCGCTGCGCAGGTGCTGCCGGGCGATCCCGCGCGCGCGATCCTGGGGCCGTTGGCGGCGCCATCGGCGGTCGCGACGCTGGCGCATCAGCTGGGTACCGACCGACCTGTGCTCGACCAGTACGGGACCTGGATCGGCCACGTCGTGAGCGGTCATTTCGGCACCTCGTATCAGTATCAGGCCCCGATCGGGCCGCTTTTGGGTCAAGCGCTGGGGCATTCGCTGGAGCTGGCGATAATCGCGTTCATCATGGTCGTGCCGTTGGGGATCCTCGGCGGCGTGGTCTCGGCGCTGAACTTCGGCAAGCCGCTTGACCGGGTGCTGAGCGTATTCGGCCTGTCAGCGACGGTGATCCCGGAGGTGGTGTCCGGGATCATCCTGATCCTGATCTTCGGGATCGCTTTGAACGTGCTGCCGATCCAGGCCTCGTGGCCGGCCGGCGCGGGACTGGGGTCGCAGATCTATCACCTGATCCTGCCCGCGATCCCGCTGACGCTGGTCCTGTTCGGCTACATCCAGCAGATGGCGCGGGCGGGGACGATCGAGGGGCTGAACTCCGACTACGCGCGCACGGCGACGTTGAAGGGCCTGCCGCGGGGGGTGATGATCCGCCGCCACGTGCTGCGCAACTCGCTGATGCCGACGATCACCGTGATCGCGTCGCAGACCGGCTATCTGATCGGCGGTCTCGTTCTGGTCGAGACGCTGTTTCACTACCAGGGGATCGGGACGCTGATCTACAACGCCGCCACCGCCAAGGACTTTCCGATGCTCGAGGCCGGCGTGCTGGTGATCGGGGCCGTCTACATGGTCGCGACGCTGGTGGCCGACATGCTGTTCACGGTGCTCAACCCGCGACTGCGCCATCCGGGGGTCGAGTGAGCGTCGGCGCGATCCCGGTCGAATCGGCGGCCGCGGTCAGCGCCGCCGGCGCGGACCTGCGCCGCCAGTTCCTCGGCGACCTGGCGCGCCAGAAGTCGTTCATCGCCGGCGCCGTGATCCTCTTGTTCTGGATCGTGGCGGCGATCTTCGGCCAGTCGCTGGTGCATCCCGGGCCCTATGCGCAGAACCTGTTGGCGATCAACGGGCCTCCGTCGGGGGCGCACTGGTTCGGTACCGATCAGCTGGGGCGCGACATGTTCGCGCGAGTGATCGTCGGCGCGCGCGACATCCTGATCACCGCGCCGGCCGCGACCGCGCTGGGGACGGTGCTGGGCACGGTGCTGGGGCTGATGATGGGCTACATGCGCGGCCTGTTCGACGAGGTCGCAGGTCGGTTCGTGGAGGCGTTTCTGGCGCTGCCGCTGGTGGTCAGCGGCATTCTTGGGATCGTCGCGCTAGGCCCGTCCGATGAGACCCTGATCTTTGTGATCGGGATCGTGTTCGCGCCGCTGATCGCGCGCACCGTGCGCGCGGCGGTGATCTCCGAGCGCGAGCTTGACTACGTCGCGGCCGCGCGACTGCGCGGCGAGTCGGCGTTCTACATCATGTTCGTCGAGATCCTGCCCAACGTGCTGGCGCCGATCATGGTCGAGTTCACGGTCCGTCTGGGCTACGCGGTGTTCACGATCGTGACGCTGTCGTTCCTGGGCTTCGGGATCCCACCGCCATCGCCGAACTGGGGCCTTGACATCTCGACCAACTATCCGCTGGTGACCGCCGGCTACTGGTGGGAGATGCTGTTCGACGCGATCGCGATCGCGACGCTCGTGATCGGGATCAACATGCTCGCCAGCTCGATCGAATCGGCCCTGGAGCCCTGATGAGCAGCGCCGCGCAGAGCCGGGTTCCCAGCCCCTCGCCGGCCGAGACGGCCGACGCGCTGCGCCTCCAGGGCGTGCAGATCAGCTACCGGGTGCGCCGCAAAGACCAGCACGTCGTGCGCGACGTCAGCTTCCACGTCGCCAGGGGCGAGTCGTTCGGGCTGGTGGGCGAGTCCGGCTGCGGCAAGTCGACGATCGCGCTGGCGGTCGTGCGCTACCTGGCGCGCAACGGCCGCGTGTCGGCCGGCGAGGTGCAGATTGCAGGGCGCGACGTGCTGGCGCTCGGCAAGTCCGATCTGCGGCGACTGCGGGCGCGGACCGTGTCGATGGTCTACCAGGAGCCTGGGCGAGCACTGAACCCGTCGATCCTGGTCGGGCGCCAGGTCGCGGAGGTGTACGAGATCGCCGGCGTGGACCGCAAGCAGGCGCTGCAGCGCGCGCAGGAGATCCTGACCAAGGTCCAGATCTCGGACCCCTCAGGGGTGATGCGCCGCTACCCGCACCAGCTCTCGGGGGGCATGCTGCAGCGGGTCGTGATCGCGATGGCGCTGGCGGCGCAGCCGGCGCTGTTGATCCTCGACGAGCCGACGACGGCGCTCGATGCGACCGTCGAGGCCGAGGTGCTCGACCTGATCGTCGGCCTGCGCCAGGAGTTTTCCACCTCGCTTTTGTTCATCAGCCACAACCTGGCTGTGATCGCCAAGATGTGTGACCGCGTCGGGGTGCTGTACGCCGGCGAACTGGTCGAGGAGGGCACCGCGCAGGACGTATTCCGCAACCCGCGCCACCCTTACACGGTCGGGCTGTTGCGGTCGATCCCGCGCCGGGATCCCGACCCGCAGAATGCCGTCTCCCGGGCGCCGCTGGCGACGATCCCCGGCTCGCTGCCCGAGCCCGGCTCGGTCACCGCCGGGTGCGTGTTCGCGGCCCGCTGCGACCTGGCCGACGACCACTGCCGTGCAGACGCGCCGCCGATGTATGAGCTGGGCGGCGGGCGCGGATCGCGCTGCCACTACTCAGACCGCGCGCACACGGTCAAGCTCGGTCCGACGGCCGCCTCTGTGCCGGCCAGCGAGCGAGTTGACCGCGGCGAGCCGCTGGTCCGCATCCGCAACGCGTCCAAGACCTTCCGCATGACCGGCCAGTCGGTCCGCGGGCTGCACGGCGTCGATCTGGAGATCGCGGCCGGCGAGACGGTCGGGCTGGTCGGCGAGTCGGGCTCAGGCAAGACCACCCTGGCGCGCGTGCTGATCGGGCTCACCAGCGCCGACGACGGCGCGGAGCTCACGCTTGACGGCCGCCCGCTGGCCGGCCTCGCCCAGCGCCGCACCACCGCCGATCAGAAGGCGCTGCAGATCGTGTTCCAGAACCCCGACTCGGCACTGAACCGACGCCACTCGATCAAGAAGCTGATCTCCCGCTCTCTGTCAAAGCTCGGCGGCTACAGCGGCGCGGCGCTGCGCGCGCGACTCTTGTCGTTGATGGAGTCCGTGCGCCTGCACGAGCGCTACCTGCCGATGCGCCCCTCGCGGCTATCGGGCGGGCTCAAGCAGCGCGTCGCGATCGCGCGCGCGTTCGCAGGCGATCCACGGATCGTGGTCTGCGACGAGCCCACCTCGGCGCTGGACGTCTCGGTCCAGGCAGCGATCCTGAACCTGCTCACCGACCTGCAACACCGCGAGGACGTCTCCTACCTGTTCATCAGCCACGACCTCGGCGTCGTCAGATACCTCGCCGACCGGATCGTGGTCCTGTACCTCGGACGGGTGATGGAGATCGGCCCCGCGCAGGCCGTGTTCGCCGGCCCCAACCACCCCTACACCGAGGCGCTGCTATCCGCCGTGCCGACGCTCGAGAACAACGAGCGACTGCGGATCCGCCTCGAAGGCGAGATCCCGTCGGCCGCCGACCCGCCCTCAGGCTGCCCGTTTCACACTCGCTGTCCGCGCAAGATCGGGGAGATCTGCGAGACCACCGAGCCCGAGCTGCGCGAAGAGCGTTCAGGTCGCCAGATCCGCTGCCACATTCCGATCGACGAGCTCGAGCGCCTACAGCGCGTCGACGCGTCCGCCCCGGTCGCCGCCCTCCCGCAGCCAGGCCCGTGACCGCCAACCCCGGCTCACGCCCCGGCGCGAAGCCGCGACCGGCGCCGCGAGCCGGCCCTCAGAACGCGGAGCGATCCACGAGCTTGCGTCGCGGCTCGGAGATCCTGATCGCGCTCGGGTCCGATGAGGCACTCGAACGCGACGGACTCGGGGTGGTGCGGATCGCGGAGCTTGTCGGGACCGAGAAGAGCCAGGCGTCGCGCGCGCTGAGCGCGCTGGCGGCGACCGGGCTGGTCGATCGCGATCCGAGCACGCGCGCCTATCGGCTGGGTTGGCGACTGTTCGCGCTGGCGGCCCGCTCGGGCCGGCCGCGCCTCGTGTCGCTCGCCCCGGCGATCCTGCGCGGACTGGTCGCCGACACGGGCGAGACCGCGCACCTGTCCGTCCTGCAAGGCGATCACGTGCTGACGCTGCTGTCGGAGGCACCGTCGGCCGCGATCAGCGCCAGGGGCTGGAGCGGGCGCACCGTGCCCGTCGTCTGCACCTCCTCGGGCCGGGCGCTGCTGTTCGACCACGACCGCGCGGCGCTCGAGCGGCTGTTGGACGGCAGCTCGTTCCACGGCTTCGGTGCCGCCGCCCCGTCCGACCTGTCCGAGCTTCACCGACGGATCATGGCGGCGCGCGAGCACGGGTTCGCGACCGTGGCCGAGGAGTTCGAGCGCGGCCTGATTGGCGTCGCCGCCCCGGTGCGCGACAGTTGCGGGCGGATCATCGCGGCGATCAACGTGTCGGGCCCCAAGTTCAGGCTCGACAGCTTGCTGGTGCAGACCGGCGCCGCCGTCCGCGACTCTGCGCAAGCGCTGTCTGCGGCGATGTACTCGGCGGTTACCGACGGGCGTCAGGCGTAGCGGGCGACCAGCTCGCGGCCGAGCACCTTGCCGCTGGCGCTGATCGGCAGTGAATCGACGAACACGATCCTTCGCGGCCGCTTGAACGCGGCGAGTTCGTCGCTGTCGCGGCAGAAGCCGTCGATCGCCGTCTCGTCCAGCAGCGGGTCGCCGCGCACGACGAACGCGGCGACGATCGTGCCCCAGCGGTCGTCGGGCAGGCCCACCACCTTGACCTCGGCGATCCCCGGGCAGCGGCGTACGACCTCCTCCACCTCTGAGGGGTAGATGTTCTCCCCGCCGGAGACGATCAGATCGTCGGCGCGACCGCGGAACCAGTAGTAGCCCTCCGCGTCCTGGGTGAACAGATCGCCGGTGTAGATCCAGCCGTGACGCAGTCGGACCGACTGCTCGGCGGTGCCGCTCCAGTACCCGGGGGTCATCTGCGGCCCCCGGGCGATCAGCTGGCCGACCTCGCCGGGCGCGACCTGCTCGTCCGGGGCCACGTCACGGTCGGTCTCGTGGGTGACGATCCTGGCCTGGCTGATCAGCGTCGGCTTGCCGCAGGAGCCGAGCTTGGCCCGCATCTCCCGCGGGTGCAGCAGCAGCGTCAGGCTCGCCTCCGTCATTCCGTAGCCGTTGTACAGGCGCGGGCAGAGCCGGTCGAGCACCCGCTCCATCGTCTCGGCCGGCAGCGCCGCGCCGCCAGTGGTGATCATCCGCAGCGAGGATGCGTCTGCGGCGCCCGCTGAAACCAGCGCCAGCAGCTGCTCGATCTGCGCGGGAACGGCGAACAGGGTCGTGATCGCCTCGGCCTCGATCGCCGTCAGCGCCCGCGCCGCCTCGTAGCGTGAATGCAGGAGGTTGGCGGCGCCGACGAGCAGGTGCGGGATGAAGAACGCCTGCATGCCGCCGACGTGGTGCAGCGGGCAGATGTGCAGCGCGCGATCGTCGGCGCCGAGCTGATACTCGAGACCGCAGTTCATCGCGGCCGCGACGTCGTTGGCGTGGCTGTGGACGACCCCCTTGGCGCGTCCGGTCGTCCCCGACGTGTACATCAGCGCCGACACGTCCTCGGGCGCGACCGCGCCGGACACGTCCGGTCCTGGGTGCGCGCGGGCCAGCTGCTCGTAGTCGTGATGACCCGCCGGCGCGCCCTCGGTGCCGGCCCCGACAACGACCAGCTGGCGTCCGCCGCCGGCGCGATCGCAGGCACCGACCGCCTGCGGCGCCAGTCTCGCCGAATAGGCCAGCGCGCGGGCGCCCGAGTCGGCGAGGATGTGCCCGGCCTCGCCAGCCGACAGGCGGTGGTTCATCGGCACGGCGATCGCACCGAGCTTCTGGCAGGCGAAGTAGAGCGTCGCCATCGGCTCGCCGACTCCAGTCAGCAGCGCCACGCGGTCATAGCGACGCAGGCCGATCTGCGTCAGACCCGCGGCGACCCGTTCGATCCGCTCGTTCCAGGCGCCATAGCTCAGGCGCAGCTCGCCGTCGACCAGCGCCTCGCGATCGGGATGCCGATCGACCGTGGCGGACAGCATCATCGGGATCGTCAGCGGCGCCCCCACCGATCCGGTGCCGATCACAGGCTCAGCTCCACGCCCGGCAGCTGTGCCCGCGCGATCAGGTAGCGGGCGATCTCGCTGGTGCCGCCGACGATCGGCAGCGCGCGCGCATCGCGGTAGATCTGCTCGGCGCGGCCATACTCCTTGGTCAGCCCGTCGGCGCCGAGGATCTGGACGGCCGCGTCGGCGCAGAAGCAGGCCGCCTCGCTGGCCGCCAGCTTGGCCATCGCCGCCGGCCCGGCGAGCGCCTTCGGCGCAAGGCCGGCGTCGTAGCAGCGCGCGGCACGATAGGTCAGCAGCTCGGCCGCGTCCAGGCGCACGCTCATCTCCGCGATCCGCGCCCAGGTCAGCTGCTTGGCCGCGAGCGGCTGACCGAACACGATCCGACGGCGAGCGTGCTCGACGGCGAGCGTGAGCGCGCTGCGCCCGACCCCCAGCGCCGAGCCGCCGAGCAGCACCCGCTCGAAGTTGAACATTGACCTCAGTACGGCCTGCCCCTCCCCCTCGGCCCCCAGCAGGTGGTCGCCGGGGACGCGGCAGCCCTCGAAGGACACCTCGCCGACGACGCAGCCGCGCCGTCCCATGAAGCTGTAGCGACGCGGGAAGGCCAACCCGGGCGTGGCGGCGGGGACGACCAGCGCGGTGACCCGACCGTCGGAGCCGACCCCGTAGACGACGTAGACATCGGCGACGCCGGCGTTTGAGATGTAGCGCTTGGCCCCCCCGATCGCCCAGCCGTCGTCGTCGGGGCGGACCTCGGTCGCCATCGCGGAGCTGTCGGAGCCGACCTCGGCCTCGGTCACGCAGATCGCGCCGGTGCTGCGCCCTTCGATCAGGCCGTCAAGGTGGCGGTCGCGTACCGCCGCGGTGGCGTGCCGATCGAGCGCGAACGCGCAGCTCAGGCTGGTGGCGATCGTGGTCTCGAATGCGTAGCTGCGAAACGCCGCCTCCTCGGAGACGATCGTCTGGCGCGTGAGTCCGGCGCGATGCTCGCCAGGCTCGAACATGTGGCGCAGGTGGCCGGCCGCGCCCAGGGCGCGGGCGGCGCCGGCGAGTGCCTGCCAGTCGTCGCGCTCCTCGATCGCCGCCGCGACCGGCGCGAGCTCCCGGTCCAGCAGCTCGCCGACCTGCGCGCGCAGGGCCCGCTCGTCGGGCGTCAGCAGGAAGTCGCGAGCGTCGGCGCTCAGCACCGCTGCGCCAGGACGTCGGCCGCGCGCCGGGCCGGCCGACCAGCGCCGGCGTCGAGCAGCCTGACCTCGCGGCGCAGGCGCCGGGCCTCGCCGAGATCGATGTCGGCGACCAGCAGCGTCTCCTGATAGCGCGGCGCGGCCGCCACCAGGCGTCCGTCGGGACCCACGATCCGCGAGCCCCCCCAGTAGCGCATCTCGCCCTCCTCGCCGACCCGATTGACGACCACCACGAAGCACTGCAACAGCAGCGCATGGGTGCGGGCGATGTCCGACCAGGCGCCGGGCAGGTCCGGGACCGCCGTGAAGCTCGAGTCGGCGCTGTTGACCGGCACGAGCATCAGTTCGGCCCCATCGCGCACCGCGGCCTCGGCCAACGCCGGCTGCCACGCGTCGTTGCAGACCAGCAGCGAGCAGCGCCCGAGCGAGGAGTCGAACGCGCGCACCAAGTCGCCGGCGCTGAAGCGCTGGTGCTCATCGAACGGCGGGTAGGAGACCAGCGCGACCTTGCGGTGCACGCGCAGCACGCGCCCGTCGGACACGTAGGCGGCGCTGTTGTAGCGGCGCTCGCGCGCGCGCTCGCAGAAGCCGATCGCCGCCGCCGGGCCGCCCGCCCCTGCGGGCGCCAGTGCCGCGAGCCGCGGATCGGCGTGGTCGATCGCCCACTCGCCGTGCTCGCCCGGGTGCGGGCCTGACAGGAACAGCTCCGGGAACACGACCAGCTCGCAGCCCTGCCCCCGCGCGCGAGCGATCGCGTCGGCGGCGCGCTCCAGGTTGGCCGCCACGTCGCCCGCGACCGAGCTGCACTGCGCGAGTGCGAGCCTCACCGGGCAGTTCGGTCGCGCACGCTCACGAGGTCCAACGTTAGCACCCGGTTGTCAAATGCGCAACTTGAGTTGCAACACTGGCCGTCTCCCGGTATCGTTGCAAATCGGAGGAGTGATCTAGATGGCTGAGGAGTCGACCGCCGTTGCCCTGGCGTTCACAGTTGCTGTATAACCATCACCCGTTGCAACTAATGGTCCGCGACGAAACAAGTGATGGGATCGGGTGGTCGGCTCGTGGATGCCAGACGGCGCACGCGAGCGGAGCCATAGCAGCGCTATGGCGAGCGAGCGGGTGGCGCCTGGCGCCGCGAGACGGCCATACGAGACCGTCAATTGCTTTGTCGCGGGCCCTAAGACACTGGAGCGGCGGATGAACGATCAGCGCGAGACACCCGGGCTGCTGGCCCGGCTCGACGAGGGCCCAGTCGTGTGCGCCGAGGGCTATCTGTTCGAGTTCGAGCGGCGGGGCTACCTGCAGGCGGGCGCGTTCGTGCCCGAGATCGTGCTCGAGCATCCGGGACTGGTCCGCTCGCTGCACCGTGAGTTCGTACATGCCGGCTCGGACGTGGTGCTGGCGTTCACCTATTACGGCCACCGCGAGAAGCTGCGGATGATCGGCAAGGAGGATCTGCTCGAGCCGCTCAACCGCGATGCGCTGACGCTTGCCGCCGAGGTCGCCGCCGAGTCCGGCACGCTGCTGGCCGGCGACCTGTGCAACACGAACATCTACGCCTCCGACCGGGAGTCACAGCTCGCCGTGCGACGGATGTTCGATGAGCAGATCGGCTGGATCGCGGGCGCCGGCGTGGACTTCGTGGTCGCCGAGACCTTCTCCTACGCGGCCGAGTCGCTGCTCGCGCTCGAGTCGATCAAGCAGGCGGGGCTGACCGCGGTGGTGACGCTCGCGGTCCACCAGGCCGAGGAGACGCGTGACGGCCTCTCGCCAGAGGAGGCCTGCCGCCGCCTCGCCGACGCGGGCGCCGATGTCGTCGGGCTGAACTGCATCCGCGGGCCGCGCACGCTGCTGCCGCTGATCGAGCGGGTCCGCGCGTCGGTCGACTGTCACGTCGCGGCGCTGCCGGTCCCCTACCGCACCACGGCCGCGCAGCCCAGCTTTCAGTCGCTGCGCGACCCCGACTGCGACTGCCTGCCCGGCGACCGGCCGTTTCCGACCGCGCTTGACCCGTTCACCTGCAACCGTTACGAGATCGGTGAGTTCGCCACCGCCGCGCACGCGATCGGGGTCAACTACCTCGGCGTCTGCTGCGGGGCCGGGCCGCACCACATCCGGGCGATGGCCGAGGCGCTTGGACGGCGCCCGCCCGCCAGCCGCTTCAGCCCCGACATGTCCAAGCACGCTTTCCTGGGCAGCGACGCGCTGCTCAAGGACCACAACCGGGCCTACGCCGGTGATCTCTGAGAAACCAGCGCCGTCACAGAAAGGTGGCACCCGCCATGCGTCGTAACCATCGTCAGCTCGATGCGCTCCGCGCCGGCAGCGCCGAGCACGAGAACCACTACATCGACGAGCTCGTGGCCGGCCGCCTGGATCGGCGGGAGTTCCTGCGCCGGGGCGCGGCGGCCGGAATGTCGGCGTCGGTGATGGCGGCCGTGCTCGCCGCCTGCGGAGGCGCCAACTCGAGCCCGTCCTCGTCGGCCTCGTCGTCGTCCTCGTCGGGCGCCGCCGCTGCGCCGGCGACGGGCACGCCGGTCAAGGGGGGCACGCTGAACCTGGCACAGCAGACGCCCGCGACGGCGATGAACCCGCTGATCGTGTCGGACTCCGGCGGCCTCTGCATGCTCGCGCAGACCGGCGAGTTCCTCACCTACGACAACAACGTCACGCTCCAGCTCGAGCCGATGCTGGCGACCAGCTGGTCCCACAACGGCGACGGCACGGTGTGGACCTTCAAGCTGCGGCCCGGCGTCAAGTTCCATAACGGGCAGCCGCTGACCGCCGACGACGTCGTCTACACCTTTAAGGCGCTGTGTGACCCCAAGAACTCCTCCAACGCGCTGTCGACGTTCACGGGCGTGTTGACACCGGCCGGGGTGCGCAAGGTCGACGCCGAGACGGTCGCGTTTCACCTGGAGTCGGCCAACGGCAACTTCCCCTACATCGTCTCCTCGGACAACTACAACGCGATCGTCGTCCCGAAGGGGACCGACTTCGCCAAGTGGGGGTCGACGTTCGTCGGCACCGGGCCGTTCAAGCTGCAGAGCTACAGCCAGAACGTCGGCGCCAACTTCGCCGCCAATGCCGCCTACTGGGGACCGAAGCCGCACCTGGACGCGACCGCATTCAAGTTCTACGAGAGCCAGGCGCCGCAGATCCTGGCGCTGCAGGGCAGCACGGTGGACGCGATCACGCAGTTCGTTCCCAGCGGCGCCGAGGGGATCCTGTCGAACACGCAGTACCAGATCATCAAGCTCAAGGGCTCAAACCACCGCGAGCTGTCGATGCGCTGCGATCAGGCGCCGTTCACCGACGCGCGCGTGCGCCAGGCGGTCGCCCTGTGCATGAACCGTCCGGCGATGGTCGCAGCGCTGCTGCACGGTCTGGGCAGCGTCGGCAACGACAGCCCGTTCGCGCCGATGTTCGCGTCGACCAACACGAGCGTCCCCCAGCGTGCCCAGGACATCGCCAAGGCCAAGCAGCTGATGGCGGCGGCCGGCAAGTCGAAGGGGTTCAGCGTCACGCTGGCGGCCGACATCTACGAGGAGATCCCGCAGTTGGCGCAGGTGATCAAGGCGGCGGTCATGCCGATCAACATCAATATCAACCTCAAGGTCGAGAGCCAGACCGCCTACTACGGCAAGGCGACGTTCGGCAACTCCGACTGGCTGGACAGCACGATGAGCCTGGTCAACTACGGCGACCGAGGCGTCCCCAACGTGTTCCTAGACGCGCCGCTGACGACCAAGGGCTCGTGGAATGCGGCCCACTTTCACAATCCCACCTACGACGGCCTGTTCAAGCAGTACATCGCGGCCGTCGACCTCCAGACCCAGCGTTCGATCGCCGGCAAGATCGAGACGCTGCTGCTGGCCCAGACGCCGCTCATCATCCCCTACTGGATGGACGGCCTGACGGCCACCACCGGCTCGGTGCACGGCGTCCAGCCGACCTCGCTCGGCGCGGTCTTCCTCGGCCAGGCCTACAAGAGCTGACCGCGAGCGGCCGGGGGCGCAGCGCCGGCCCGTGCCGGCGCTGGCGCCCGGTCTCGCGCTTGGAGCTACGGGCCGTCACGGCGACCAGCGCCGCGATCGCACACGCTAGGACGATCACGGCCAGGTACGCAACCGTGAAGCCGGCGCCCTGCTGGACCGCGCCCGCGACCATCGGCATCAGCACCGTCGCCAGCGCCCAGGCGCCGTTCAGCACGCCGAACACCAGCCCATCGGAGCGCTGGCCGTCCGCGCGCCCGGCCGACGCCAGCGAGTAGGCGCTGGTGCCGATCGCGGCGCGGGGGACCGAGATCAGCAGCAGCGCGGCGACCAGCGCCCCCGCGCCGGCGCCGAACACCGCCGGCGCCAGCGCAACCGCGAGCAGCGCCGTCGTCAGCGCGTTGAAGCGCAGCGTCTGCGCCCGGGCGCCGAGGCGCACGATGCCCGCGCTGACCAGGATGTATGAGATCGAGGCGACCGAGAACGCCAGCCCGATCGCGCCGGTCGACAGCCCGGCGCCGTGCAGGCCGGTGCTGACCAGCAGCTGGCTCGAGCTCGAGACCGCGCCGGACACGACCAGCGCACCCGCGGCCGCGAGCACCTGCGGGCGGCGCAGGATCGACTTCAGAGCGCGCGTCTGGCTGGGCGCGTGGTGACCGACGGCGCCGCCGGTCGCCGATCGCTGGTCGCCTCGCGGGTCGTGCGCGACCGCACCCTCGGCGTCGCGCAGCGACGCGGTCGTGTCCGAGCGCCGCCGGCCGCTCAAGGCCAGCGGCAGCAGGACGGCGGCGGTGGCAACCGCGATCGCCAGAAACGGCGCCGCCAGCCCGGCGCGCTGCGCCAGCACGCCGGCGAGCGCGGGCCCGGCCATCACGCCGACCGAGGAGCAGGTGACCGCCGGTCCCAGGCGCGAGCGGCCGCCCTCCCTGCCCTCGCCGAGGTCCGCGAACCAGGCCAGGCCGGCCGTCCAGGTGACCCCGAACGCGAGCCCGAACGCGATTCGGCCGAGCAGCAGCGCGGTCAGCGATGGCACCGCCTGGGCCAGGCTCGAGGCCAGCAGCAGCGCGCCCGCCCACATCGTCGTGCGGCGCGCGCCGAAGCGATCGGCGACCAACCCGGCGGGAACCGAGACCACCAGCGTCGCCAGTCCGGGCAGCGCCAGCAGCAGCGCCGTCTGCGAGCCCGACAGGTCAAACCGTTGCGCGAAGCGCGGCAGCAGCGGCACGATCGCGCCCTGCGCGATGCCCGCAACCAGGAACAGCGCGAACGCGAGCGCCAGTTCGAGACCGAGCGCCGGCCGGCGTGCGAGGCGAGGACGGATCGAGATGGACGACATCCACAGTTCATAGTACGATTCAGCTGATCTGTTACAGATGAGTTATTTTTCGTGATATGACCGGTTTGATCGATCGCTCTCCGGTCGACCTGAAGGCGCTTCGCGCGCTGGTCGAGGTCGCCGACCGAGGCTCGTTTCGCTCCGCCGCGCGCTCTCTCGGCTACACCCAGTCGGCGATCTCCCACCAGGTGGCGGTGCTCGAGCGGGCGTTGGAGACGCCGATGTTCACCCGGCCCGGCGGCCGCGGCGCGGTGGCGCTGACGCCGGCCGGCGACGTCGCCTACCGTCGCGCGCGGCGGGTGCTCGGCGAGGTCGAGACGCTCGGCGCCGATGTCGCCGCGGTCGCGCGGGGCGAGCGTCGGATCCTGCGCGTGGGCGTGTTCCAGACGGCGACCACCGGCCTGCTTCCCGGGGCGCTGCGCGTTCTGCGCGAGCAGCGCCCTGACGTCGAGGTGGCGCTGCGGGAGATCGAGTCAGGCTCGCAGACATTCGACGAGCTCGCGTCTGGCGAGCTTGACCTCGCCTTCCAGGTCAACCCCGAGCCCGACGAGCGGATCATCTCGATCACCCTGCTCGACGACCCGTTCGTGATCCTCACCCGCCGCGACTCGGGGCTTGCCGCGGCGCCATCCCCGAGCTTCGACCTGCTCGATGGGGCCGACATGGTCGCCTGGAACCTGCGCTGGCGGACTCAGCAACAGCTCGAGGGAGCCTGGAGGCGGCGCGCGATCAACCCGCGCGTGGTGTTCCGTACCGATGACACCCTGGCGCTGCAGCGGCTCGTGGCCGCCGGTTACGGCCACGCCTGCGTGGACCGGCTGGGCGCGTCCGCCGCGGTCGATCCGTCGCTGACCTGGCTCGAGCCCAAGGAGGCGCTGATTCCGCGGCAGGTCGCGATCTGCCATCCGCGACGGCGTGACCTGAGCACGCCGGCGATGATCCTGATGGACGCGATCCGAGCGCAGCACGGTGTCTGAGGGCTCACGAGAGAATCTTTCGTGAGCCCTGAGGGCCAGACCTTGACCGCGGCGCCGGCAGATGCGAGAACTGAAGGCGTGCCCCAGCCGCTGATGATGCAGGCCTGCGTGCTGCGTGAGCCGGGGGTCGCGCCCGCGGTCGAGACGGTGACGCTCGAGCGCCCGCGCGCGGGCGAGGTGCTGGTCAGGCTCGCCGCGGCAGGCGTCTGCCACTCCGACGTGCTGCTGTGCGACGGACTGCTCGGCGAGGGTCGCTGCCCGATGGTGCTCGGTCACGAGGGCGCCGGGATCGTCGAGCAGGTCGGCGACGGCGTCGGCGGCGTGGCGCCCGGCGATCATGTCGCGCTGTGCATGGTCGCCTCGTGCGGTCGCTGCGAGCCGTGCCGGTCCGGGATGCCGACGCTATGCGAGCCGGCCGGACGCGCGTCGGTCGCGGGCGAGCTGCCTCGCGGCGACACGCGGCTGCGCGACGGCGCCCTACAGCCGCTGCAGCACAGCCTGACCGTCAGCTGCTTCGCGCAGTACGCGGTGCTCGACGCGGCCGGGGTGATCCCGATCCCGGACGACCTGCCGCTGTGGCAGGCCGCGCTGCTGGGCTGCGGGGTCGTGACGGCGTTCGGCGCCGTCACGCACGCCGCGCACGTGCGCCTCGGCGAGCGGGTCGCGGTGATCGGCTGTGGCGGCGTCGGTCTGCAGGTGATCGCCGCCGCCCGACTGGCCGGCGCGGCGACGATCGTGGCGGTCGACCGCCGTCTCGAGAAGCTCGACCACGCACTCGCGCGCGGGGCGACCAACGCCGTTCGCGCAGACGTCGCCGGCGACCCGGCCGCCGAGATCCGCAGGCTGACCGGCGGCGGGGCCGATCACGCCTTCGAGGTGATCGGCAACCCGGCCACGATGCGTCTCGCCTGGGATGCGATCCGTCCTGGCGGTCGCGCCGTCGTCGTCGGGCTGGCGCCGGTCGGGGCCGAGGTCTGCCTGCCCGCGATCGAGTTCCTGTCCCAGAAGACGATCATGGGCAGCTACTACGGCACCGCCGATCCGGCCCAGACGCTTTCCGGCGTGGTGGAGCTGGTGCGCACCGGACGGCTCGAGCTGGCCGACGTGGTCTCGGCGCTGATCGAGCTCGAGCAGGTGCCCGCCGCGCTCGAGCGCCTGCGCCGCGGCGAGGGGGCGCGCTCGGTGATCGTGCTGGACCCGGAGCTGGCCGGCGCGGAGGCCGCGACGCTCTGATGACCGACGCGTCGGCGACCTTCGACGGGCGGATCGGCGAGGGCTGGAGCGGCGAGGACCCGGACGGCGCGCACGTCAACGTCGTGCTGGCGAGCCGCGGCACGCCGACCGCGGCGGCGCTGCTGACCACGTTCACCTCCCCCGCCCCGGGCCACGCCCCGATCCTCGTCGTGGTCGGCGAGGACAAGGCGCACTACGAGCCGGTCTGGCCGCCGACGATCATGATCAACAAGGCGACCGCCACCGAGGAGCGCCACCAGACCATCACCTGGGGCGCGGGCCAGCTGGGGATCGCGCAGGGCGTCCTCGACGCCGTCGCGCAGCAGCTGATCCCGTGCAGCGGCGAGCTGCTGGTGTTCGTCGCGATCTACATCGACCCCGCCGCGAGCGATGAGACCGCGGTGCGCCTGGCCAGTCGCGCCGCGACGCTGAAGGGAATCAGGACGGCGCGTCACGGACGCGATCCGGACGCCGCCCAGGCGCTGGTGGACCGCCGCGACACGCTCCGCAGCCCGTTCTACGGCGGATGCTGAGGCGCGCATGAAGATCACCGCGATCGACATCCAGCGCCTGAGCCTGCCGTTGTCGCCCCCATTCGCTGCCGCCTGGGACCCTTCCCCGCGTACGCGGTTTGACGCGACGGTGGTGCGCGTGCACACCGACGAGGGGCTGACCGGGATCGCAAGCGGCGACACGATGGATGGGTTTGGAGCCTTCGAGCACCTGTTCCTCGGCCGCGACCCGCTGGCGCTGGCGGCGCACGCGCGGACACTTGGCACGATCTCGTTTCACTCCGGACGGTTCTGGCCGCTGGAGGCCGCGCTATGGGACCTGGCCGGCAAGGCGCTCGGGGCGCCGGTGGCGACGCTGCTCGGCGGCGCCCTGGACCGGGTGCCGGCGTACGCATCGCTGGGCGAGGTGCGGGCGCCCGAGCATCGCGCCCAGGACGCGCACGCGCTCGTCGCGGAGGGGTTCCGAGCGGTCAAGGTGCGGATCGTCCGCGGCCGCCTGGCGGAGGGCGTGTCGGTCGTCGCCGCGATCCGCGATGCGGTCGGCGACGCGCTGGAGGTGATCGTCGACCTCAACCAGTGGTGGCGGATGCCGGGAGACATCGCGCCGGGGCTGGACGTCGCAGGCGCGCGCCGCTTGGTGGACGAGCTGGCCGAGCACCGGGTGCTGTGGGTCGAGGAGCCGCTTGCCGGCGATGATCTCGACGGGATGGCGCTGCTGCGCCGCGCGACCGGCGCGCGGATCGCCGGCGGCGAGATGGCGCGCAGCTTCGACGAGCTGCGCCGCGCGCTCGAGCACGGTGCGCTCGATGTCGTCCAGCCCGACGTCGTGCTGGCACTCGGCGTATCGGGGGCGCGCACGCTTGCGGAGCTGGCGCTGCGGCGCAACCGCTGGTTCACGCCGCACACCTGGACCAACGGGATCGGCCTGCTGGCCAACCTGCACGTCTGCTGCGGGGTCGGCGGCGGTCCGTTCCTGGAGTTCCCGTATGACCCGCCGGGGTGGACGCCGGAGCGCCGCGACTTCATGCTCGCGGCGCCGGTGGCGCTCGATGCCGACGGCTGCCTGACGGTGCCCCGCGGCCCGGGTCTGGGGTGCGAGCTGGACGAGGATGCGGTGGCCCGCTACGCGTGTGAGGCCGCGTGACGTCGGTGGCGTTCATCGGGCTGGGGCGGATGGGCTCGCACATGTGCCGCCAGGTCGTGGAGGCCGGGTTTTCGGTGCGGGCATTCGACCTGGACGGCGACGCGCTGGCGCGCGCGGTCGCCGACGGCGCCGCCGCCGCCGCCGGCGTCGGCGACTGCGTGGCGGATGTGGACGTGCTGGTCACGAGCCTGCCGGGGCCGGCGCAGGTGCAGGCCGTGCTGTGCGGCTCCGACGGGGCGATCGCGGCGATGGCGCCGGGATCGCTGGTGATCGAGATGAGCACCAGCTCGCTGGATGTCGGCCGCGCCGCGCGAGCGGCCGCCGACAGCGCCGGCGTGGCCCTGATCGACGCGCCGGTGGCCGGACAGACGATCGGCGCGCAGGCCGGCACGCTGGCGATCTACGTCGGCGGCGAGCAGTCCGCGTTCGCTCGCGCGCTGCCGGTGCTGCGCGCGATCGGCGACCCCGAGCGGATCTACCACCTGGGCCCGGCCGGCGGCGGCTACACGGTCAAGCTGCTGTTGAACCTGCTGTGGTTCGTGCAGTCGGTCGCGACCGCCGAGGCGCTGACCGTCGGCGTCAGCGCGGGCGTGCCGCTCGACACCCTCCATGCCGCGCTGGTCGCCTCCCCCGCCAACTCGGCGTTCCTGGAGCGCGACGTCCTGCCGCTGCTGTCAGACGGCGACTACGACGAGGGCTTCGCGATGGAGCTGGTCACCAAGGACCTCGGGCTCGCGGTGGGGCTGGCGCGCGACGTCGGCGTCCCGGTCGAGCTGTCGGCGCTGGTCGAGCAGATCCACCACCGCGCCCGCGCCGCCTACGGCGACAGCGCCGGCGAGATGAGCGCGATCCGCCTGTACGAGGATCTGGCCGGCGTGCGCCTGCGCATGCGGCCGTCAATCTGAAGCGCGCACGGGCCACCGCGAGCGTGCGGGCCGTGAGCGTGACAGCCGGCCGTCAATCTGAAGCGCGCATGTGTCCGTGGGCGCTCGCGCGCCTCAGATTGACAGCTGCGGGCAGCTACTCGGTCCGCCCCACCCCACGACGCACGACGCCGGCCGACGCGCAGGTCGCCAGCGCGAGCATCAGGTCGTCCCGCCGCACCGTTGCCAGATCGGGGTGGTCGAGATCGATCTCGATCTCGGCGGGCGGTGTGTCGTCGTCGAGCCCGAGGCTGGCGCGGCCGTTGGTGACCATCTGCCCCCAAAGGTCCCCGCCGGCGCCGGCCAGCAGGGCGAACCGTGTCTGGCCCTCGCGCCGCGCGAGCGTCTCGAGCTCACGCAGCTCCTCGAACGGATCGATCCGCACCTGCTCGTCGGTTCCGATCGCCAGCCGGACGCCCGCCTCGCGGTAGCGCAGCGCCGGCAGGTGACCGTCGCCGAGGTTGCCCTCGGTCGTCGGGCAGCTGACGACGATCGAGTCTGAGCGGGCCAGCAGCTCGATGTCTCGGTCCGAGACGTGGATCGCGTGGATCACGCTCGTGCGCGGCCCGAGGAAGCCGGTCTGACCGAGCAGCTCGATCGGCGAGCAGCCGTGCTCGGCCTCGCACTCGGCCAGCTCCCGGCGCTGCTCGGAGGCGTGCACGTGGCGCACGAGCTCATGAGCGTCCGCGTAGCGCGCGATCTGCACCAGCCAGTCGGCCGGCACCGCGCGGACGCTGTGGGCCGCGACCCCGACCGACACGCCCGGTCGCGCGCCTGCCCACGCGCGCAGGTCATCGACGCGCTGAAGGAACGCCTCCACGGTCGGGTCGCAGAAACGCAGCTGGCCGGCACTTGGTGGCGCTCCCGCGCCTCCTCGGTGGTAGGCCGCGAGCAGCAGCACGATCTCAAGTCCGGCCGCGACCGCCGCCTGCGCGAGCGCGATCGCCATCGCGTTGGGGTCCTCATACGGCGTCCCATCAGGGCGGTGATGCACGTAGTGGAACTCGCCCACGGCGCCATAGCCGGCAGCCGCCATCTGACCGTAGACGCGCCGGCCCACCTCCCCCATCGACTCCGGCGTGTAACCGCCGGCCAGCCGGTACATCTCGGTGCGCCAGCTCCAGAAGTCGTCGTCCGCGCCCGCGGCGCTGACGCGCTCGGCGGCGCCACGCAGGTCGAGCTGGAATGCGTGCGAATGCGCATTTGCCATACCCGGCACGAGCGCCGTGCGGGTCATCCGCGCACGATCCTGTCCGCGGCGGCCCGGTCGCGCACATAGGCGACCTCGCCGCCGACCAGCGCGATCGCCACCGGGTTGCGGGCGAAGCGATAGGGGAGCATCTCGGCCGGCCCGTCCAGCAACAGCAGGTCGGCGCGCTTGCCGACCTCGATCGAGCCGCGGTCGTGCGCCAGCCCCAGGACCCAGGCGGCGTTCAGGGTCACCGCGCCGAGCGCCTCGCGGATCGTCATCCCGTACAGCCGCGAGCCAAGCCCGATCACCACCGGCATCGACACGACCGGCGCCGTGCCCGGGTTGGCGTCGGTCGCCAGCGCGACCAGCGCTCCGGCATCCAGCAGCGCCCGCCCCGGCGCGCGGTGCTCGTCGCCGAGGAACTCGGCCGCGGGCAGCAGCACCGCGGCGCAGGGCGCGGCGGCCAACGGCGCCACGTCCTGCGCCGACAGCATCGAGAGATGATCGACCGAGCGCGCGCCGGCGGCCAGCGCGATCGGCACCGAGCGCATGCACGACAGCTGCTCGACGTGGCAGCGCAGCGCCAGCCCGGCCGCCGCGGCCAGCTCGCCCATCAGCTGGAGATGGTCGACGGAGAAGGCGATCGACTCCACGAAGATGTCCAGCGCCGTCACGCTCCCCGCGGCGATCACCTCGCCCAGCATCGCCTGAACCACCTCCATCCACGAGTCGGCCGTGTGCTCCGGCGGCACCGCGTGCGCGAGCAGCGCGGTCGAGACGGTGCTCTGCGCTACTCGGATCTCCAGCGCGCGGGCGAGCACCAGCGCGCGCATCTCCCCCTCGCGCGACAGCCCATAGCCTGACTTGCACTCGAACGTGGTGGTGCCGGCGGCCAGCATCTCCTTTGCCAAGGCCGCGGCCTGCCCCAGCACGTCGTCGTCCGCGGTCTCGCGCAGCGCCCGCGCCGACGCGGCGATCCCGCCGCCGGCGCGGGAGATCTGCTCGTACGGGACGCCGCTCAGCTTCTGCTGGTACTCCTGCGCCCGCCAGCCCACGAACGGCAGGTGGGTGTGGCAGTCGACGAACCCCGGCAGCACGGCGCAGCCCGAGGCGTCGATCCGCGTGGCGGCGTCGCCGCCGACGACCGCGCCGAACTCGGCGATCAGCCCGTCGCGCACGGCCACGGCGCCGGGGTCCAGCGTCTGGGCCTCGAGCTGATCGCCGCGCAGGTGCTCCAGGCCGTCGCGCGGCGGGCGCAGCACCTGTGCCGCGCCCTCGATCGAGACCCAGCCCGCGTGCAGCGACTGATCTGCGCCGGCGAAAACGCGGCCGGCCTCGCTCAACGTGCGGCGGGCTCGGGGTCGAGCATCGGCATCGCCACCCCGTGCGCGCGTGCCGTATCGAGCGCCAGCTCGTAGCCGGCGTCAGCGTGGCGCACCACGCCCAGGCCCGGGTCGGCGGTCAGGCAGCGTCGCACCCGCTCGCCGGCCCCCGGCGTGCCGTCGGCGACCACCACCTGGCCGGCGTGGATCGACTTGCCCATGCCAACGCCCCCGCCGTGGTGGATCGACACCCAGCTGGCGCCGCAGGCGGTCATCAGCATCGCATTCAGCAGCGGCCAGTCGGCGACCGCGTCCGAGCCGTCGCGCATCGCCTCGGTCTCGCGCTCGGGCGAGGCGACCGAGCCGCAGTCCAGATGGTCGCGCCCGATCACGATCGGTCCGCGCAGCTCGCCGGAGGCGACCATCTCGTTGAAGCGCACTCCGGCGCGATCGCGCTCGCCGTAGCCCAGCCAGCAGATCCGCGCGGGCAGGCCCTGGAACTGGACTCGCTCGGACGCCAGCGCGATCCACCGCGCGATGTGCTCCTGGTCGCCGAACAGATCCAGGATCGCGGCGTCGGTGGCGTGGATGTCCGCCGGATCGCCCGACAGCGCGACCCAGCGAAACGGCCCCGTGCCCTCGCAGAACCGCGGCCGGATGTATGCGGGCACGAACCCGGGATAGGAGAACGCCTCCTCGTCGCCGTGCGACGCCGCCAGGCCGCGCAGCGCGTTGCCGTAGTCGAACGCCTCCGCCCCCGCGCGCGCCAGCGCGCGGATCGCGCCGACGTGCGCGACCGCCGACTCGCCCACGCGGCGCAGATAGTCCTGGGGATCTGAGGCGCGCAGCGACTGGGCCTGCTCGACGGTCAGCCCCGCCGGCACGTAGCCGTTCAGCGGGTCGTGGGCGCTGGTCTGATCGGTGACCACGTCGATCTCCACCCCGCGGCGCACGAGCTCCGGCAGGATCTCGGCGGCGTTGCCGGCCAGGCCGATCGACAGCGGCCGACGCTCCGAGCAGGCGGCCCCCAACCGCGCCAGCGCATCATCCAGGTCCGCCGCCCGCTCGTCCAGATACCGCGTCTGGATCCGGCGCTCGATTCGCTGCAGGTCGACCTCGATGCACAGCGCGGCGCCGCCGAGCATCGTGATCGCCAGCGGCTGCGCGCCCCCCATCCCGCCCAGCCCCGCGGTGACCGTCAGCCGGCCCGCCAGCGTGCCGTCGAAGCGCTCGCGGGCGGCCGCGGCGAACGTCTCGTAGGTGCCCTGCAGGATCCCCTGGCTGCCGATGTAGATCCACGAGCCCGCGGTCATCTGGCCGTACATCATCAGCCCCGCCGCGTCCAGCTCGCGGAACTTCTCCCACGTCGCCCACTGGGGCACGAGGTTGGAGTTGGCGATCAGCACCCGCGGCGCCTGCTCGTGAGTCTCGAACACCGCCACTGGCTTGCCCGACTGGACCAGCAGCGTCTCGGCGTCGCCGAGCCGGCGCAGCTCGCGTTCGATCGTGTGGTAGGCGGACCAGTTGCGCGCCGCCTTGCCGATCCCGCCGTACACGACCAGATCCTGCGGGCGCTCGGCGACGTCGGGGTGCAGGTTGTTGTGCAGCATCCGCAGCGCCGCTTCCTGCTGCCAGCCGCGGCACTCCAGTCCGTCGTTCATCGCGTCGGCACGGTAGCGCAGTCCGCCACCGCGACCGGCGGCGGTCCAAAGGGGTCCCGTCAGAATTACTGACTTACTGACGGGACCCCTAAGCGAACAGCGTCCCGGCGGCCTCGTCGGCCCAGGTGACGGCCTCCAGGTACAGATCTCCGGCCCCGGGGACCATCTGCTCGGCGTTCTCGAACCGCCCCTGCTCGAGCGCGATCGCGCACTCGATCAGCCGGCCACGCGCACCGGCATGATCCACCAGCGCCGCGCGCGTGTCGTCCGCGAACGGGATCCGCGACACGATCTCCGACATCGGCAGGTCCATCACCGCGTCCACCAGGGAGAACAGCCCGACGGTGAACAGCTCGCCGGCACTGGCATCGCCCTCGCGCTGGCCGGCGAGCTCGCAGAACCGGGCACGGACGAGCGCCGTCAGCGTCAGCTCGGTGGGCTTGGACTCAACGCTGGCGAACACGCTCAGGGCGGCCCACTGCCGCAGTCGCTCGACACCCAGCAGTGCCAGGGCCTGCCCGATCGAGCGAACCTCCTGGCGCAGCCCGAAGAACGCGGAGTTGATGTATCGCAGCAGGCGGTATGTGAGGCGCAGATCCAGCGCGATCGTCTGCTGCAGATCGGCCAGCTCCACGCCCGGCTGCGCCAGCACCGCCAGCAGCTTCAGCAGCGACATCCGGTTTGCGTCGATCGCGGGGCCCGAGACCAGCTCCGGGCGGCAGAAGAAGTAGCCCTGGAACAGGTCGCAGCCGGCGTCCGCGCCGATCGTGAAGTCCTCCCGGGTCTCGAGCTTCTCGGCAACCAGCGCGACGCCGTGGGGCCGCAGGCGCGCAACTTCGCTGCGCAGACCCTCGGCCCCCAGATCGAGCAGGTCCAGCTTGACGATGTCGGCTAGCGCCAGCAGCGGCTCGGCGCTCGGCGTGAAGCGAAAATCGTCCAGCGCCACGCGGTAGCCCTCG
This sequence comes from Solirubrobacteraceae bacterium, assembly GCA_050696635.1. GTDB lineage: Bacteria > Actinomycetota > Thermoleophilia > Solirubrobacterales > Solirubrobacteraceae > Palsa-465. The sequence goes on along the minus strand of JBOGYE010000259.1, from coordinate 14,508 downwards.
TGCTTGAGCGCCGCGACGGCGGCGATCAGCTGGTCGTCGATCAGCTGATCCTCGAGGATCTCCAGCACGACCCGGTCGGCCGGCAGCGAGCGCACGAAGCCCTGCAGCAGGAACTCCCGGGACACGTTGATCCACGCCGGGCGGCCACCGACGATCCGCTCCAGCCCGAGCTCGGTGAACGAGGTCAGGACGACGTTCGCCGTGGCCACCTCGGCGTCCTTGACCAGCGCGACGGCCTGCGCCCCGGACCTGAACAGCAGCTCGTAGCCGACCACCTCGAGCCGGTGGTCGAAGATCGGCTGGCGGGCGACGAACACCTCCGTCATCGGGCCGCCCGCCTGTATGCAAGCGTGGTGCCGATGCCCGTCGCCCGCGCCTTGGCCAGGATCGTCTCGCCCAGCGCCACGTCGGTGATCGACAGGCCGCGGTGCCAGAACAGGATCCGTTCCTGGGCGCCCTCTCGCCCGGGGCGGGCGCCGCACACGATCTGTCCGAGCTCGGCGTGCAGGTCGGCCTGTGTCAGGCGGCCGGAGTCCACGTGGGCGCGCAGCGCGCCGAGGGGGCCAACCGTCGCCTGACCCCAGTCGTCGACGACGACCTTGTCCATCGCGTCGGTCAGATCGAGTTCGACAGCGCTCACGGTCCCGTAGGGGATCAGGAGCGTACCGGGTGCCGCCCACCCCGTGTGAAGCAGCGGCGCCGGCTCCGTCAGCCGGCTGGCCTCGACCAGCACGTCGGCGCCGGCCAGGCACTCCTCCCAGCTCGCCACGGCGCGCACCTGTAAGCCGGGACCCAGGTCCGCTCGCAGACGCTGCGCGAACGCCTCGCGGCTGCCGGCACGCAAGGAGTGCACGCGAATCTCTTCAAGCGACGGCAACACCCGGGCCAGCAGCCGCACGTTCCAGTACGCCGTTCCGCGCGCGCCCACGTGGCCGAGCACGCGCGCGTCCCCGCGCGCGAGGTGCTCGGCGCCGATCGCGGTCACCGCGCCGGTGCGCATCTCGGTGATCGCGGTGGCGTCGAGGATCGCGGTCGGCGCGCCGTTGGCCGGGTCCATCATCAGCAGCAGCGCCAGCTCGGACGGCAGGCCGAGTCGATGGTTGTCGACGTAGTCGCCGACGACCTTGACCCCGGCGGCCCCGGGCACGGCGCCGCGCAGCACGTTGAAGTGCCCGTTGGCGTCGCTGGGGAACAGGTGCATGCGCGGTTCGAGCACCGTCTCGCCGCGACCCTGTGCGGCCAGGACCGCGCGAACCGAGTCAAGGATCTCGTCGTCGGTCGGCGCGACGGCGTCGATGTCGTCGCCCGACAGGTACGTGAGCTCGATCGCACTCACGCCGGCACGGTCCCGCCGACGCGCTTCGCCAGCAGGCCGCTGCGCAGCGCGCGGACGGCCAGACGCTCGACGTCGACGCCGAGCGGACGGTCCTGATCAAGCGGCGGCACCAGTTCGCGCACGCACGCCATCGCGGCGGCGGTCCCGGCGCCCAGTCGCTCGGGCGAAGCCAGGTCGACCGCCTGCGCCGCGACGATCAGCTCGAGTGCGACCAGCGGCCAGCACCGCTCGAGCTGGTCGCGCATCCGCAGCGCCGCCTGCGTGGCGCCGGTCGAGTCATCCTCGACCCCGTCGGCCCCGACCGTCCCCATCGTCGACAGCGGCGCGGCCAGGTGGCGGACCTCGATCGCCAGCGCCTGTGCCGTCTTGCCGAGCGGGCCGAACCCCGAGCTCCCCGGCCCGTGCGGGGTCAGAGCGTCTGGCAGGTCGCTGAGCCGCGAGGATTTCAGCCGTCCCTGGCGCTCGGCGATTGCGGTCGCCACCTGCGCCAGCCCGATCGCGACCGCATCCAGCGCCAGCGCCAGCGCCGGTACATGGAAGTTGCCTGTGCTGAGGATCTCCCCGTCAGCGGCCAGCACCAGCGGGTTGTCGGCCGCGCCGCCCAGCTCGGGCTCGACGGCGGCCGCCAGCAGATCGAGCGCCGCCCGCAGCGACCCGTGGATCGACGCCACGCAGCGGAGGCTGAGCGGATCCTGAAGCCGGCGCGCGGCGCCGGCCTGAGTCAGCGACCCGCCGGCCAGCAGGGCACGCAGCCCGCCGGCGGCCCACTCCTGACCGGGCGCCGGGCGCGCGGCGACGACCCGCGGGTCCAGCGGGCTGAGGTTCGCTCGAAAGCCCTCCATCGACAGCGCCGCCGCGATCTGCGCGCAACGCAGCCAGTGCTCGGCGTCGGCGAGCGCCAGCGCCGCCGTCCCGGCACACACCGCCGAGCTCGAGCAGATCGCCAGCCCGTCCTTGGGCCCGAGCGCTACCGGCTCAAGGCCGGCCGCGGCCAGCGCTCGCGCCGCCGCCATCCGCTCGCCGCCCAGCTCCGCCTCGCCCTCGCCGACCAGGGTCAGGCCGACATGTGCCATCAGGCAGAGGTCTGAGGCGCCGACCGAGCCGCTGCGGGGCATCGTCGGGTGCACGCCCGAGTTGAGCAGCGCCACCAGTCCGTCAGCGACCTCCACGCGGGCTCCGGCGCCGCCGGCGGCCAGGCCGCTCGCGCGCACCACCATCGCCGCCCTGACCAGCTCACTCGCAAGCGGCTCCCCGACGGCGTTCGCACGCCCTCGCACGATTCGCAGCGACAGCTCCTCGCCGTCGCCGCCGTCGACGCGCTCGACGACGTGATGGCCCAGTCCAGTCGTCACTCCGTAGACGGGTAGCCCTGCCCGCGCCGCGGCGCGGACCAGCTCGGACGCGGCCCGGATTCGCTCGCGCGCAGCCGGCGCGAGTGCCACGCGAGCGCCCCGGCGGGCGATCTCGATCACGTCCTCCGGGGTCAGCGGCCATCCGTCGATCGTGACCTCTCGCGCCATTCCCGGGCCACGATATCGGGGCGCGACGGACGCGCCGATTACAGTTTTGCGCGCGATGCATCGTCCACCAGTGCCAAGCGGGGCACCACCAGCCATCGACGCCGCGCGCGCGCCGGTGCTGCTCGACGGGGCCGGCCTCACACCTGGCGGCGTGGAGGCGATCGCGCGTCACGGCGCCCAGGCGCTGCTCGCACCCGAAGCGAGAGCGCGCAACGACCGCGCCCGCGAGGCGATCGCGGCGCTGCTGGCGCGCGGCGACGGGCTGTATGGAGCGACGACCGGGGTCGGCTCGCTGCGCTCACACGGCGTCGCCGGGGACGCCGACCGCGAGACCCACTCGCTGGCGCTGCTGCGCAGCCATGCCGGCAGCGCCGGCGAGCCGCTGACGGTGCCGGCCGTGCGCGCGGCGATGGCGGCGCTGGCCAACCAGATCGGGGCCGGCGGCGCAGGGGTCGCCGACGCGATGCTCCAGGCGCTGGTCTCGGCGCTGAACGCCGGGCTAACCCCATTCACCCGCGCGCTCGGATCGCTCGGCACCGGTGACCTGACCAACCTCTCCGAGGTCGGGTTGGCGCTGCTTGGCGAAGGCCAGTTCTGGCGCGAGAGCGAGCTGGTTCACGCCGGCGCGGCGCTCGCGGACGCCGGGCTGCCGCCGGCCCGTCTCGGCCCCCGCGACGGACTGGCGTTGATCAGCTCCAACGCGTTCAGTATCGGCTCGGCGGCGTTGCTGTACGTCGATGTCCGTCGCCTGCTCGACGCCTGGCTGTCGGTCGCCGCGCTGTCGTTCGAGGCCGCAGGAGCCGATCCGGTCGTGCTCGACGCGCGCCTGCACCCGGCGGCGCGGGCGCCGGGCCAGGCGGCGGTGGCGGCGCGGATGCGCGAGTTGCTGATCGGGCTGTCAGGGCGCTCGCGGGCCCCCGGGCCCGGCGGGATCCAGGATCCTTACCCGTTTCGCGCTCAGCCGCAGGTGGATGGAGCCGTGCACGACACGCTGTCCGCGCTCGAGCGGGTCGTCCAGCGGGACCTGAACTTCGCCGGCGAGAACGCGCTGATCGCCTCCGGCGACGGCCTCGCGCTGCCGAACGGCAACTTCCACGCCGCCGGCCTGGCCGTCGCCGTCGATGGGCTGCGCGGCGCCCTGGCCGCCGCGGGTGGGCTGATCGCCGCCCGGGTCAGCGCGCTGCTCGATCCCGTGCTCAGCGGGCTGGCGCCATTTTTGGCGCGCCACCCGGGACCCGAGTCGGGCGCGCTGATTCTCGAGTACACGGCGCATGCCGCCGCTGCCGAGGCGCGCTCGCTGACGCTCCCGGTCGCGGCGCAGACGGTCTCGGTCTCGCATGGAGTCGAGTCGCACGCCAGCCTGGCGCCGATCGCGATCCGGCGCCTTGCGCAGATCGTCGACGCGGTCAGGATCGCTGTCGCGACCGAGCTGGTGGTCGCGGTTCGGGCGCTGGCGCTGGCCGAGCAGGCGCCCGTCGGGGCGGGCACGCGCGCGGTGTGGGCCGCGGCGCGCGAACGGCTGGGCGGAGGTCTCGAGGACCGACCGCTGCATCCCGATGTCGAGGCCGCGCGGCTGCTGCTCTGCGATGGCTGGTCGGGACAGTTGCCAGATACGCAACTGTAGTAGCAAAAATTATTAAGGCTCCGGCCGAGCTGGTCCACAACTGGTCTGCACTCTGATATATAAGCGCCATAGGCGCACAAGCTCAGCCCGCCACAAGGCAACCTGAGATCACCGGGTTGCGCTCCGAGCCCGCGGAGATCGCATTCCGCGAGGTCGTCAAGCGCTACCCAGGGCGCGACCATGCCGCCGTTCACGATCTCAGCTTCACGGTCCCGCCGGGCGAGATCTGCGTGCTGATCGGACCGTCCGGCTGCGGCAAGACGACCGCGCTGAAGATGGTCAACCGCCTGATCTCGATCTCCGATGGCGACATCACGATCGATGGACGCAGCGTCCGCGAGCTCGAGCTGACCCAGCTGCGGCGACAGATCGGCTACGTCTTCCAGCAGATCGGCCTGTTCCCACACATGTCGATCGAGGCGAACATCGGTTCCGTGCCGCGACTGCTCGGCTGGTCGAAATCGCGGATCCGGGAGCGTGCCGCCGAGCTGCTCGAGCTGGTCGGACTCGATCCAAGCGGCGATCTGCGCCGCTATCCAGGAGAGTTCTCGGGCGGCCAGCAGCAGCGCATCGGCGTCGCTCGGGCGATGGCCGCCGACCCTCCGATCATGTTGATGGACGAGCCGTTCGGGGCGATCGACCCGATCGCCCGCGAGCGGCTGCAGAACGACTTCCTGCGCCTGCACCGGCAGGTCCGCAAGACCGTCATCTTCGTAACCCACGACATCGACGAGGCGCTCAAGATGGGCGACAGGATCGCGATCATGCGCGATGGCCACCTAGTTCAGCTGGCCGGCGCCGACGAGCTGCTGGCCTCTCCCGCCGACGAGTTCGTCGCCAGCTTCGTCGGCGAGGACCGCGGCCTCAAGCGCCTGCGCGTGCGTACGCTCGACGACCTCGAGCTGGAGCCACCCAGCGGCGACCGGTCGCCAGACCGCCCGACGGTGGCGGCCGGCACGAGCCTGCACTTCGCGCTGTCGAAGATGCTTGCCGAAGGGACCCGTCGCATCGATGTCGTCGGCGGCTCAGGCGAGGCCGTCGGCAGCGTGGCGCTGGAGGCGATCACCCGCCTGATCGCGCCCACCGACCGCACGCAGGCAGCCGCAAAGGACTCCTGAACCCGATGCTCTCGTTCCTGTACGCCGCCGGCGGACCGGTGATCCCGAACTTCGGCGGCGCCTCCAAGTGCGTGGTCGCCAACGGCCAGTTCTGCTCGGGCTGGTTCTTTCACAACTGGTCGAGCGTGTTCGAGCCGCAGCTGATCCAGCACATCGAGCTGACCGCGATCGCGGTCGGCGTGGGGATGCCGATCGCGTTCTCGGCGGCGATCTTCTCCTACCGCCACGCGTGGTTTGAGAGCCCGTTCTCGCTGTTCTCGGCGTTCCTGTACGGGATCCCCGCGATCGCCCTGTTCGAGGTGCTGGTCCAGGTAACCGGGATCAACCGCTTCACCGCCGAGATCGCGCTGGTCGGCTACACGCTGCTGATCCTGTTCCGCAACGCGCTGACCGGACTGCGTGGCGTCCCCGACGCCACCAAGGAGGCCGCCCGGGCGATGGGCCTGACCGCCCGCCAGAGCCTGGTCCGAGTCGAACTGCCTCTGGCGTTGCCGGCGATCATGGCCGGGATCCGGATCGCGACCGTGACCACGATCAGCCTCGCGACGATCGCGGCCTACATCGGCGCTGGCGGGCTCGGGGAGTCGATCTTCGAGGCGATCCAGACCGGCTTCAAGACTGAGTTCCTGGCCGCTGGCGTGCTCGCGATCCTGCTTGCGATCGCCGCCGACCTGGTGCTGGTGCTCGTACAGCGCGCGATCACCCCGTGGAGCCGGCGCACCCTGCGAGCGGTGTGACGAGCTATGCGCACCGGCAACCCCTACAGCTTCTTCGCGCACAACCTGAGCCTGATCGGCTCCAAGACGGCCGCCCATATGGAGCTGTCGTTCGTGGCGATCGGGATCGCGATCGTGCTGTCGCTCCCGCTCGCAGTCTGGCTCGGCCATCTGCATCGCGGCTCGTTTCTGGCGATCACCGTCTCCAACATCGGGCGGGCGCTGCCCAGCCTGGCGGTGATCTCGATCGGGATCGGGATCATCGGGATCGGGTTCTGGAACGTCGCCGTCGCGCTGGTGATCCTCGCGGGGCCGGTCATCCTGACCAACGCCTACGTGTCCGTGGAGGGGGTCGACCGCGACGCCGTGCAGGCCGCCAGGGCGATGGGCATGCGCCCGCTGCAGGTGCTCGTGCGGGTCGAGCTGCCGCTGGCGCTGCCGCTGATCTTCGCCGGCGTGCGGACCGCGACCGTGTACGTGATCGCGACGGCCACGCTGGCGACCTTCGCCGGGGGCGGAGGGCTCGGCGACATCATCGTCAACGAACCGACGTACGGAACCGGAGGCGTGATCGCGGCGTCGCTGTGGATCGTCGTCCTGATCTTCGCGATCGACGGCTTGCTGGCGCTGGTCCAGCTCGCCGTCACGCCGGAGCCGATGAGGAAGTCCGGACGCCGGCGGTTGAGCGCAGCCGCGCTCGAGGCCAGCTGGGAGACAGGCAGTAGATGACCAAACGAGGAGGATGGATGAGTAACGGAACTCCACGAGGCGCAACGCCTCGCAGAGGTGGTCGTGCACGGCCGCTTGTGGCAGTCGTGCTGGGCCTGCTGGCGGCGGCGTTGGTGGCCGCCTGCGGAAGCTCGAGCAGCTCGAGCTCGAGCTCCAGCTCCGGCGCGGCCGCCGCGAGCACGAGCTCGTCGAGCGCCGCGCCTGCTACGAGCAGCTCGAGCGCGGCCACCAGCAGCGCCGCCTCGTCTGGCGGCACGCTGACGCTGGGGACCAAGAACTTCACCGAGGAGTTCATCGTCGGCGCGCTGTACGACAAGGCGCTGACGGCCAAGGGCTGCAAGATCAACTACAAGCCCAACATCGGCGCGACCGAGGTCGTCGACAAGGCGCTGACCAGCGGACAGATCGATGCCTACCCCGAGTACACCGGTGAGTCGGTGGCGACCGTGTTCGGCATCAACAAGCCGGTCACCAGCCCGCAGGACGAGTATCAGCTTGCCAAGCAGGCCTACGCCAAGCGCGGCCAGGTGATGAGCCAGATGACGCCGTTCTTCGACACCGATGCGATCGCCGTGACCAAGGCCTACGCCCAGAAGTACGGCCTCAAGACGACCGCGGACCTGAAGAAGGTTCCGCACTTCATCCTCGGCGCCAGGCCGGAGTTCCTCAACCGTCAGGAGGGCGCCGCGGGGATGAAGAGCGCCTACGGCGTGAACAATTTCACGTTCAAGTCGCTGGCGCTCGGCCTCCAGTACCAGGCGCTCGACAGCGGCGCGATCAATGCGGCCGACGTGTTCACCACCGACCCGCAGCTGGCCAGCGGCAAGTACGTCGTGCTCACCGACCCCAAGCACGTGTTCGGTTACCAGAACATCGCGCTGGTGGTCAACAAGAACAAGCTCAACGTCTGCCCGAGCCTGATGAGCACCGTTGACGCGATCAACAAGCTGCTGACGACGCCGGCGATCATCGCGATGAACAAGGCGGTCGCGATCGATCACCAGCAGCCGGGCCCGGTGGCCGAGGCGTTCCTGAAGGCGAACAACCTCCCCGGAGGCTGATCTGAGCGGTGGGCGGCGATCCGTGCGATCGCCGCCCATCACCTGAGGGTCCGCGGCCAATTGCGTTGTGGTGGGCCCTGACTACGATCGAAGCGTGCCGAGCGTCGATCAGCCCGTCCCCGACCGCCGGCGCCGGCTGCTGATCCTCTGCATCTGCTCGATGAGCCTGCTGATCGTCGGCCTGGACTCGACGATCGTCAACGTCGCACTGCCCGCAATCCACCGCTCGCTGCACTCGTCCTTCTCGGGCCTGCAATGGACCGTAGATTCCTACACGCTGGTGCTCGCCAGCCTGCTGATGGTGTCCGGCTCGACGGCGGACCGGCTCGGCAGGCGGCGAGTGTTCCAGCTCGGCCTGTCGCTGTTCTCGCTGGGCTCGCTGCTGTGCGCGCTGGCCCCCAGCCTCGGCTTTCTGATCGGCGCCCGCGTGCTGCAGGCGATCGGCGGCTCGATGCTGAACCCGGTCGCGATGTCGATCATCCGCAACGTGTTCACCGATCCGCGTGAGCGGGCGCAGGCGATCGGCGTGTGGGGCGCGGTCGTCGGACTGAGCATGGCGCTCGGGCCGGTGCTCGGAGGCGGGCTGGTCGACTCGCTCTCCTGGCGGGCGGTGTTCGTGGTCAACATCCCGATCGGGATCGCGGCGATCGTGCTGACGGCGCGCTTCGTGCCCGAGTCACGGGCCGAGCGCCCGCGCCGGCTGGATCCGGTCGGCCAGGCGCTCGTGATCGTCGCGCTGGCGACGGTCACCTACGCGATCATCGAGGCGCCCGCGGCCGGCTGGCTGTCGGCGCAGACGCTGGGGCTCGGCGCCGCGGGCGTGGCCTCGATGCTGATCCTCGTCATCCACGAGCTGCGACACGACGAGCCGCTGCTGGAGATCCGCTTCTTCCACTCGGCCCCGTTCTCGGGCGCCAGCGCGATGGCGCTGGCGATGTTCGTCGCGCTCGGCGGCTTCCTGTTCCTCAACACGCTGTATCTGCAGGAGGTCCGCGGGCTGTCGCCGCTGGACGCCGGCCTGTACACGCTGCCGATGGCCGGGCTGATGCTGATCTTCTCGCCGGTGTCGGGGTTGATCGTCTCGCGCCGCGGGGCGCGCGTGCCCCTGGTCGTCGGCGGAGCGGCGCTGCTGGCCTCAGGCGCGATCCTCGCCCAGATCGGCCCGCACACCTCGGTCGCGGTGCTGTTCGTCGCCTACGTGCTGTTCGGGCTTGGATCGGGGATGATCAACCCGCCGATCACCGATACGGCGGTCGCCGGGATGCCCGCGTCGCAGGCGGGCGTCGCGGCCGCGGTCGCGTCGACCAGCAGGCAGGTCGGTCAGACGCTGGGGGTCGCCGTCCTGGGCGCGATCGCCGGCGGCGCCGCCGTGGGCGCCGTGCGCCCAGGCTTCGCCGCCGCGACGCATCCCAGCTGGTGGATCGTGGTGGCGCTCGGTGCCGTGATCCTGCTGCTCGGCCTGGTCACCACCACGCCATGGGCGCACGACACGGCGGCGGCGACCGCCGAGCGCTTCCGACACCCCAGCCCGACTCCCGCGGCGGGCACCGCCGCGGCGCTGACGGCGGGCGCAGGACCACCGCGCTCTGCACCGTGGCCAGGCTAGAACCCGTCGTCGACACCGCCCGCGTGTTCATGCGCCGCGGCGCCGACGGCGACGGCAGCGAGCCGACGGTGGTGCTGTCGTTTCCCTACGACGCGGCACTGGTCGAGCTGTGCCGCTCGATCCCGCAGCGGCGCTTTGACTGGGACACGCGCGAGTGGTCGGCGCCGGCAAGTGACTGGGCGGCGCTGAAGGTCGCCGAGGCCCTGGAGCGCTTCCCCGAGTTGCGCGCCGAACCCGAGGTGACGGCCTGGCTGGCCGGAGTCTCGCGCCGCTGGATCGGGTCGGTCTCGACCACGCGCCACGACGGTCGCGGCTGGTGGGTGCTGACGACGCTCGCCGGCCAGGTCCCAGAGGCGCTGCGCGAGGGCGCCGTGCAGCACGACGGGTGGCTGCTGGCGCCGCTGACGCCGGCGATCGCGCTGGCGCTACGCCAGCAGCGCTCCGCCTCGCTGGACGCCGGCGCCGAGCGTTGCGTGGCGCTGGTGGCACGGGGCGAGCGCCCGCCGCCCGCCCGTCTGGTGATGGCGCACGGCGTCGACGGCACGCGCCTGGCACTGGAGGTCCTGTGGGACCCCGATACGGGGCACGCGTTCAGGCGTCTACCCGGAACCGCTGGCACCCGCGAGGTCGCCCCGGATCCTTGGCTGGTCCCCGAGCTCGACGCGCTGATCGCCCGCCACGACGTCGCGCTCAGTCCCGAGGCGGCGACAGTGCTCGAAGCGCTGCGCGCCGAGCACCTCGCCGCCCGCGCGGCGGTCGCGCGCTCGCGCGCCGGCGCCGCCGAGCCGATCGACCGCGTCGCGCGGGTGCTCGGCGGCGAGCTGGCGCCGTTTCAGTGGGCCGCGGTCCGCTACGCGCTGGCGGCCCGTGGCTGCTTCCTCGCAGACGAGCAGGGGCTCGGCAAGACGGTCGAGGCGCTGGCGGCGCTCGAGGCCGATGGCGCCTACCCCGCGGTCGTGGTCTGCCCGGCGGCGATCAAGCTCGGCTGGGAGCGCGAGGCGCGCCGCTGGCTGCCCCACCGTTCGCTGGCGGTGCTGACCGGCCGCGGCTCGGTGGCGCCGGCGGCCGAGATCACGATCCTCAACTACGAACTGGTCGCCGCTCACTGCGCGGCGCTCGCCCGCCGTCGCCCGCGCGCGCTGGTGATCGACGAATCCCATTACTGCAAGAACCCGCAGGCCAAGCGCACGCACGCCGTCCGCCGCCTGTCGGAGGCCGTCGCGCCGGACGGGCTGCGCCTGGCGCTGACCGGGACGCCGGTGCTCAACCATCCCGAGGAACTGGTGCCCCAGCTGCGGATCGTCGGACGGATGGCCGAGTTCGGGTCCGCGGCCGAGTTCGCGCGCCGGTTTCGCGGCGAGCTTTACGAGGAGCGCTTGCACTGGCACCTGCGGCGCGTCTGCTTCGTGCGCCGGCGCAAGTCCGAGGTACTCCCCCAGCTGCCCGCCAAGCGGCGGGTCGTGGTGCCGGTCGCGCTGACCAACGAGACCGAGTACCGCCTCGCCGAGCGCGACCTGATCGCCTGGCTGCGCTCCCAGCCGCTTGACCTGTCGGTCCTGGCCGCCAAGATCGCCGCGGCGCTGCGCGCCCAGCGCCTGGCGCAGCTGAGCGCGCTGGCCGCGCTGGCCGCGCGCGGCAAGCTGGCCGCGGCGCTGACCTGGATCGCCGACTTCCTTGCCTCAGGAGAGCCGCTGGTGCTGTTCGCTCGCCATGTGGAGATCCAGCGCGCCGTGCTGCGCCGCTTCCCTGACGCCCTGCACCTGCTCGGCGCCGACCCGCTGCCCGCGCGTGAGGCTACGATCGCCGCCTTCCAGTCCTCCGGCGGGCCGCGGCTGATCGTCTGCGCGACCCGCGCCGCCGGTCAGGGGATCACGCTCACGCGGGCCTCGAACGTCGCCTTCCTGGAGCTCGAGTGGACCCCGGCGATGCACGACCAGGCCGAGGACCGCTGCCACCGGATCGGCCAGCGCGATGCGGTCACGGCCTGGTACCTGCTGGCCGCCGGGACGATCGACGAGCGAATCGCGCGGCTGCTCGCGGCCAAGCGGGCGACCGTGGACGCGGTCACCGACGGCGTCGCCCGGCCCGCGGACGGGGTGCTGGACGCCGTCGTTCGCGAGCTGCGCGCGGCACGCCCGCTGACCCACCTGCGCGCGATAGGGTTCGTAGAAGGATAAGGTTGCGGAATGAGGGGTCCGAGGAGCGAGCGGGGCGAGGACGCAGGAGCAGCCGCGCAGCAGCGCTGCGCAAGGCGACGAGGACGAAGCATCCGCGAAGCGCATCGGGCGCCTCAAACGCAAGCTTGTTCTTCTACGGGCCCATAGGCTGACCGACCGTGACCGCGCCGCCGCACTCCCCCACCCGCCACCCCAACGTCGACCCGGAATGCCGCAACGTGCCGCGGATCGGGGACGGCGGCCTTCAGGAGCTGTGCCACCTGGTCACCGACACCGATCCCGACACGGCTCTGTGCGGGCGCGACGTCGCCGGCTATCCGTGGAACCCGCCCTGGCCGCGCTGCGAGGCCTGCCTGGCCGTCGCGCGCGGGCAGCTCAACTGACCAGCAACCGGTAGCCGAGGTCCAGCTCCTCGAGCTCGAGCAGCTCGTGGTGGCTCTGCGCCCAGGCGCCGCTGCGCAGATCGCGCTCGAGGCGGCTCAGGCCCGCGGTGATCTGCGTCTCCGGGGTCTTGACGAACACGCTCATGCGCCGGCGCACCTCCGGGTCCAGATAGCGCTCAGGCGCCCGCCAGTGGGCGCACAGGAAGCCGTCGGTGCAGTCGTGGGGGATCGGCACCGTCTCGACGCGGCCGGCGCGAAGCGCCCCGATCTGGTCGTCCAGCGTCACGCAGAAGCGCCGCCGGTCGGCCTGGAGCAGGCTCGGCAGGTACTCGGCGAGCAGCCAGAACCGCGCCGTGACCGTAGGGTCCCAGGTGAGCACGACGCAGCGCCGGGCGACGCGGCGCAGTTCGGCGCAGCCGGCGCGCCAGTCGCTCCAGTGATGCAGCGTCAACACCGCCAGGGCAACGTCGAAGTCGCCGTCGGCGAACGGCAGCTGCTCCGCTCGCGCGTCCAGGCACCGAGCGCCATCCGGCGGCCGCTGGGCGCGCATCACGGCGGACGGCTCGACCGCGACGACGTCCAGGTCGGTGGGCTCGTAGCTGCCGGCGCCGGCGCCCACGTTGACGACCCGTCGGGCGTCGCCCAGCGCCCGGCGGATCAGCGCTGCGATCCGCGGATCGGGCCGGCGCCGCAGCGCGTAGCCGCCCCCGAGAGTCTGGTCATAGCCGGCCATCGTGCCCGTTCTACAGCAGGGCGCCCGAAAGCGGGGCCCGCGGCGTGCCGGCTCGTCAGTCGCCGACCGCGCGCCGGTAGCGCGCGACGGCCAGGGGGGCGAACACGACCAGGATCCCGATCGACCAAGCCACCGCCCCCCAGACGTAGCTGTGAGCCGGCGTGCCGATCCACAGCGAGCGCATCGCGTCGACCACGATCGTGAACGGGTTTACGTTCGCGAACGCCCGCAGGACCGCCGGCATCGATCCCACCGGAACGAACGCGGAGGAGATGAAGGTCAACGGGAAGATCGCGATGAAGCCGACCGAGTTGGCCGACTCCGGCGTGGAGGCGATCAACCCGACGAGCGCGAACACCCACGAGAACGCGTAGCCGAACAGCAGCAGCAGCGCGAACCCGGCGACGACGTCCGGCACCGGGGCGTTGAACGAGAAGCCGATGATCAGGCCGGTCACGACCAGCACGCAGACCGACAGAAAGTTGGTCACCACGTCGGCCAGCGTGCGGCCGGCGAGCACCGCCGGCCGGGCCATCGGCAGCGAGCGGAAGCGATCGATCAGCCCCTTGTGGACGTCCTCGTTCAGCCCCAGCGCGGTCACGAAGCCGCCGAAGGCGATGTTCTGGACGATGATCCCCGGGACCAGGAAGTCCACGTAGGAGACGCTCCCGGTCCCGATCGCGCCGCCGAACACGTACCGGAACAGCAGCACGAACATGATCGGCTGCACGGTGAACGCCAGCAGCAGCTCGGGCTTGCGCGGCAGCCTGATCAGGTTGCGTTCGGCGATGATCAGCGTGTCCGTCGCCAGGCGCCTCATCGCCGCGCCTCCGCCGCCTCGGGTTCCGGCGCGGGTTCGGCGGCGTGTCCGGTCAGCGCCAGGAACACGTCATCGAGCGTCGGCCGGCGCAGGTGGATGTCATCGACACCGACGCCGGCGTCGGTCAGCCGCCGGACCGCCTCGGCGATCGCGCCAGCGCGGCCGCTCACCGGGGCGCTGACCACAAGCGCAGACGCGGTGGGCGGCTCGGCGGCCATCGGCGCCAGCGCACCGATGGCCGCGTCCGGATCCGATCCCTGCTCGAGCTCGACCTCCAGACGCTCTCCCCCGACCCGGTCCTTGAGCTCGTCCGCGGTTCCGCGCGCGATCACCAGTCCGTGATCGATCACCGCGATCGAGTCGGCCAGCCGGTCGGCCTCCTCCAGGTACTGGGTCGTCAGCAGGACCGTCGTGCCCTCGGCGACTAGGCCCTCGATCGTCTCCCACAGCCCGATCCGGCTGCGCGGATCCAGGCCCGTCGTCGGCTCATCAAGGAACAGCACGGGTGGGCGGGCGACCAGCGCCGCCGCCAGATCCAGGCGCCGGCGCATCCCGCCCGAGTAGGTGGCGGCGATGCGCCCGCCGGCCTGCACCAGATCGAAGCGCTCGAGCAACTCGTCGCTGCGACGCCTGGCGGCCGCGCGGGGGGAGCCGTAAAGGCGCCCGACCATGGTCAGGTTCTCGC
>JBOGYE010000258.1:0-12304 GCA_050696635.1 Solirubrobacteraceae bacterium | reverse complement strand
ATCCCCTACATGCTGGTCGTCGGCGACCGAGAGGCGCAGCGCGACGAGATCAGCGTGCGCGAGCATCGGGCCGGCGATGTCGGCCCGAGCGGCGTGCAGGAGTTCGCCGCGCGACTGCGGGAGCAGATCGAACGTCGCTCGATGCGCTGAATCCGCCGCTATACTCGGCCCCGTTGACCCAACTTCATTCCACACCGCGCGGCTCCGCTTGAACAAAGCCGCCGTCGCACGTAGCTAGTGCCGGTTCCCAGACGGTTTGACCGGCGCCCGCCGGAACGGGATCTGACACGGACCAACGATCGCATCCGCGTGCCCGAGGTGCGGCTCGTGGGCGAGGATGGCAAGCAGATCGGGGTCGTCAAGACCGCCGACGCGCTCGTCTACGCGCAGGAGCGCGATCTGGACCTCGTCGAGGTCGCCCCGGATGCCCGCCCGCCGGTCTGCCGGGTGCTGGACTACTCCAAGTACAAGTACGAGCAGGCGCAGAAGCTGAAGGCCGCCCGCAAGCACCAGCAGCAGATCACGATTCGCGAGATCAAGTTCCGCCCCAAGATCGCTCAGAACGACTACGACACCAAGAAGGGTCACGTCCGGCGCTTCCTGATGGGCAAGGACCGCGTCAAGGTGACGATCATGTTCCGCGGGCGCGAGGTGACGCATCCCGAGCGCGGGACGGCGCTGCTGGACAAGCTCGCGGGTGAGCTGGCGGAGGTGGCGGTCGTCGAGCAGACGCCGCTGCAGGACGGACGCAACATGACGATGATGCTCGCGCCGTCGAAGGCCGTGCTGGCGACCGAGAAGGACGCCAAGCCGGGCTCCAGCGATGACGACGAGGCCACGGCGCAGGACGCCGAGGGCACGGCGCAGGACGCCGAGGGCACGGCGCAGGACGCCGAGGGCACGGCGGACGCTGAGGGCACGGCGGACGCCGAGGCCGCGCCGAGCGAGAGCGACGCCGCAGCCTAGGGGCAGCCTAGAGGACCCCTGAAGGGCCTCGCGGTCACAAATCGACGCCTGCGGACAATAAGCGGGCATGGAGGGCTCGCCCGACCCCCGCACCGACGGTGAGCTGCTGATGGCGACGATCACCGAACCCGAGGCGTTCGCGGTCTTCTACCGCCGCCACATCCGCGGCGTGCTGACCTTCTTTCGTCGCCGCGTCGACGGGATCGAACTGGCCTTCGACCTGACCGCGGAGACGTTCGCGGCCGCGCTCGAGGCAACGCCGCGCTACGAGCCGCGTCCCGAGCCGGCCCGGAGCTGGCTCTACGGGATCGCCTGGAACAAGCTGCACGAGTGCCAGCGGCGAGGGCGCGCCGACGATGCCGCCCGCCGTGAGCTCGGCATGGTCCCGATCGAGCTGACCGACGCCGGCCTGGAGCGGATCGAGGCACTGGCGGGCGGACCGGCGATGCGTCTGTTGGAGTCGTTGCCGAGCGCCCAGCGCGACGCCGTGCGGGCGCGCGTCGTCGACGAGCGCCCGTACCGGGAGATCGCAGTTGAGCTCGAGTGCTCGGAGAGCGTGGTGCGCAAGCGGGTGAGTCGTGGGATCGGGGCGCTGAGATGCAGGATGGAGGGACTCGCAGATGATCGATGACCCGATCGTGCTGCTGGAGCGCGAGCTGGTGGGCGCCGCGCGGCGGCGGGCGGCCGTCGCTCCCGCACATCGCCGCTCGGCTGCGGCTGCTGTGGCGCTGTCGGCTGCTGCCGCGATCGCCGTGGCGGTCGTGGCGGCCGCGCTGGTCGGCCTCGGAGGGCATGCGACGCCCGGGACGGTGGGCCAGCGCGGCGTCGTTAGGCCCGGCGGCGGCACGTCGACGACCCTCGACCGGCGGCTGCTTACGATCCTCGGCGTCATGCGACGCCCGCAGACCGTGCTTGACCGCCGGATCCTGCGCCAATCCGGCCTGCCCAACGGTCCCGTGACGCCGCTGACGGGCACGGTCGTCGCGAGCTCGGCGCGGCTCGCGACGATCGCGCCGTGGGGCTCGCACGTGCTGCTGGCGCTCGTCAATGCGCCGACCCCCGCGCAGCTCGCCCACCTCCCGCGCGCCTTCAGACACGCTGCCCACGCCGGGCTGACGCTGTGGGTCGACCATGGCGGCGGCGGCGGCGCCGACACGGCGTCGATGGTGCAGGCCGGAAAGGAGTGGTCGCTCGACGGCGCCGGCCGGTCGTTCGCCGGCGGTTCGACCGCCGCGCGGTTCTACGTCGTGGTACCAGATGGCGTCGCCAGGGTGGCGTTCTACTTGCCGGCGCGGCGCGTGTCGGCAAGCGGTCCAACCTACAGCCACGGCTTGACCGTCACGGCGCAGGTGCATGACAACATCGCGGCGGTCGAGATCCACCGCGACGTCTGCTGCGCGCCGCCGCTGATGACCTGGTACGCGGCCGATGGGCGCGTGATCAAGCGGATCGGCCGGCGCCGTCCGGTGTCGCCGGCTTCATGATCCGGTGATGCCGGGCCGGGTGCGCCGCGCCGGCGGCGTTGTGGCCCCGCTTGGGCGGGGACAATGTGCCGAACTCGACTGCCGCCGTCGAGCTTGGCACAAAAGCGGCGCTCTGCGACGACTGGGCGCCAAACTCGCAGGGGCCAAGCCGAGTTTGGTACACACTCACCGCAGAATCCGGTGCGCTGGGGTGGGGACGGGTGGAGCTTTCACCCCGGCGGTCCGAGTTCGCGCGGGGGTCTGCTTTACTGCACCGTCCGCATGCCGAAGATGAAG
Source organism: Solirubrobacteraceae bacterium (assembly GCA_050696635.1). GTDB lineage: Bacteria > Actinomycetota > Thermoleophilia > Solirubrobacterales > Solirubrobacteraceae > Palsa-465. The sequence continues at coordinate 9,578 of JBOGYE010000258.1, read as the reverse complement.
ACCCACTCGGGCGCCAAGAAGCGCTTTAAGCTGTCCGCGACCGGCAAGGTCCGTGGACGGCACTCCTTCACCAGCCACATCCTGGAGAAGAAGTCGGCCAAGCGCAAGCGGCGCCTCGGCCAGCCGGCGTCGATCTCGGACCACGACACCAGGCAGGTCAAGACGCTGCTGGGGGCCAAGCGCGGATGACCCGCGTCAAGCGATCGCTGCACGCGCGCAAGAAGCGCCGCGCCACGCTGGAGCTGGCGAAGGGCTATCGCGGCGACGCGAGCCGGCACTACCGGACCGCAAAGGAGGCGGTGCTGAAGGCCGACCAGTACCGGTACCGCGACCGGCGCAACCGCAAGCGCGACTTCCGCCGCCTGTGGATCACCCGGATCAACGCCGCCGCGCGCCAGAACGGGCTCTCCTACTCGCAGTTCATCCACGGGCTGCAGACCGCCGGCGTGGAGCTCGATCGCAAGATCCTCGCCGACATGGCCGTCCACGACGCCGATACCTTCCGACGCTTTGCCGACCGCGCCCGCGAGGCGCTGGCGGCCGGCTGAGCGACACAGCCGACTCCAGCACCGTCACCCGGGCGCCGCTTCAGACGAAGCAGGCGCCTTTTTTTATCCCGTATCCCGTATCAAGTATCACCGTATGACGATCACCAGCCATCAGAACGCGAAGCTCAAGGAGATCCACCGACTAGGCCGCCAGCGGCGGGCGCGCGAGCGCCGCGGCCGCTTCGTGGCCGAGGGCGAGGATCTGCTGGCGGCCGCCGACGGCGCGGGCTGGCAAGCGGTGGAGCGCTTCTGCGCCGCCGGCAGCGGGCTGCCGGGGGTCGAAGTCGACCCCGCCCTGCTCGCGGCCGCCTCGGCGCTCGGCTCCGGGACCAGGACGATCGGCGTCTATGAGGAGCGCTGGGCGCCGGCGCCGCGCGGGCCGCTGTGTGTCTACCTCCACGGCGTGCATGACCCCGGCAACGTCGGCGCGATCCTGCGCTGCGCCGAGGCGTTCGGGGCGGCGTCGGTGGCGATCGGCCCGGGCACCGCCGACCCATTTGGCCCCAAGGCGGTTCGCGCCGGCATGGGGGCGGTATTCACGGTGTCGCTGGCGCGGGTCGACGCTCTGCAGGCGCTGCCGGCCCTCCCGCGGCCGACGGTAGCGTTCGTCGCCGACCGCGGCCCAGCCCTGCGCGAACTGGCGCTGGACGCGGGCACGCTCCTGATCGGCGCCGAGCGAGACGGCCTTCCCGAGGAGCTGATCGCCACTGCCGACCTGACCGCCAGGATTCCGATCTGGAGCCACTCGCTGAACGCCGCGATGGCGGCTACGGTGGCGCTGTATGAGGTGACTAGGATGGCAGCCGGATGACGGTCCCAGCGATCCTTCGGGCTAGCCAGGATGGCGAGCGATCGCGGAACGGGGCCGCGTGAGCACGCTCGTGCAACGGATCGCCGAGTTGGAGCGCGGCGCCACGGCCGCGGTGGCCGCCGCGCAGAGCACCCCCGAGCTCGAGCAGGCCCGCATCGAGCATCTGGGACGCCGCGCGGAACTGCCCAACCTGCTGCGCCACGTCGCAGAGCTCGAGCCCGAACAGCGGGCCGCCGTCGGCCGGGCCGCCAACCAGGCCCGCCAGGCGCTCGAGGCGGCGATCGAACGGCGCGGCGCCGAGCTGGCGCAGATCGAGCTGGCAGTGCGGCTGGCGGCAGACCGGGTGGACGTGACACTGCCGGCCGACCCGCTGCCGGCGATCGGGCGCCTGCACCTCATGACCCAGACCCGGCGCGAGATCGAGGACGTGTTCGTCGGCCTGGGGTTCAACGTCGCCGAGGGGCCCGAGGTGGAGACCGTCTACTACAACTTCGACGCGCTCAACCACGCTCCGACTCACCCTGCTCGGCTGCGCAGCGACACCTTCTACATCCGCGACGCCGCCGGCCCGGTCGACATCTTTGACCCGGACACGGCGCTGCTGCGCGTGCACACGTCGCCGATGCAGGTGCGCGCGATGCAGAGCCAGCCGCCGCCGATCTACATCATCGTCCCCGGGCGCGTCTACCGCCCCGACTCGGATGCGACCCACACGCCCCAGTTTCACCAGATCGAGGGCCTGGCGATCGACACCGACATCACGCTCGCCGACCTGAAGGGGACGTTGCTGGCGTTCGCGCGGGCGATCTTCGGCGATCAGCGCGAGGTGCGCCTGCGCCCGCACTTCTTCCCGTTCACCGAGCCGAGCGTCGAGGTCGACGTGTCCTGCTTCGCGTGCGTCGACGGGGTGCGGGCGGACGGGCTTCGCTGCGGGCTGTGCAAGGGGACCGCCTGGATCGAGATCCTCGGTTCCGGGATGGTCGACCCCAACGTGCTGAACGAGGTGGCGCAGTACGGCTATGACCCCGAGCGGGTGCAGGGGTTCGCGTTCGGGATGGGGATCGAGCGGATCGCGATGCTCAAGCACGGCGTCCCCGACCTGAGGCTGCTGTACGACAACGACATCCGCCTGCTGGAGCAGTTCTAGAAGCGATGCGCGTGCCGCTGAACTGGCTTGCCGAGTACTGCGCGCCGGAGCTGGCGCCGGCACGGATCGCCGAGCGCCTGGCGATGACCGGCACCGAGGTCGAGCGGATCGCGCACCACGGCGTCGCCGAGCTGCACAGCGTCGTGGTCGGCAAGGTGGTCTCCGCGCAGCGCCACCCCGACGCCGACCGCCTGTCGGTCTGCCTGGTGGCGACGGGCGACGGCGAGCCCAGCCAGATCGTGTGCGGGGCGCCGAACGTCGCCGCCGGGCAGACAGTCGCGGTCGCGCGGCCGGGTGCCGTGATGCCCGATGGCACCAGGCTGAAGCGGGCCAAGCTCCGCGGCCAGGAGTCAAACGGAATGATCCTGGCCGAGGACGAGCTCGCGATCGGCACCGAGCACGCCGGGATCATGGTGCTCGACGACGCGCTCGCGGCCGGTACGCCGCTTGAGCGAGTGCTGCCGATCTCCGACGAGGTGCTGGTCGTCGAGGTGACGCCGAACCGCCCCGATTGCCTGGGGATCTACGGGATCGCGCGTGAGCTTCACGCCGCGACCGGGGCGCCGCTGGCGGCGGCGCCGTGGCTCGACGACGGGGCCGCGGTAGACGGCGCGCTGCACGCGGTGACGGTCGACGTGCAGTGCGCCGATCTCTGTCCACGCTTCACCGCGCGCGCGTTCGAGCGGGTCAGGGTCGGCCCCTCGCCGACGTGGTTGAAGGCGCGGCTGATGGCCGCCGGTCAGCGGCCGATCTCCAACGTCGTCGACATCACCAACTACGTGATGCTGCTGACCGGGCAGCCGCTGCACGCGTTCGACGCGGACCGCGTCGCCGGCGGCCGCCTGACGGTCAGGACCGCGCGAGACGGCGAGACCGTGCAGACGCTCGACGGTCAGACGCGCACGCTGGACAGCCGAATGGTCCTGATCGCCGACGACGACGGTCCGACCTCGATCGCCGGCGTGATGGGCGGCGCGCGCTCGGAGGTGGACGAGGCGACCACCCGCGTGGTGATCGAGGCGGCCAACTGGGACGGCGCCAACATCCATCGCACATCGCTGGCGCTGGGACTGCGCAGCGAGGCGTCGGGGCGGTTCGAGAAGCAGCTGCAGCCGGAGCAGGCGATCCAGGCGCAGGCGATCGCGACCGCGCTGATGATCGAGCTGTGCGGCGCGCGGATGGCGCCCGGCACGATCGACGTCGGCGGCGACGGGCCGCCGCCGATCACGATCCGGCTGCGCGACGCGCGCGTGCGCGGGCTGCTGGGGATCGAGCTCGGGCGCGAGCGCTGCGCGGAGATCCTGACGGCGCTGGCGTTCGAGACGGCCGACGCCGACGACGGACTCGATGTGAACGTGCCGGCTTTCCGCCGCGCCGACGTGACCCGCGAGGCGGACCTGATCGAGGAGGTCGCGCGGCTGGGCGCGCTGGAGGAGCTGCCGGCGACCCTGCCCTCTCGACATGGGGCATCGGGTGCACTGACCGAGGTGCAACGGCTGCGCCGCCGCGCGGCCGATGCCCTGGCCGCCCAGGGCATCCACGAAATCCTCGGCTGGAGCTTCGAGTCCCCGGCGCAGGCGGCCGCGCTCGGGATCGGCGAGCGTGCTGCGGTCGAGCTGGAGAACCCGATGTCGGCCGAGCAGGCGCGGCTGCGCACGACCCTGCTGGGCTCGCTGCTCGATGTTGCACGGCGCAACCGTGCGCGCGGCGCCGCTCAGATCAGGCTGTTCGAGCAGGGCGCCGTGTACCTGCCGAGCGCCAACGGCCGGCCGGACGAGCCCTACCGGGTCGCGGCGCTGCTGGTCGGTGCGGTGCGTCCCGGAACCTGGCGCGATCCCGCTCCTCCGACGGCGGACCTGTTCGCCGCCAAGGGGGCGCTGGCCGGCCTGCTCGGCGCGCTGCGCGTGGCGTTCAGCGTGCAGGCCTCACAGCAGCCGTTCCTGCACCCCGGTCGAGCGGCGCAGATCCAGATCGCCGACCAGCCGGCCGGATGGCTTGGCGAGCTGCATCCGAGCGCCGCTGCGAGGTGGGATTTTCAGGAGCCGGTCGGCGCGTTCGAGCTCGACCTGGACATCGTCGCGCGCCACCTCAGCGTCGCCCTGTACAGCGATCTGACGAGCTTCCCGGAGGTCCGAGAGGACCTGGCGGTGATCGTGCCCTCATCGACCACCGCGGCGCAGGTGCTGACGCTCGCGCGCGAGGCGGGCGGAGGGCTGCTCGCCGGCGCGCACGTGTTCGACGTCTACCGCGACGAGCAGCGGATCGGCCCTGACCACGTCTCGCTGGCGTTGCGGCTGCGCTTCCGGGCTCCCGACCGTACGCTGACCGACGACGAGGTCGCCGCCCGGCGGCGTAAGATCGCCGCAGCGCTCGCGGATCGGCTCGGCGGGAGGCTCCGTGACTCCTAGCGTGGCGGTGTTCGGCGCGGCCGGCTACGGCGGCGCGCTCAGCGCGCGGCTGCTGCACCACCACCCGCATTTCATGCTCGTCGCCGTGACCGGGCGCTCGGACGTCGGCCGGCGCGTGGATCAGGTCCACCCGCGACACCGTGTCCCGATGGTGCTCGAGGAGCTCGATCTGGACCGCCACTCCGAAGTGGACGCGGCGATCGTCGCCTATCCGCACGGGGCCGCCGCCGAGCTGGTGGCGGCGCTTCGCGCACGCGACGTGCGCGTCGTCGACCTGAGCGCCGACTTTCGCCTGCGCGAGCCCGGGGTCTACGAGCAGTGGTACCGCTCTCACCCACACCCGGAGCTGATCGCGGAGGCCGTCTACGGGCTGCCCGAGCACTATCGCGATCAGATCGCGACGGCAGGGCTGGTGGCGAACCCGGGCTGCTACCCGACGGCGACCATCCTGGCGCTCGCGCCGCTGGCGCGCGAGGGGCTGATCGAGGACGTCGTGATTGACGCCAAATCCGGCGTATCAGGCGCCGGGCGCGGCGCAACCGACGCCACGCATTTCGTCACCGTGGCCGAGAATTTGAGGCCCTATGGGGTCTCGCGCCACCGCCACACGCCGGAGATCGAGCAGGAGCTGGCAACGCTGGGCGCGCCGCGGCCGGTCACCTTCACGCCACACCTGGCGCCCCTGGACCAGGGTGAGCTCGTCTCCTGCTATGTGACGATGCCCGCCGAGGCGTCCGCCGACGTCGACGCGGACGAGCTGCAGATGATCTACCGCGAGGCCTATGCCGACGAGCTGTTCGTGGAGGTCGTCAGCGCGCCGCCCGGGGTTCGCGACGTGCGCGAGACAAACGTCTGCCGGATCTCGGTTCACCACGACGAGCGCACGGGCCGCGCGATCGTGTTCGCCGCGATCGACAACCTCTGGAAAGGGGCCGCATCGCAGGCGGTGCAGAACCTCAACCTGATGTTCGGACGCCCGGAGCAGGAGGGGATCTCGTGACCGCCGAGACCGAGACGTTCTTCTCCAGTCGCTGGGCGCCGCGGCCCGAGCACGTGACCGAGCTGGGCGGCGACGCGCTGCCCGCCGGCTTCCGGGCGGCCGGGGTGCCCGCGCAGATCAAGCCGTCGGGAGCGCCCGACGTCGCGCTGATGGTGTGCGACTCGCCGGATGCGACCAGCGCCGCGCGCTTCACCGCATCGGGCACGCAGGCGCCCCCGGTGCTGCTGTGCCGCGAGCGCTGCCGGCTTGACGCGCTGCGGGCCGTGGTCGTCAACGCGGGCAACGCAAACGCCGCCACCGGCAGGCCCGGGTTCGACAACGCGGTCAAGATGCAGGGCGCGGGCGCGCTGGCGGCGCGCGTGGCCGAGGACCAGGTCGCCGTCTGCTCGACGGGCGTGATCGGCGTGCCGCTGCCGATGGACCGGGTCAACCGCGGGATCGTCGCCGCCGCGCACGCGCTGGCGCCGGACGGGGCCGGCGCCTTCGCCGACGCGATCGAGACGACCGACAGGCTGCGCAAGCGAGCCCGGCTGCGGGTGACACTGCCGTCCGGGACCGTGACGCTGACGGCCCAGGCCAAGGGGGCGGGGATGATCTCGCCGCGCTTCGCGACGCTGCTCGTGTTCGTCCAGACCGACGCCCAGCTCGAGCCGGCGACCTGCGACCTGCTGCTGTCGGTATGCCTGAAGCGCTCGTTCGCGCGGATCAGCGTCGACGGCCAGCTGTCGACCAACGACACGGTGATCCTCCAGTGCAGCGGCGAGTCCGGGGTGCGGGTGGCGGGCGAGTCAGAGGACGAGCTGCGTTTCGGCGAGGCGCTCGACGGGCTGATGCGCCAGCTGTCGCTGCTGGTCGTGCGCGACGGCGAGGGCGCCCGCCGTGCCGGGCGGGTGGTCGTGCGCGGCGGCGACCAGGGAGCGGTTGAGGCGGCCGCGCGCGCGGTCGCCGACTCGCCGCTGGTCAAGACCGCGCTGTACGGCGGTGACCCCAACTGGGGCAGGATCGTGCAGGCGGTCGGCGCGGCGCTGCCCGGAACCGCACCGCTTGCGCTCGACATCGCGATCGAGGGGGTGCCGGTCTGCTCGCGCGGTGCCTGCGTGCCCCACGACGCCGCCGCGCTTCAGGCGTCGGTTGCGCGCGACGAGGTGCAATACGAGATCGGCCTGCCGGGCGAGGGCGCCGAGACCGAGGTGCTGTTCTCCGATCTCGGGCACGAGTACGTGACGCTCAACGGGGAGTACACGACGTGAGCGCAGCGCCTCGGCCGGTCCGCGACGTCGCCACGCTACTCGAGGCGCTGCCGTACATCCGCGAGTTCCACGGCCAGACCGTGGTGATCAAGTACGGCGGGGCAGCGATGACGAATCCCGAGCTGAAGGAGGAGTTCGCGCGCGACGTGGTGCTGCTCAAGTACGTCGGCATGAATCCGATCGTGGTTCACGGCGGCGGCCCGGAGATCTCGAGCTACATGGAGCGCTTGAACCTGCCGGTCCGCTTCGTCGACGGCCTGCGGGTGTCGGACCCCGAGACGGTCGAGGTGGCGAAGATGGTGCTGGTCGGCAAGGTCAACAAGGACATCGTCCTGCGCCTCAACCGTCACGGTCAGCCCGCGATCGGGCTGTGCGGCGACGACGGGCTGCTGTTCCGGGCCGCGCGCCAGGTGGCCCCGTCGGGGGCCGACATCGGCTTCGTGGGGCGGATCGAGCGGGTCGACGTCGACGTGCTCAACCACGTCGCGCAGGACTACATCCCGGTGGTCGCGTCGGTCGGCGCCGACCGGGAGGGCAACTCCTACAACATCAACGCCGACGAGGCCGCGGGGGCGGTCGCGCGGGCGCTCGGCGCCTACAAGATCATGTTCCTGACCGATGTCGCCGGGTGGCTGCGGGATCCGGGAGACCCCGGGAGCGTGATCTCGGAGATCGACGCCGGCGCCGTGCGCGCCGCGCTGCCCGGAGTCGCCGGCGGCATGCGACCGAAGCTTGCCGCCTGCCTGGATGCGATCGACGGGGGCGTGTCCTACGCCCACATCGTCGACGGCCGCGTCCCGCACTCGCTCCTGCTGGAGCTGTTCACCGACGCCGGGCAGGGCACCAAGATCGGACCCGCGCGATGACGCCGCCGTCTGCGTCGCCGTCGCTGGCGCATCTGCAGGAGCTGGAGCGCGAGCATGCGATCGGCACCTACGCACGGGCGCCGGTGCAGTTCGTGCGCGGATCGGGCGCCAAGCTGTGGGATGCCGACGGCAACGAGTACCTGGACTTCCTGGCCGGGATCTCGGTGCTGAACGTCGGTCACTGCCACCCGCGCGTGGTCGCCGCCGTGCGCGAGCAGGCCGGCCAGCTGACGCATGCGACCAACCTCTACTACACCGCGCCGGCACTGGAACTGTCGGCCGCGCTGGCGCGCAGTTCGCTTCAGGGCAAGGTGTTCCTGTGCAACTCGGGGGCGGAGGCCAACGAGGCGGCGATCAAGCTGGCCCGCCGCGCGCGCCCCGGAGGGGGGATCGTGGTCGTGCAGGAGGCGTTCCACGGGCGCACCTACGGCGCCCTGTCGGCCACGCCGCAGGAGGCCAAGCAGGCGCCGTTCGCGCCGCTGGTGCCCGGGGTTCGCGTCGCGACCAAGGACCCGGCCGCGCTGGCGGCGGCGGTCGGTGCCGACACCGCCGCGGTGCTGCTGGAGCCGATCCAGGGTGAGACCGGGATCAACGTCCTGCCGGGCGAGTTGCTGGTCGCTGCGCGTGGCGCCTGCGACCAGACGGGCGCGGCGCTGATCTTCGACGAGATCCAGACCGGGATGGGGCGGACCGGGACCCTGTGGGCCTACGAGCAGACGGGGGTGGTGCCCGATGCGATCACGTCGGCCAAGGCGCTTGGCGGCGGGCTGCCGATCGGCGCGCTGATCACCGGACCGCGGCTCGCGGACGTGTTGCAGCTGGGCGATCATGGCTCGACGTTCGCGGGCGGCCCGCTGGTCTGCCGGGCGGCACTCGAGGCGCTGTCGATCTGCTCTGATCCGGAGCTGCTGGCGAGCGTGTGTGACCGGGGTGAGCGGCTCATGGCCGGCCTCGAGTCGCTCCCATTCGTGGCTGAGGTGCGCGGGCGGGGACTGATGATCGGCATCGATCTGGTCGCCGGCGTGCCCGCGGTGCAGCTGGCCGGGCGAGCGCTGATCGAGCAGCGGCTGGTCGTCAACGCCACCGGCCCTGGCACGATCCGGTTCGAGCCACCGCTGATCGTCTCCGAGGCGGAGATCGACGACGCGCTGGGGCGCCTGGCAGCGCTCACGCTGTGAGCGCGCCGGTCAGCGCCAGGGTGCAGGTTGCGCTCGCGTCCGACCAGCGCGCCGATGCCGCCGTGGTGGCCGTGCTGCGATCGCTCGCGGGCGTGATCGCCGACAACCGCGCGGGAGCGATCGCTGGCGTCGACGACGAGCATCTCCACCAGCTGCGGATCGCGGTTCGGCGGACGCGCACGGTGGCGCGCCGGTTCGCGGGAGTGTTCTCGCCGATCGAGCTGGCGGGGTTTGCAAGCGAGCTGCGCTGGCTGCAGCGCGCGACCGGCGAGGCGCGGGACCTTGACGTGTACGTGGCGCAGCTCGGCTCGCTGTCGAAGCTGCTTCCCCGCGGCGCGCGCGGCGACCTTGCGCCGCTGTCGCCGACGCT
>JBOGYE010000257.1:0-9124 GCA_050696635.1 Solirubrobacteraceae bacterium | reverse complement strand
TTCGGGGGGCGAGTTGCAGCGCACCGCGCTCGGAGCTGCGCTGGCGGGCCAGCCCCGGGTGCTGGTGCTGGATGAGCCGACGTCGCAGCTGGATCCGGTCGCGGGCGATGAGCTGTTGGGGCTGCTGCTGCGCGCCAACGACGACTGCGACACGACGATCGTGCTGTCCGAGCATCGGCTTGAGCGCTGCCTGTCGGCGGCGGACCGGGTGGTTGCGCTGCACGCAGGGCGCGTCGTCTGCGATGCGCCGCCGGCGCAGTTCCTCGCCTGGGCGGCGCGCGAGGCGCCCAGCCTCCAGACGCCCGGTGCCAGCCTGCTGTCGTCGCTCGGTCTGCCGGCGGTCCCGGGGGTCAAGCGCGCCCGCTCGGCGCTGCGAGAGCGGGGACTGCTGCCCGAGCGCGGCCCGCTGCCCGAGCGCGACGCCGGCGCGCCCGCCAAGCTCGCGCGTAACCTCGGTCGCCGTGGTCGCGCAGGCGCGCCCGCGGCCGCGCTGGAGCTCGACGGGGTCTGGCACGAGCTGCGTTCGGGCCCCGCGATCCTGCGCGGCGCCTCGCTCACGATCGCGTCCGGCGAGCGGGTCGCGCTGATGGGCGCCAACGGCGCCGGCAAGTCGACCCTGTTGCGCCACGCCGCCGGCTTGATGGCCCCCACCCGCGGGCGGGTGGCCAGCTCGGGTCGGGTGGCGTTGCTGCTCCAGCACCCCAACGACTACCTCGTACACGACACGGTCGCGCAGGAGGCGCCCGGACCGGCGCTCGAGGCGGTCGGCCTCGGCGGCGACGCGTTCGCCGCCCGCAACCCCCGCGACCTGTCCGGTGGCGAGCGTCAGCGGCTGGCGCTTGCGATCGTGCTGGGTGAGCTCGCGCGCCCGCCCGCGATCTTGTGCCTCGACGAGCCCACCCGCGGGATGGATCGCGGCCACGGTCACCGGTTGGCACGGCTGCTGGCCGATCTGGGTTGCGCGGTGCTGGTCGCCACCCATGACCCCGAGTTCGTCGCCGCCTTCGCCCAGCGCGTGGTGCTGCTCGCCGACGGCCGTCCGATCGCGGACGCACCGGCCCACGAGGTCCTCTGCGGCGGCAGCTGGTTCGCGACCGAGACGGCGCGGATTCTCGGTGGGGCGGGTGGCGCTCTGACGCCCGCGCAGGGATCTGCGCTGCTGCAGGAGGCACGCGTGGGGGTGCCCGCGTGAGCTGGCAGCTGGGCGCGCTGGCGATCCTGGCGCTGGCGCTGGCCGCCGGCTTCTGGTGGTACGAGCGCGCCCGCCCCGACGCCAGGATCGTGGCGCTGGTCGGGGCGCTGAGCGCGTTCGCGGCGCTCGGCCGGATCGCGTTTGCCGCCGTCCCGAACGTCAAGCCGACGACCGACATCGTTCTGATCGCAGGGTTCGCGCTCGGCGGCGGTCCCGGGTTCGCGGTCGGGGCGCTCGCCGCGTTGAGCTCGAACTTCTTCTTCGGCCAGGGCCCCTGGACGCCGTGGCAGATGGCCGGTTGGGGCGCGACGGGCGTGGCGGGTGCGGCGCTGGCGGCGCTCGTCGGACGCCTGCGCCGCGGAAGGGGGGCGCCACCGGTCCTTGGGCGCTGGCCGCTGGCGGTCGTGTGCGCCGTGATCGGGTTCGGCTTCGCGGCGTTGCAGGACGTCGGGGACTGGGTCAACTACAGCGATCACAGCCTCGCCCAGTTGGGCGCGTACATCAGCAGCGGCCTGGGCTTCGACGCGGTGCACGCCCTTGGCTGCGTGGGGTTCGCGTTGGCGCTCGGACCGTCGCTTGCGCGCTCGCTGGCGCGGTTTGCGCGTCGGCTGCAGGTCGAGTGGGTGGGGCGGCCGGCGGCCGCCCGTGCGGCGGGCACGCGCGGTGGCGGTGGCGGTGGCGGTGCGGCGGACTCCTCGGGACCGCGTCGTGGCCTTCGGCAGCGACGACTAGATACCAAACTCGGATCCGCGCCCGATGTTTGGCACAACTGCGTCTCCAAGCGACGCCTAGATGCCAAGCTCGAGAGCCGCGACCGAGTTTGGTATCTACGCGTCGGTGTCGGCGACGTCCTGCGGCTGGCCCTGGCCCTGGCGGTGGCAGTGGCCGTCACATTGGCCGGGGCGCTCATGGCAGGCGGCCCTGCTTCGGCGGCCGCATCCAGGACGGCCCCGCCCGCGACCGTGTCCCGCGTAGTCGCTTACCTCCTGCACGCGCAGAACCCGGACGGCGGCTTCGGCGCCGCCCCCGGACAGCCGTCCAACCAGCTGTATGCGGGCTGGGCCGCGCTCGGGCTCGCGTCCGCGGGGCGCGAGCCGGCGAGTGCGGCGGCCTACGTGGCGGCCGGTTCGCAGTCGGACCCAGGGTCACTGGAGCGCACGATCCTCGTGCTGCGGGCGGCGGGCCGGCCCGCCGTCGTGCGCGGACATGACCTGGTGACCGATCTGGCGCGCGATCTGCGCCGGGACGGATCGGTCCGCGGCCAGGTCAACCTGACCGCCTTCGCGGTCCTGGCGCTGCGCGCGACGAGCGCCGCGCCGTCCGCGAGAACGCTGCATTGGCTGGCCGCTCAGCAGGATCGGGACGGGGGCTTCAGCTTCGTGGGAGGCGGCTCGAGCGACCCCGACGACACCGGCGCGGCGCTGCAGGCGCTGGCCGACGACCCGGCGGCAGGCGCCGTTGTGTCCAGGGCGGTCGCCTACCTGCGCTCGGTCCAGGATCGAGACGGCGGCTTCGCCAACCAGTCGGGGGCCGGGTCCAACGCCCAGTCGACCGCGTGGGCGGTCCAGGGACTGATCGCCGCCGGCATCGCTCCGTCCTCCGTGCGCCGCGATGGAGGCTCCTCGCCGCTGAGCTATCTGGAGTCGCTGGTGGGGCCCGACGGGGCGATGCGCTACGCGCGCGGGATGGTGCAGACGCCCGTCTGGGTATCCGGCGAGGGGCTGATGGCGCTTGAGGGTAAGGCGCTCCCGCTGGCCGCACCATCCCCGGCGGCCACACGGCACGACGCAAGCCACACCGGGCGCAACGCCGGCCACCATGCCGGGCACCGGGCCGGCCACCGGACGCGGTCCTCGCATCCGGCCCCTTCCGCATCCCACAACCAGCGAACGACGCGCCCGAGGCGGGCCGCGGCGAGCCGTCGCGTGGGCCACCACGGCCGGTCGCGCCCGAGCCTCAACGCCACTGCGGCACCTCCCGCGCCGTCCGGCGCCGGGACGCTCGTCTCGGTGATCGGCGTCGTCGAGGCGCTCGCGCTGGCGCCCGCCGGGCTGGCCTGACCGGCCTCGCGCTCGCGCCCGCCGGGCTGGCCGGATCGCGGGCGGATGCTGGGGCCGGCGCCGGATCGCCACCCCGCCGCTCCAGACTGTACGCTGCACCGCCCGCATGCGGATCGGAGTCCCGAAGGAGACAGCTGAGGGCGAGCGCCGCGTCGCCCTGGTGCCCGAGGTCGTGGCAAAGCTCACGACTGGCGATGGTGCGCGCCCGGAGGTGCTCGTCCAGCGTGGGGCGGGGCAGGGCGCCCTGATCCCCGACGACGCGTTCGAGCAGGCCGGGGCACAGATGGTCGACGACGCGCACGCGGCGCTGGCGGCCGACGTGGTCGTGAAGGTAGCGCCGCCCAGCGCCGAGGAGATCGGCGCACTGCGATCGGACGCGGTCCTGATCGGCTTCCTCGCACCGCTGACCAACGGCGCCGGCACGCGAGCGATCGCCAAGGCCGGGGCGACCGGCATCGCCATGGAGGCGGTCCCCAGGATCAGCCGCGCGCAGTCGATGGACGCGCTGTCGTCGCAGGCGAACATCTCCGGTTACCGCGCGGCGCTGATCGGCGCGCAGGAGTTGGGTCGCTTCTACCCGATGCTGATGACCGCGGCCGGGACGATCCGGCCCGCGACCGTGCTCGTGCTCGGCGCCGGGGTCGCGGGCCTGCAGGCGATCGCGACCGCCCGCCGCCTTGGCGCCGTCGTCCAGGGCTTCGACGTACGCGCCGCGGTCAAGGAGCAGGTCGAGTCGCTGGGCGCGCATTTTCTCGAGTTCGACCTCGGCGGCGACCTCGAGGGCGTGGGCGGCTATGCCAAGGAACTGACCGCCGAGCAGCAGGCTCGCCAGCAGGAGCTGATGGCCGAGGCGATCGGGAAGGTCGACGTCGTGATCACGACAGCGCTGGTGCCCGGCCGCCGGGCGCCGGTCCTCGTCACCGAGGAGGCGGTCAAGAAGATGAAGCCCGGCTCGGTGATCGTCGACCTCGCCGGCGAGGCGGGCGGCAACTGCGAGCTATCGGCGCCGGGCGAGTCGATCGTGCGCCACGGGGTCAAGGTGCTGGCGCCGCTGAACGTGCCCAGCACGCTTGCCGAGCACGCCTCGCAGCTGTACGCCCGCAACATCCAGGCGCTGCTGGCGCTGATGATCTCGGACTCCGGCGAGCTGGCACTCGACTTCGAAGACGAGGTGATCGCGGGCGCCTGCATCACCCGGGACGGCGAGATCGTTCACGCCGGCGCCAGGGCCGCAGCCGAGGCAGCGCCCGAACAGGAGGCGTGATGGACAGGCTTGTGATCGACATCGCCGTGCTGGTGCTGGCGGGGTTAGTCGGCTTCGCCGTGATCTCGAAGGTCCCCAAAACGCTGCACACGCCGCTGATGTCGGGCACCAACGCGATCCACGGGATCGTGGTGCTCGGCGGCCTGCTGCTGATGGCGGAGTCAAGCGGCGTGCTGGAGAAGGCGCTGCTTGTGATCGCGGTCGCGTTCGGGACGATCAACGTCGTTGGCGGCTTCCTGGTCACCGATCGGATGCTGGGGATGTTCAAGTCCAAGCCAGAGCCTGCGGCCAAGGAGCAGGAGCCAGGCGAGGAGGGCGACGCGCAGTGAGCGCGCCGGCGACGGTCTTCTTCCAGACCGCGAACTTCATCGACGCCTGCTACATCGCCGCGTTTGCGCTGCTGATCTACGGGATGAGCGGGCTGACCGGGCCGCGCACCGCGGTCCGCGGAAACCAGATCGCCGCCGTCGGGATGGCGATCGCGGTGATCGCCACGCTGCTTCGCTCACACGAGTTCTCGGGCTCGGGGACCGTCTGGCTGATCATCCTGGGGCTGGTGATCGGGACGGTCATCGGCGTTCCCGCGGCGCGCAACGTGAAGATGACCCAGATGCCTCAGATGGTGGCGCTGTTCAACGGCGTCGGCGGCGGCGCGGTCGCGCTGATCGCCTGGGTCGAGTACCGCCACCACTTCGCTCCCGGCTACTTCCCGCTGCGCAAGGAGATCTTCGAGCTGTTCGGCGCGATCGTCGGCTCGATCTCGTTCTGGGGCTCGAACATCGCCTTCGGCAAGCTGCAGGAGCTGCTGCCCGGGCGACCGATCAAGGCGCCCGGACCGTGGCAGTCGCTGATCAACCTGGCGCTGGTGGTCGTGTGCGTGGCCAGCGCGGTGGTGCTGCTCGGCGGGACCCACTCGCAGGCCCTGTTCATCCTCGGGATCCTGGTCGCCGCCGCGGTGCTCGGCAACATGCTCGTGCTGCCGATCGGGGGCGCCGACATGCCGGTCGTGATCTCGCTGCTGAACGCGTTCACCGGCCTGTCGGCCGCCGCCACCGGGCTGGCGCTGTCCAACCCCGTGATGATCGTCGCCGGGATGATCGTCGGCGCCTCGGGAACGATCCTGACCGACCAGATGGCCAAGGCGATGAACCGCTCGGTTCCGGCGATCGTCGCGGGCGGGTTCGGCGGCGCGGTCGCGGCGCCGGCCGGCGGGGCGGAGGGGGAGACCGGTCAGACGGTGCGCTCCACCTCGGCCCAGGACGCCGCGATCCAGCTGTCCTACGCGCGCCAGGTGGTGATCGCTCCCGGCTACGGGATGGCGGTCGCGCAGGCCCAGCACGCCGTGCGCGAGCTGCAGCGGGCGCTGGAGGCCAAGGGCGTGACCGTCAAGTACGCGATCCACCCCGTCGCCGGACGGATGCCGGGACACATGAACGTGCTGCTGGCCGAGGCCGACGTCCCGTATGACCTGCTGCGCGAGATGGACGACATCAACCCGGAGTTCGGCCGCACCGACGTGACCCTGGTGATCGGCGCCAACGACGTCACCAACCCGGCGGCCCGCAACGAGCCCGGCAGCCCGATCTATGGGATGCCGATCCTCGAGGTCGACCGCTCCGCATCGGTGATCGTGCTCAAGCGCTCGATGGCGTCCGGCTTTGCGGGGATCGATAACCCGCTGTTCTACGACCCCAAGACATCGATGCTGTTTGGCGATGCGAAGGCGTCGGTCGGTGAGGTGACGGCAGAGGTCCAGGGGCTGTAGGGTCGCGGGTGAGATGGACGCCGCCCGCCTGACCGCGATCCCGATCTTCTCGCATCTGTCGGCGCAGGAGACGCGGCGCCTGGCCGCGTTCGCGACCGAGACCAGCGTCGCGGCCGGCCAGGTGTTGATCCGCGAGGGCGACTACTCGGTCGAGCTGATCGCGATCGAGGAGGGCACCGCCGATGTGATCCACGCCGGCGAGACGATCGCGGCGCTGGGACCGGGCGATCTGATCGGCGAGATGGGGCTGCTCGAGCGCCTTCCGCGCAGCGCCGATGTGGTCGCCAGCTCGCCGATGCGCCTGATCAAGCTCACGCACTGGGAGATCCGGCGGATGTCGCGGGACACGGTCTCCCGCATCGAGCAGGTGATCGCGCAGCGGCGCGAGGCGGGCCTGGGCGAGCACGCCGACGCCGGCGGCGTCGAGCACCGGTAGCCCTACAGCGATCATCTCGCCCCCTCCTCTCCTTTCGAGTCACGTAAAAAGCATGGCGGATTCAGCCGCCGCCAGAAACGTGACTGCATGCGATGCCTCAGGCGAGGGTTGTCGTCGAAGTCAAAACCCGTCGCAAATCCGAGGCCTGACGCAAGCGACGGAGCCCCGTCGCTCTCGGTATGATAAAGGTATGACCGTAACGAAAGTGACCGTGAGCTTGGACTCGGCCGTCGCCGATCGCGCCAAGCAGGACGTGGCCGCCGGGAAGGCCAAGTCACTCAGCTCTTGGCTCAATGAGGCCGCTCGAGCGCATGTCGAGCGCGAGGACCTCGGGGCCGTGCTGGCCGACCTGCTCGATGAGACCGGTGGGCCACTGTCGGGCACCGAGGTGGCAGCGGCCAAGACGCGTCTGGCCGCCGCCGACCGTCGATGACGCTGGTCCTCGACGCAGGAGCCTCATCGCCGTAGAGCGAGCCGATCGGTCAATGCTCGCCGTCATGGAAACGGCCCGCCGCGCCGGCCGGGACCTGGTGATACCGGCCGGCGTGGTCGCCCAGGTGTGGCGAGGCGGTTCTCGGCAAGCTCGACTGGCCAGGTTCGTCGCCGCCGCAGGCGTTGAGGTCGACGTGCTCACCCACGCCAGAGCCAAGGCGTGCGGTGCTGTCTGCGGGCGGACCGGGACCGCTGACATCGTGGACGCATCGGTGGTCGTCGCCGCCCGCCGCCACCATGCCACCGTAATCACCTCAGACA
This sequence comes from Solirubrobacteraceae bacterium, assembly GCA_050696635.1. Taxonomy (GTDB): domain Bacteria; phylum Actinomycetota; class Thermoleophilia; order Solirubrobacterales; family Solirubrobacteraceae; genus Palsa-465. The sequence continues at coordinate 1,654 of JBOGYE010000257.1, read as the reverse complement.
GAGCAGACCTCGAGACTCTCGATCCTGACATCGTCGTTCTCGACTGCTAATCGCCGCTGCCGCGGCCGTCCGCCGTGCGTCTGACGATTCTGGTAGCGTGCCGCGGCGCCGAGCCTCCGGGGCTGCCATCCCGGAGGGCGGGGAACCCAATTCGTTGGGGCGAGTCTCGCGGTGATCCGCGAGAAGCGCTCTTCTCAGAGAGCGCCAGCCCGTCAGCTAACCCCGCAGGCGACAAGGCGACAGAAAGCCCCGATCGCCCGGGGCCCAAGCAGCGTGCGCGCCCCGCAGCCAGACAACCGCGATCGTTCCCGCCGCCGCCCGGCTGCCCAGGAGGCGACCCCGGGGGTGTCGAACACAACAGGTGCGATGCGGCGCATCCAACGCCTCGCATGCCTGATCGCCCTGCTCCTCGGCGGCCTCGCCGGCGTCGGCGGGGTCGCCGCGGCCGCCACCGGCGGCGCTGGGCTGGTGACGGCGACGGCGCCGCGCGGGATGGTCAACCCGGCCGCCAAGGTCATCTTCGCGCGCGTGCTGCGCCTCGGCGCCCGCGGTCCCGACGTCTCGACCCTTCAGAGCTGGCTGTCCGCGGTCGGGTTCTCGGTCCACGCCACGGGCTACTTCGGGACGGCCACGCGTCGCGAGGTGCGTCGCTTCCAGCGCGCCAAGGGGCTCGCGCCCGCGAGCGGGACCGTCGGCCAGTTCACGGCCTCCGCACTGGTGACCGCGGTGCAGTCGATCACCGAGTCCGCCGCCGGCTCGGTCGCCTCGATCGGCTCCAGCGGGCTCGTGTTCCCGCTGACGCCGATCTCCAAGGTGTTGCCGCCGAGCGACTGGACGCTCGATCAGGGGATCGATATCGGCACGGTCAACAACGCCTGCGGGCCGCAGGTGACCGAGGTCGCGATGGCGCCGGGCAAGATCGTCCGGGAGGGGATCGACGGCTTTGGCCCCTACGCGCCGGTCCTGAAGGTCTCGAGCGGCGCCTTCCAGGGCAGTTACATCTACTACGGGCACGCGGCGCCCGCGCTGGTGCCGGTCGGCACGGTCGTCACCGCCGGCGAGCCGATCGCGGAGGTCGGATGCGGGGACGTGGGAATCTCGTCGGCGCCGCACATCGAGATCGGGATCAGCCCACCAGGGGCCGCGCAGTGCTGTCCCGGCTACCTCCAGACCTCGCCGGCCTGGTACAAGATCGTCCTGCCGCTGTACCGGGCGGCGCTGCACCCCGGCGCAGCCAACCCGGCGCAGCGAGCGCCGGCGGCGCCGGCATCCGGGCCGCAGACCGCAGGAGCGAGCGGCGTCTAGCGTCGCGTCAGGCTGCGCGCGCGTGGCTGAGACGACACGAGGTCGGTAGCGACCGGGGCGCCCGCTAGGCTCGGTCCCAATCGCCGGTCGCTGGCCCAACGCGACCGGAGCCTGCCGATCCCGAGCCAAGGAGCCCAGCCCATGTCCGTCCTCGATCGCGACGCTCTCGACCAGAGCCCGCTCGCCGACCTACACGCGATCGCATCCGAGCTGTCGATCGATGGCTATCGTCGCCTGCGTCGCGCCGAACTGGTCGACGCGATCCTCGCCAAGCAGCAGGGCCTCGATCCTGCGCCCGTCGCTGACGCCGAGCCCGAGCCCGAGCCCGCGCTCGGCGACGATGAGGGCG
>JBOGYE010000256.1:0-3648 GCA_050696635.1 Solirubrobacteraceae bacterium | reverse complement strand
GACATGCAGGGGCGGCTCCAGGGCAAGCGCTGCCACGCGCCCTACTTCTTGGACCAGGTGGTTCCGAACGGTGCCGAGGCATGCAACTACCTGCTGGCCGTCGACGTCGACATGCGGACGGTCGAGGGCTACGAGATGTCCTCGTGGGAGCGGGGCTACGGCGACTTCGTGCTCAAGCCCGACCTGGCCACCCTACGTCCCGTGCCGTGGCAGGAGGGCACGGCGATGATCCTCTGCGATCTGGCCTGGGAGGACGGCACCGACGTTGTCGCCTCGCCTCGCCAGATCCTGCGCCGCCAGCTCGGGCGGCTGGCCGAGCGCGGGTGGAGCGCCAACGTCGGCACCGAGCTCGAGTTCATGGTCTTCCGCGAGACCTACGAGTCCGCGTGGCACAAGGCCTACCGCAACCTCGATCCCGCCAACCTCTACAACGTCGACTACTCGATGCTGGGCACCGCGCGGATCGAGCCGTTGATTCGCCGGATCCGCAACGCCATGGAGAGTGCCGGAATGGCGGTGGAGAACTCCAAGGGTGAGTGCAACTACGGCCAGCACGAGATCAACTTCCGCTACGACGAGGCGCTTCGGACCGCCGACGGCCACGTGATCTACAAGAACGCCGCCAAGGAGATCGCGGCACAGGACGGAGTCGCGATCTCGTTCATGGCCAAGTACGACGAGCGCGAGGGCAGCTCCTGTCACATCCACTTCTCGGTCGCCGACCAGTCCGGCCGCTCCGTGTTCGCGCAGGACCAAAGGGTGTTCGAGTCCTTCCTCGCCGGCCAACTCGCGTGCCTGCAGGAGCTGACGCTGCTGCTCGCGCCCAACGTCAACTCCTACAAGCGATTCGCGGCCGGCTCGTTCGCCCCGACCACCGTCGCGTGGGCACCCGACAACCGCACGTGCGCGCTGCGGGTCGTCGGCCACGGCGAGGGCCTGCGCTTCGAGCACCGCGCCGGTGGCTCTGACCTGAACCCGTACATGGCGCTGAGCGCCGTCGTCGCCGCCGGCCTGCACGGACTGGACCGCGGCCTGGCTCTGGAGGAGCCGTGTCCCGGCAACGCGTATCTGGCGACCGACCGCCCGCACCTGCCGACCACGCTGCGCGAGGCGCGCGGCCTGTTCGCCGGCAGCGCAGTCGCGCGCGAGGCGTTCGGGGACGAGGTCGTCGAGCACTACCTCAACGCCGCCGACGTGGAGCTTGCGGCATTCGAGTCGGCCGTGACCGACTGGGAGCGCTTTCGCGGCTTCGAGCGCCTGTGACGCCGGGTTGCGCCATGCCACGGGAGCGGGCGCCAGCCCACTTGGTGAACTCGCTGGAGGCAGTCTTTGCGCCGGTCGGGTCCCAGACCGCGTTCGAGGAGACGGTGCAGCGGCTTGGGACTGCGATCAAGCTGGGCCTTCTGGAGCCCGGCATGCGGCTGCCGGCCGAGCGTGAGCTGTGCGCGCGCCTGGGTATCGCGCGGTCCACGCTGCGACAGGCGCTCGTGGCTCTTGGCCAGAGCGGGCATCTACGCGCGACGCGCGGCCGCGGCGGCGGGACGTTTGTCGCCGACCCGCAGCCGCCAGCGCAGCCGCCGTCGCCCGAGGTGCTGGCAGGTTGGCGCGAGGTCTGCGACGAGCGGATGACCGTGGAGGTCGGCATCGCGGTGCTCGCGGCCGAGCGAGGCGACGCCCTCGCGCTCGACGCGCTCGAGCAGGTGGTCATCGCGATCGACGACACGCTCGACGACTTCCCGGCCTACCGGCAACTCGACATCCGCTTCCATGTCGGGCTGGCCGAGATGACCGGCAGCCGGCGGCTGATCAAGCTGATGACCGACACCCAGGGGGCGATGAGCAGCCTGATCTCGCACATCGCGCACCCGCCCGAGGTGCTGGATTCGGCCAACGACCAGCACCGCAGGCTCCTGGCGACGATCCGCCGCCACGACGAGGCCGCCGCCGCGAGGGAGATGACCGAGCACCTGCGGGGCACCGAGTACATCCTCGCCGCGCTGCTTCCCAAGGAGCCTTGACATCGTCCTGCGGCGAGCGTATCTTGCCCGCGCCGAGAAGGACGGATCGCCAGACCTTTTCACGAGGAGGGCCGGATGAGCAGCACGACCGAGAGCCTCTCGAACGACGAGCAGCGCCTTGCCGAGCTTGGCTACAAGCAGGAGCTCAAGCGGGGGTGGAGCGGCTTCTCCAACTTCGCGATATCGTTCTCGATCATCTCGATCCTGGCGGGGTGCTTCACCACCTACGGCCAGGCGTGGCTGAACGGCGGCCCGGTCGCGATCTCGATCGGATGGCCGGTGATCAGCGTGCTGATCCTGCTGGTCGCCTTCTCGATGTCCGAACTGGCGTCGGCGATGCCGACCGCCGGCGGGATCTACTACTGGGCCTCGACCCTCGGCGGCGCCGGGTGGGGATGGTTCACCGGCTGGTTTAACCTGATCGGCCTGGTGGCCGTGACCGCATCGGTCGACTACGCCGCCGCCACGTTCCTGAACTCCACGCTCTCGTTCTACGGGCTTCACCTGTTCGGTGTCAACTTCGCCACAACGAGCGTTCAGTCGGCGCTGCATCACACGTTCGTGCTGTTCGTGATCCTGCTGGCGCTGCACGCGCTGGTCAACATCTTCTCCTCGCCGCTGGTCGCGCTGTTCACCCGCGTGTCGGTCTGGTGGCACGTGATCGGCGTGCTGGTGATCATCGTGATCCTGGTCGCCGTTCCCAGCCACCACCAGAGCTTCAGCTTCGTGTTCGGTCACCGAGTGAACCTGTCGGGGTTCGGCAGCCACATGTACTGGTTCTACGTACTGCCGCTCGGCTTCTTGCTGACGATGTACACCATCACCGGCTACGACGCCTCCGCTCACATCTCCGAGGAGACCCACGGCGCCGCGGAGGCAGCGCCCAAGGGCATCTGGCGCTCCGTGTTCTACTCGGCGATCTTCGGCTGGGCGGTGCTGCTGGCGCTGACGTTCGCCGCCACGCACGTGAAGGCGATCGACGCCGCTGGCGGGGCGTCCCAGGCGATCATCGAGACCGCGCTGAGCAGCGCCGCCGCCAAGGCGGTACTGGTGATCTCGACCGTCGGCCAGATCTTCTGCGGGATGGCGTGCGTGACCAGCGCCAGCCGGATGACGTTCGCGTTCAGCCGCGACGGCGCGGTCCCTGGGCACAACCTGTGGCGCCGGCTCAACCGGCACAAGACCCCGACCTGGGCGGTGGTGTTCGTGGCGGCATTCGCCCTGATCATCACGATCCCCGCGTACAAGGGCAATCACGCCGGCCTGCCGGTAGCGTTCCTGGCGGTGACCTCCATCTCGGTGATCGGCCTGTACATCGCCTACACGATCCCGATCTTCCTGCGCTGGCGGCTGGGGAACGGGTTCAACGCAGGCCCGTGGACGCTAGGCGCCAAGTACCGGTGGATCAACATCATCGCGATCGTGTGGGTGGCGCTGTGCGTGATCATCTTCTGCCTGCCGTTCACCCCCGCCGCGGTGCCATTCTCCAGCACTTTCAGCTGGTCGGCCGTCAACTACGCCCCGCTCGTGACAATCGGGGTGATGCTGACGGTGACGATCTGGTACCTCGGCTGGGCGCACAAGACGTTCCAGGGACCGGTCCGCACGGTCGACTTTGACCGTGCGGACG
>JBOGYE010000255.1:0-2181 GCA_050696635.1 Solirubrobacteraceae bacterium | reverse complement strand
GCTCGGCGCGCGGCGGATCGTCTGCACCACCGGCGGCGCGCTGGCGGCGGCGGCTCGGGGCGATGGCGTGCCCGTGATCGGACTGCCGGGCGGCTTTCAGCCGCGCGCGGCGGTCGGCTACCAGCTGGTGGTGGCGCTCGAGGTCGCTGCCCTGGCGGGGGCCGGCGAGTCGCTTCGGACCGAGATCGACGTCGCCGCCGAGCACGCGCGCGGGCTGATCGCACAGTGGGGTCCGGACGCGGGCGATGACTCGCTCGCCAAGTCGCTGGCGCGGTCGCTGGCCGGCACCGTGGTCCAGATCGGCGGCGCCGGACTGACGGCGCCGATCGCCTATCGATGGAAGACGCAGATCAACGAGAACGCCGGCTCGCCCGCGTTCGCGGCCGAGCTGCCAGAGCTCGACCACAACGAGATCGTCGGCTGGGAGGGGGCCGCATCGCACGGGCGCTTCAGCCTCGTGCTGCTCGACGACTGCGACCTGCACCCGCGGGTGCGCGAGCGGATCGCGCTGACGCTGGAGGTTGTCTCAGACCAGGCCGCGGTCGCGCACCGCGTGCAGACGCTGGGCTCCACCAGGCTCGAGCGGCTTGTCTCGCTGGTGCTGCTGGGCGACCTGGTCTCGACCTACATGGCCGTGCTGACGGGGCGCAACCCCGCCGGGATCGAGCCGATCGAGCGGCTGAAGGCCGCGCTGGCCGCCAGCCGCAGCCCGCAGTCGTGATCTGCGCGGGCTGACGGCGGCGGACCGCCTCGCCGAGTGCCGGAGGTCTCCAGCTCGAACGGCCAGGGCAGTCCGACCCTTCGAGAGGGGAAAACCTTGACACGAGCGTGGTAAGGTCATCGCCGATGGAGGCCCTGACGATCAACGAGGCCGCCGCGACGACCGGCTGGTCGCCGCGGATGCTGCGTTACGTCGAGCAGACCGGGCTGCTGGAGCCGGCGCGCTCGGCGTCCGGCTACCGGCTCTACGGAGCCGCCGAGTTGCAGCGGCTGCGCACGCTCAAGGAGCTGCTGGCCGAGCACGAGCTGTCCCTGTCGGACGTCGCATTCGCGCGGCGTCTACAGGAGGAGGCGGCCTTGAGCGACGCAGTCCGAGGTTGGCTGAGCGCACAGGCCGCTCGCCCCGAGCATGTGCAGGCACGGGACTGGCTGCGCTTCGAGCAGGAGAAGCACGAGCGCCTGCTGGCCGCGGCCATGGCTGCGGCATGACACCGATCACCAACACCGGAGACACGATGACCACCACCACACAGGCAGATTTCAAGGTCGCTGACCTCTCGCTGGCGGCGTTCGGCCGCAAGGAGATCCAGCTGGCCGAGCACGAGATGCCGGGGCTGATGGCGACGCGCCGCGAGTTCGCGGCCGCGCAGCCGCTGAAGGGCGCGCGGATCACGGGGTCGCTGCACATGACGATCCAGACCGCGGTGCTGATCGAGACGCTGGCCGCGCTCGGCGCGCAGGTGCGCTGGTGCAGCTGCAACATCTTCTCCACCCAGGATCACGCGGCCGCGGCGGTGGTCGTCGGTCCCGACGGCACGCCCGAGGACCCGCGGGGGATTCCGGTGTTCGCCTGGAAGGGCGAGACTCTGTCCGAGTACTGGTGGTGCACCGATCAGGCGCTGTCCTGGATCGGTGGGGACGGTGACTCGGATTCCCACCCACCCGCCGGTCCGAACATGATCCTCGACGACGGCGGCGATGCGACCCTTCTGGTCCACAACGGCGTGCAGTACGAGGCGGACGGAGCGGTGCCGGACCCCGCGGGCGCGGAGAACGACGAGCACCGGGTGATCCTCGAGCTGCTGACCCGCTCGCTGGCGCAGGATCCGCAGCGCTTCACACGGATGGCGCAGCAGATCCGGGGAGTCAGCGAGGAGACCACGACCGGCGTGCACCGCCTGTACCAGTTCGCCTCGGAGGGGCGACTGCTGTTCCCGGCGATCAACGTCAACGACTCGGTCACCAAGTCCAAGTTCGACAACAAGTACGGCTGCCGGCACTCGCTGATCGACGGGATCAACCGCGGCACCGACGTGCTGATCGGCGGCAAGGTGGCGGTCGTGTGCGGCTACGGCGATGTCGGCAAGGGCTGCGCCGAGTCGCTGCGCGGCCAGGGAGCGCGCGTGATCGTGACCGAGATCGATCCGATCTGCGCGCTGCAGGCCGCGATGGACGGCTACC
>JBOGYE010000254.1:0-5652 GCA_050696635.1 Solirubrobacteraceae bacterium | reverse complement strand
GCAGGCTGCTGGGGTGTACGACCCCTCCGGGGTCGTCTCCGACCCTCGGGAGCGGCCACTCGCACTCGCCCAGTAACGTGCCTGAACCCCAACAAACCCGGTCTCCGTCGAACCCAGGGCATTCCAGCGAGGCTGGCAGGGGACTGCGTGAGCTTCGTCCTCGTGCTGGCCGCAGCAGGTGGCGCCCGATCTATCGACAGGTGCGACCGGACACGTTCGTGATCCTTGCCGTCGGTCAGGAGGCTCAGATCGATCAAGCCAGCTTCCGGGCAGCTGTCATCCACGCGCAGGAGCGGCTCCGCGAGCTTGATCTCGGCTGACCATCCCCACCGGTTCGATAGCACGGGTGCTATCGTCTGCGAGCATGAAGCTCTCCGAACTGAAGACGAGCGAGGAGCTGCTCGAGGAGCAGCTCCAGAGCAATAGCGAGTTCCGGGCCGAATGGGAGCGGACCGCTCTCGCACGCTTCATCGCGATTGAGGTTCTTCGCCATCGCACCGATCGTGGCTGGTCTCAGCGAAAGCTCGGCGAGGTCCTCGGCATGACCCAGCCGCAGGTCGCCCGCCTCGAGGCCGGTGAGCGCACTCCGAACTTCGACACCCTGGTGCGGGTCGCGGCCGGGCTGGGGATCGAGCTGACGATCAACGTGACGCCAAGCAACCGCAAGCCGCACCTCGTCACCAAGCGCGCGCAGACGGCAAACGCGGTCGGCGAGATCCATACGGACCGAGCCAACCTGCTCGTCGCGGCGGGCTGAGCGGACGGCGTGCCGGGCGGTTCCGCGGCCGTCTGCGATGGAAACCTTTTGGAAACCCCAGGCCGCACGAGAGGCTCCTCAGGCCGCTGCACCGGAAGCTAGAAATACCGTAGTCCAGCCATAAATCGGCATCGGGCAGGAACCAAAAGCGCCTGCGGGGTGATGGTAAGGAAGGGGTCGTCGGTTCGAGTCCGACAGAGGGCTCTGCGTTTTCGGCTTCTCAGAGCGGTTTATTGGTTTTTGGTGTTGACGTTCGTGACGTGCTTGTTCCGTCCACATCCCGTCCACGGCGCGCAAGGGGGGTCGTGGCGCGGGCGGGGATTGCTTGCAGTAGCCGGGGTCCGTTCCCTGGTTGACCCCTCCCGTTTCCGTCCACCAGATCTGCGACCCCTTCCGAACAGAGGCAGCTCGGTCGCGCAGGCCGGATCCCGTTATGTCGTGGCTGATCGGACGCCCCAGGCGGTGTAGTCGATCCAGGCGGCTTGGTCGCCTCGGGTTGAGAGGGCATGCTCGATCACCCGCAGGATGAGTCCGAACTCGGAGTGATCGACCCCGACGATCAGTAGGCAGCCGGCGTGCGACTTTCCGGCGGCTGCCCATTCGGTGGTGATTCGGGCGAAGTCCTTGACGTTGAAGGTGACCGTGATGCGACCCTGCTCGGTGGCCAGAGCGAGGAGGCGTTCGTCCTCGGAGCCGTCGAGCTCGCGTTGCTCGTCAGCGGCTCGGACATCGTGTCGCTCGCGCAGGGCCGTCGCGATGCGGCGCGCGGAGACGTGCGCGTCGAGGAACAGCCTCACGGTCTGTTAGTCACCGACGGCGATCGTTTCGATCGTCGGATACTGGCGCTGGAACTCCGTGAGCGATTGTTTGTTCTCGGCGATCGCGGCTTCAATCTCCTCGGTGAACTCGGCGTAGTACGCGAGCGCCACTCGGATCTGCGGCTCGGTCAGATCGGTCGCCGCGGCCATCTCGCTCGCAGTGTCATACGAGCGTGAGGCGGCCGCGATCTCCCAGACGTCGAGCGCTGTTCCGATCACCCAGGGCCGGCGGTTCCAGTCGCTGCCGCGGAACGCGATCCCGGGAAACCGGCGAGTCCGGAGCGCCTCCTCGGCGAGTCCTTCGACGACGGCGCCTTTCGTGCGCCGCGTGCGTCTCGCCTCCTCGCTCACGAGCTGATCAGTGACATCCGAGAGGCGCATGCTGAACGGGGCTGCCTTGGGCATACCTCAAGGCTATCACGGAAATTACGCCGTCATCGCCGTCGGCGTGCTGCGACATCGGATGTCACTCTGTTGACAATGTGCAACGTTGTAGGCGTGTCCGTGAACGTGTCTGTCCGTCTCGACGACCGCCTCGCCGAGCGGCTTCGTCTCCGTGCCCGCGCGGCTGGCGAGAGCTTGTCCGATCGCCTGCGGCGCTACGCCGAGGAGGGCGCACGCCGGCCGGGACGAGCACCCGATGATTACGTTCCGCGATGCTCCGACCGGCCGGCGCGCGGGCCTGATCGGTGGGCCGGACGTGTGGGAGGTTGCGATGTGGCTCGACGATCTCCGGCCGGCCGAGGACCGGGCAGCGGAGCTCGGGGCCGATGGTGTCGTGTCCGACCTCGGATTGACGCGGTACTGGCGTACCGCGCTGCCTATCCGGAGGAGATTCAGGCCAGGATCGACCTTCACCGCGCCGACACCGCCGCCGCTGAGGCGCGGTGAAGGTCCTCGTCGACGAGATGTACCCAGCCGCGGTGGCCGAAGCGCTCCGAGCCAGCGGGATCGACGCGGGCACAGTCGGGGATCTTCGACTTGGTGGCGCTTCCGATGCAGAGCGCTTCGCGGCGGTAGTCGCTGGCGGGTTTTGCGTGCTCACTGAGACTGAGAACGTCGGGGACTTCGCGCGGATCGCCGCCGAGCACAGCACCGGCCGTGGGCACCACCCCGGACTGCTCATCGCGCTATCAAGCCACTCGCGCCGACCCACCGGTCTGCAGCCTCTGGTCGATGGATCCGAGCCATCGCCGACGAACAACTCGAGGACCGGGTCATCTACCCCGAGCCGGGCGCCGGCGGGTTGTAGCCGGGTCGAGTATCCGCACAGCGGGCAGACCAGCCGTCGGCGGCGCAGCGCGACCGAAACGACCACCCGATCGGTGAAGAACTGCACTTGACCCACCCAGATCCCGTCCAGGCGCAGCAGGCGCGAGAATCCCGCGTTGACGCGCATCGTCGTCCTCCCTTGTGAGCTGACTGACCTTGGAAAGCCGCCAGCTTGCCTGACGAGGACGGCGGCGCGTCACCTCATCCAGCGCGGGTTTCGCCGGCATCTCTGCCGGCGAGCGACGACCCCTCGCGCGCAGCCTCGCTCCACTACAAGCACACGATCAACGACGCCGCCGGGTTCCAGACGGCCGCTCAGACCCCGAACGCCCCGCTCAGGCCAGCAATCCAGACGTCACTCGACCTACATCAATACCGGGAGCCTCCGAGTTCTATCACTAACCTTAAGGTCTACGCACCCCTAGTTGACAATGCTCCGCACGCGAAACGCGACCGGCATGAATGCGACACGATCCGGGAGACCGCCGCCGCGATCGCGACACGTCGGTTCAGCTCCCACCCGAGGAGGTCGCGCCGCTGATCACGATTCCGGCGCCGGATTGCACCGCCGACGTGACCGGCGCTATTAACTACGTGATCGACGGTGGCCTGTTCAAGACGACCTGAGGAGGGAAGTGCCCGATCCTCGCAAGCGGCTCGTCCTGGTCGCGGCGATCATGGGGTCGTTCGTCGCGGGGCTGGACGCGACCGCGGTCAACGTCGCGCTGCCGGCGATCAGCGCTGACCTCGGGGGTGGCCTCGCGGGCCAGCAGTGGGTGTCAAACGCGTACCTGCTCGCGCTCGGCTCGCTGATCCTGGTGGGCGGTTCGCTCGGCGACCTGCTGGGCGAGCGGCGCGTGTTCTCGGTCGGCGTCGCGGGCTTCGGGGGCGTCTCGCTGCTGTGCGCGATCGCGCCGAGCATCTGGTTCCTGGTCGCCTGTCGCGCGCTGCAGGGCGCGTTCGGCGCGCTCTTGACCCCGAGCGCTCTGGCGGTGATCGTCGCGGCGTTCGGGCGCGAGGAGCGCGGCAGCGCGATCGGCTCGTGGACGGCGTGGTCGGGGATCGCGACCGTGATCGGCCCACTGGCGGGTGGGTTTCTCATCGACGCCGTCTCCTGGCGGCTGATCTTCGCGGTCAACGTCCCGTTCGTCGCGGCGACACTGATGCTCGTCTCGGTCGCCGTCCCCGCACGGGCGCCGGGCGTCGTACACGCACCGGTCGACTGGCTCGCCGCAGCGCTCACGTTCTTCGGCCTCGCCGGGCCGGTGCTCGCGCTGATCCGCCAGCCGGTGGTCGGCTGGGGCAGCCCCGAGGTCTGGGCGCCCGCGCTGGCAGGCCTCGCGCTGCTGGCCGCGTTCGTGGTGCACGAGCGACGCACCCGGTCGCCGATGCTGCCGCTGGGCCTGTTCAAGCGGCGCAACTTCGCGGCCGGCAACCTGCAGACGGTCGCCATGTACGGCGGGCTCAGCATCACCTTCTTCCTGCTCGTGCTGTTCCTCCAGGAGGTCGCCGGCTACCGGGCGCTGAGCGCCGGGTTCGCGCTGATGCCCTCGACGATCGTGATGTTCCTGCTCTCCAAGCGGATCGGGCGGCTCGCTGACCGCTACGGGCCGCGACTGTTCATGGGCTTCGGACCGCTGCTCGCGGCGCTCGGCCTTGCGCTGATGCTCCGCCTCGGCGCCCACGTCAACTACTTCACCGACCTGCTCCCGGCCCTGCTCGTGTTCTCGCTCGGGCTCTCCTGCACGGTCGCCCCGCTCACCGCCGCGGTTTTGTCCGACGCCGAGGAATCCAACGCCGGGATCGCCTCCGGCGTCAACAACGCGATCGCCCGGGTCGCCGGCCTGGTCGCGATCGCCGCGGTCGGCGCGGTCATCTCCGCCTCCTTCACCGCAAGCCTCAATAGTCGCCTCGGTGGCGTGAGGTTGTCCCGCCACGCGCAGGCCGCGCTCGCGCAAGCGCGGGGTCAGACGCTCGCTCGGGTCAGCCCAACTCGCGCCGGTGTCGCCGTGGCAGACGCGGTGCAGTCGGCGTCGGTCGACGCCTTCCACCTCGGGATGGCAATCTCCGCCTCGCTGGTGGCGCTCGGCGGGCTGCTCGGCCTCGCAGGGATCCGCAACCCTCGCCGCATCGTGCGGTGCGCGGACTGCGCCGGGGGACAGCTCGCCGGCCAACCGCTGGACGCCGCACGCCGCCAGGCCCCGGAGCCGCTTCCACAGCCGCTTGCGTCGGCGACAGCGGCAGGACAGCGGGGCTGATTTCAGCGGCTCGGGCGCAACGCAGCTCCGATACCGGGTCCAGATGGCGCTCAACGAGGCCATTCCACGCAGCACACAGCGTGGCGACGGCGCGTCTCGCCTCAGTAAGCAAGGCCCAATGGCCGGCATCGCGGAAGACCCAAATGGCCGGCTCGACTGAGGTCTCGTTGTATGGTGGCCGCGCAGTGGCTGACCCCGGCGTCGTCGTCTTGACTGATCGCTTCGATCTCACGCTCGAGGTGGTCTCGCGGGTGGCCTGGCGCGGGGAGCGGATCGTTCTGGCCGCGGAGGCGCTCGAGAGGATGGATCGTCGTGCAACGGCCTTTGAGGGGCTCGTGGCGTCGATGGTGCGTGCCGATCCGCAGGCGTTGATCTATGGCGTCACGTCGGCTCCCGGAGATCGAGCTACGCTGGCGCTGGGTCCGGATGCGCAAGCCAGACGGCCGTCTCGGCTGTGGACGGCGATGTCGTATGGCGAACGGCTGCCGGCGCGGGTTATCAGAGCGATCGCGCTGGCGCGCCTGGCGAATTTCCTCGGGGGTCACGC
>JBOGYE010000253.1:0-8516 GCA_050696635.1 Solirubrobacteraceae bacterium | reverse complement strand
CAGCATGTACAGGGCGCTCTCGCAACCGTCGTGGTAGTGGGGGCGCGAGGTGGCGCCGGCGGGCACGCGGAAGCGGCCCATATAGATGTTGTGCGCGCCGGCAGTGGCCTGGGAGATCTCGGCGCCGCCGACGATCCCGCGCGGGGTCTCGCGATCGGGTCCGGGCTTGACGAGCCTCATGGGCGCGAGTCTACGGGCTCACGAGGGAATTAGTGCCTGGATTTGACGAGTGGCTGGGCGTGACTGGCGATGCACATGGGATGAGTCGATGCCGAAGCATCGGCGATTCCCCCGGCTAACCGGGCAGCTCGATCTGCAGCGGCGGCTGCGGCGCCGCTTCGTGGTCGACCTGAAGCGTCGTGTGGTCGATCCCGAACCGCTCGTGCACGACCCGCTGCAGAGTCCGGCGCAGCTCGTGGCAGTCCTCGCCGGCGCAGACCACGACGTGCGCCGACAGGGCCGCGAAGCCCGTGGTGACCTCCCAGACGTGCAGGTCGTGCACCTCGACGACGCTGGGTTGGGCGGCCAGCGTTAGCCCGATCGTGTCCGGATCCAAGCCCGCGGGGGCGGCCTCCATGAACACCCGGCCCGACTCCTTCAGCAGCCCGTAGGCGGCGCGCAGCAACAGCGCCGCGATCACCAGCGAGGCGATCGGGTCCGCGCGATCAAAGCCGGTCGCCAGGATCACCACGGCCGCGACCGCCGTCGCGACGAACCCGTACAGGTCGGTCACGATGTGGCGGTAGGAGCCCTCGAGGTTAAGGCTGCGCCGGGCAGGCTTCTCGCCGTGTCCGCGTGCCAGGATCGCGGCCGTGAGCAGGTTGACCACGATCCCGACCAGCGCCACCACCAGCACCGGCACGCCTGCAACCCGCGGCGGGGCCACCAGCCGCTCCAGCGCGTCGACCACGATCACCACCGCCAGCACCAGCAGCGTCACCCCGTTGGCCTGAGCCGACAGGATCTCGGCGCGGCCGAGCCCGTAGGTGAGCGCTCCAGCCGCCGGCTTCGACGCGAGCCGAGCCGCCACCAGCGCGATCGCCAGCGCGACGGCGTCGGTCAGCATGTGCGCGGCATCCGACAGCAGCGCCAGCGACGAGGCCAGCACGCCCGCCGTCACCTCGGCGAGCATGAAGCAGACGATCAGCGCCAGCGCCAGCTTCAGCGCGCCGCGATCGGCGTCGCGCGGGGGGGCGTGCGAGTGGCCGTGACCGTCGCCGTGATGGTGGCTGTGAGCGGGCGCGTCGCTGTGCGCGGGGCCGTCGCTGTGTCGCGCCTGCTCGCCGGCCATCGCGCTGCCGATCAGTTGACCGAGGGGTCGGCCGGCATTCGCGCCACGAGCGCGTAGCTGCCGCCCTTGCGCGTCAGGACCGAGCGCCACAGCGACAGCGGGGCCGTCGTGAACGCGTCCTCGTGGCACGCCGGCTCGAGGATCCAGTCGCCGCGCGCAAGCTCGTCGTCGAGCTGCCCCGGGCCCCAGCCGGCGTGCCCGGCGAACGCGCGCCCGCGGTGCAGGTCGGGCGGAGCGTCGGCGTGCTCGCCGCCGGCCAGCACGCCGACGTCGCCGAAGGCGATCAGCGCCGCCTCGCCGGGCCGCTGAAACTGTCCCAGCACGATCAGCGCCGACGGCTGCACGGGACCGCCGACGTACAGCGGGTCGTCGAGCGCCGGCAGCTCGTCGAGCTCGGTGATCGCCTCGCCGACGGTCGTCTCCGATGGGCGGTTGAGCACAAGCCCGAGCGCCCCGTCGTCGGAGTGCTCGACGACCAGTACGACGGTGCGCCAGAAGTTGGGATCCGCCAGCCCCGGTCCCGCGATCAGCAGCTGCCCGCGTGCCGAGTCCATCCTCGCGAGCGTAGACGATGCCGGTCCGCCGCTGGGACGTTCGGGATCTAACCGCCGAATGTGAACGGTTAGATCCCGCACGTCCGGCGCGGCCGCCCTAAAGCCCGTAGGAGCGCCCGATCACGTCGAGCATGATCTCGTCGGTGCCGGCCCCGATCCGGTTCAGGCGCAGGTCGCGCCAGGCGCGCTCGATCCCGTACTCCTGCATGTAGCCGGCACCGCCGTGGATCTGGACGCACTCGTCGGCGACCTCGAAGGCGATCCGCGAGGCGTACAGCTTGGCCATCGTGATCTCGCGCACCGGGTAGGAGCCGTTGGCGAACCGCCACGCGGTCGTGTACACGAGCTGGCGGGCCGATTCGAGCTTGGTCGCCATCTCGGCGAACTTGTGGCGGATCACCTGGAAGTGGCCGATCGCGCGACCGAACGCCTGGCGCTGCAGCGCGTACTGGAGGGTGCGGTCGAACACATGCTGGGCGCCCGCCACCGCGCCGGCGGCTCCGATCAGCCGCTCGCCCTGAAGCTCCCAGGAGATGTGGTAGAAGCCCTTGCCGAGCTGGCCGAGCACCGCGGACTCGGGCACCCGGACGTCCTGGAATGCGAGCAGCGCTGTATCCGACGCGTGCATGCCCAGCTTCGCCAGCCGCTTCTCTCGTGTCACGCCCGGCGCGTCCATTCCGACCAGGAACAGCGTGATCCCGGCATGCCCGGCATCCGGATCGGTCTTGGTCACGAGCACGATCGCGTGCGCCCGGTGGCCGTTGGTGATGAACGTCTTGGAGCCGTTGATCACGTACTCGCCGGTCGCCTCGTCGCGCGTGGCCCGGGTTCGGATCCCGGCCACGTCGGAGCCGGCGTCGGGCTCGGTGATGCCCAGGCACAGGATCGCCGTGCCCGCGATCGCCGGCACCGCCCAGGTCTGCTTCTGCTCCTCGGTCCCGAACGCCAGAACCGGCGGCAGCGCCATGTCGGTCTGGACCGCCACCCCCATCGCCAGGCCGCCGCAGCGCGCGTGGGCGAGCTCCTCGGCCAGCACCAGGCTCGAGTAGTAGTCGCCGCCCTGGCCGCCGTAGGCCTCCGGCTTGTCCAGGCCGAGGAAGCCCAGCTCACCCAGGCGCGTGAACACCCAGTCCGGGAACGTCGTGCGTTCCCACTCGTCCGCATGGGGGGCCAGCTCCGCCAGCACGAAGCGCCGGATCGACTCGCGCAACTGCTCGTGCTCGTCGGTGAAGATGAAGTGCCGGCGTTGGGCGGCGTGGTCGGGCTTGATGACGTCGGCGGTGGCCATCGGGCGTCTCCTGGGTCGTGGGCTCTCTCAGTTTCCTCTCATGCGTGATCTCTACACCTCATGGGTAGCCGCTGACCGCAAACGCCATGTCCCTGCTCCAGTCCAGCCCGATCGAAGACTCGTCCGCTCAGCGGTCACGATCTGCGGCGGCCGACGGGCGGGCGACGGCCCGCGACGCCGCAGCCGGCGCGACCGCGCAGTGGACGGCGGCCGGCGATGCGCTCGCCCGCGCCACCGACAGGCTGCGCTCTTGCCAGCAGCCGGCCGGCTGGTGGAAGGGCGAACTGGAGACCAACGTCACGATGGAGGCGGAGGATCTGCTGCTGCGCCAGTTCCTCGGCATCCGCGAGGCCGCTCAGACCGAGCGCACCGCGGCATGGATCCGATCGCGCCAGCGCGCCGACGGCTCCTGGAGCCTGTTCGTCGGCGGGCCGGCCGACCTGTCGACCACGGTCGAGGCGTACGTGGCGCTGCGCCTGGCGGGTGACGCGCCCGACGCCGAGCACATGAGCACGGCGGCGGCGCTGGTGCGCTCGCTCGGTGGCCTGCAGCAGGCTCGGGTGTTCACGCGGGTGTGGCTGGCGCTGTTCGGCGTCTGGCCGTGGGAGCGGCTGCCGGCTCTGGTCCCCGAGATCATGCTGCTGCCTGCATGGGCACCGCTGAACATTTACAACTTCGCCTGCTGGGCGCGGCAGACGGTCGTGCCGCTGTCGATCGTGTTCGCGCAGCGGCCGGTGCGCCCGCTGGGGTTTGAGCTGCGCGAGCTGTGGGCGCCCGACGACGACAACGACGAGGACTCTCAGCCGCCTGCCGCGCGACCGTCGCGCGGCGCGCGTGCGCTGACGGCGCTTGACCGAGCGCTGCGCGCCTACGAGCGCCTGCCCTGGCATCCGCTGCGCCGGCGAGCGCTCGCGCGGGCCGAGCGCTGGATCGTCCGCCGCCAGGAGGCCGACGGCTCGTGGGGCGGGATCCAGCCCCCGTGGGTGTACTCGCTGATCGCGCTGCACCTGCGCGGCTATCCGCTCGACCACCCGGTGATGCGGGCGGGGTTGGACGGGCTTGACGGCTTCACGATCGACGAGGGCGACGGCATCCGCCGCCTGGAGGCCTGCCAGTCGCCGGTCTGGGACACGGCGCTGGCGATGATCGCGCTGGCCGACGCCGGCACGCCGGCCGACGACCCGGCGCTGGCCCGCGCCGCCGAGTGGGTGCTCGGCGAGGAGATCGACGTGCGCGGGGACTGGTCCGTGCGGCGCCCGCAGCTTGCGCCGGGCGGCTGGGCGTTCGAGTTCGCCAACGACAATTACCCGGACATCGACGACACCACCATCGTCGTGCTGGCGCTGTTGCGAGCGCAGTTCCCGGATCCGCAGCGACGCGAGCGCCTGGCGCGGGCGATCGCGCGGGGCGTGGCATGGGTGCAGGGGATGCAGGACTCAAGCGGCGGCTGGGGGGCGTTTGACGCCGGTAACACCAGCACGGTGGTGCGGCAACTGCCGTTCTGCGACTTCGGCGAGGTGATCGACCCGCCGAGCGCCGATGTAACCGCGCACGCGCTGGAGATGCTCGGGGCGGTCAACGCCGCCGGCAGCCCCAGCGCGCGACGCGGCCTGGAGTGGCTGTCGGCCGAGCAGGAGCCGGGCGGGTCGTGGTTCGGACGCTGGGGCGTCAACCACGTCTACGGCACCGGCGCCGCCGTCCCGGCGCTGATCGCGGCCGGCGTGAAGACAGGCGATCCGCGAGTGCGGCGCGCGGTCCGCTGGCTGGAGAGCCACCAGAACGACGACGGCGGCTGGGGCGAGGACGTGCGCTCCTATCGCGAGCCTGCCTGGATCGGCCGCGGTGAGAGCACCGCCTCGCAGACCGCCTGGGCGCTGCTGGCGCTGCACGCGGCCGGCGAGCGCTCCGCAGCGGTGACGCGCGGGATCGACTGGCTGGTCGAAACGCAGCTGCCCGACGGCGGCTGGGACGAACCTCAGTACACCGGCACGGGCTTCCCGTCGGATTTCTCGATCAACTATCACCTGTACAGGCTCGTGTTCCCGATCATGGCCCTCGGAAGGCTGGCCCGATGACCGCGATCAGCGCGACGGTCGCGGCGGCCCCGCGGCAGACCGCGCCCGCCGCGGACGCGGTGATGGCGCAGGCCGCGCGCGAGAACTTCCCGGTCGCGATCAAGCTGCTCGGGCGCCGCCGCCGCTCCCAGCTCCTGTCGCTGTATGGCTTCGCACGGCTGGTCGACGACGCCGGCGACGAGGCCGACGGGGACCGCTTGGCGCTGCTGGACTGGATCGAGTCAGACCTCGACCGCATCTACGCGCACCGCGCGCCCGAGCATCAGCTGCTGCGCGTGCTCGCCCCGACGATCCACGATCTGCGCCTGCCGGCGGCGCCGTTCCGGCGTCTGGTCGAGGCCAACCGCCGCGACCAGACGGTCACTCGCTACGAGAGCTTCGAGCAGCTGCTGGACTACTGCAGCCTGTCAGCGGCGCCCGTCGGAGAGCTGGTGCTGCACGTGTTCGGCGTCGCGACGCCGGACCGGATCGCCCTGTCGGACCGGATCTGCGCGGGGCTTCAGGTGACCGAGCACCTCCAGGACGTCGCCGAGGATCGCGCCCGGGGTCGCGTGTACCTGCCGGCGCAGGACCTGACCCGCTTCGGCGTGACCGACGCCGACCTGCTCGCCACCGTCCCCGGTGCGACGTTCGCCCGGTTGATGGCGTTCGAGATCGGACGCGCGCGGGCGCTGCTGTGGGAGGGTGCGCCCCTGATCGGCCGCCTGGCGCCGCCCGCCTCGTTTGCGGTCGCGGGCTTCGTCGCCGGCGGGCGCGCGGCGCTCGACGCCATCGCCCGCGCCGGCGGAGACGTGCTCGGCGCCCAGCCCCGCCCGAGCCGCGCGTCGGTCGCGCGGTCGCTGCTCGTGACGCTGCTGGCGCACGGGAGGGGCTCGTGGCGCTGACGACCAAGAGCCCGGGCTGCGCCCCCCAAGCGGCCACGGTGTCGATCGCGGCGATCGGCTCAGAACGGGTGGCGGGCGCATATGACGACTGCGTGCAGAGCACCCGGCACGCGGCCGCGAACTTCTACTACGGCATCCGCCTGCTGCCGGTCGACAAGCGCCGTGCGATGAGCGCCGTGTACGCGTTCAGCCGGCGGGTCGACGACATCGGCGACGGCACGCTCGACACCGCCGCCAAGCTGGCGGCGCTGGACGCCGAGCGCGAGCGCCTGGCGTTGCTGTGCGAGCACCAGGTGGATGCTTCGGACCCGGTGCTGGTCGCCCTGGCCGACGCCTGGCCACGCTTCGAGCTGCCGATCGACGCGCTCGTCAGCCTGATCGACGGGGTCGAGCTCGACGTCCGCTTCACGACCTATGAGACGTTTGACGAGCTGGTCGTCTACTGCCGTCACGTCGCCGGGTCGATCGGCCGGCTGTGCCTGGCGATCTTCGGCGCCCAGGACCGCGATGCGGCCGACCCACTGGCCGACGACCTGGGGGTGGCGATGCAGCTGACCAACATCCTGCGCGACGTGCGCGAGGACTGCGAGCGGGGGCGGGTCTACCTGCCGGCCGAGGATCTGCGCCGGTTCGAGGTTGCCCAGCCCGATCGCGCGCCGGTCGCGCAAGTGGCGGAACTGATCCGCTTCGAGGCGGCCCGCAACCGCGAGTGGTTCGTGCGCGGGCTGACGCTGGCCGACCTGGTCGACTCGCGCAGCCGCTCGTGCCTGCTGGCGATGACCGGCATCTACCGCTGCATCCTGGATCGGATCGAGCGCCAGCCGGCGGAGGTGCTGCGACGGCGGATCTCGCTGCCGGTCTGGGAGAAGGCATGGCTGGCGGCGAGCAGCGTGGCGCGCGCGGGCGCGCCGGTGGGAGTTCGGCGATGACGGCGCGCGGACTACTGGAGGTATGCCGATGAGCATCCTGGCAACCAACGGCAACGGCCACAACGGCAACGGCTACAACGGCAACGGGCACAACGGCCACAACGGCAACGGCAATGGCCACAACGGCGACGGGGCGAATCCGGGGGCACACGGCCGACGCGTCGCGATCGTCGGCGGAGGCCTCGCCGGGATCACCGCCGCGCTCGACTGCGCCGCCGGCGGCGCCCAGGTGACGCTGCTGGAGGCTCGCCCGCGACTGGGCGGAGCCGCCTACTCCGTACAGCGAGGCGGTCTCACCGTCGACAACGGCCAGCACGTGTTCCTGCGCTGCTGCACGGCCTACCGGGGCCTGCTCGAGCGGGTCGGCGCGGTGGACGGGGTCACGCTGCAGCGCCGGCTCGCGATCCCGGTGCTCGCGCCCGGCCGCGCTCCGGTCTGGCTGCGGCGCTCCGGGCTGCCTGCGCCGGCGCACCTCGCTCGCTCGCTGCTCGGCTACCGGCTGCTGCGGATCGGCGATCGGATCGCCGCCGCGCGGGCGCTCAGCGCGCTGCGGGCCGTCGATCCCGACGATCCCGCCACCGACCAAATCGGCTTCGGCGAGTGGCTGACCCAGCATGGCCAGAGCGCAGAGGCGATCGACCGGCTGTGGGCGCTGATCGTGCGTCCGACGCTCAACCTCGTGCCCGCCGATGCGTCGCTCGCGCAGGCGGCGCAGGTGTTCCAGACCGGTCTGCTGTCGGAGGCGTCCGCGGGCGACATCGGCTGGGCGCGCGTTCCCCTGTCGCAGCTGCACGACGTGGCGACCCGCCGGGCGCTCTCGCGGGCTGGGGTGGAGGTGGCGCTGCGCACGCGTGCGGAGGCGATCGGCGCCGGGCACGACGGCGGCTTCGAGATCGAGGTTTCGGGCCGGCCGACGGTGCACGCCGACGTGGTGATCGTGGCGGTCCCGCACGATCGGGTCGCACGGTTGATCGCGGGGTGCGCCCGGCCGTGCTCGAAGCTGGAGCTGCTCGGGCGCTCGCCGATCGTCAACCTGCACGTGGTATACGACCGCGCCGTCGCGGAGCTGGCGTTCGCGGCTGCCGTCGACAGCCCGGTGCAGTGGGTGTTCGACCGCACGGCCGGCTCGGGACTCGAGCTCGGTCAGTACCTGGCGGTGACGCTGTCGGCCGCCGAGTCCGAGAGCACGATGACCGTCGATGAGCTGCGCGATCGCTTCGTTCCGGCGCTCGCCGAGCTGTTCCCCGCCGCTCGCGCCGCGAGCGTGGAGCTCTTCTTCGTCACGCGTGAGCATGCGGCGACGTTCCGAGCCGCGCCGGGCGCCCGGGCGCTGCGGCCGGGCCCGCGGACCGAGATGCCGGGGCTGCTGCTGGCCGGAGCCTGGAGCGACACCGGCTGGCCAGCGACGATGGAGGGAGCCGTGCGCAGCGGCACGGCGGCGGCGAACGAGGCGCTGACGGCGCTGGCGCGCGGACGACGGCGGACCGCGCCGATG
>JBOGYE010000252.1:0-3138 GCA_050696635.1 Solirubrobacteraceae bacterium | reverse complement strand
CCTCGTAGGCCGCGTCGACCATCGCGCAGGCGTGATTCAGGAGGAGGATCTCGTCCTGGGTCTTGATCACCCGGGCCTGCTGCATCAGCTGCTGGCCGTCGACGATCTCGATGCCGGCCTTCTGGAGCGCGAACATGACCGGCGGCTCGATTGCGTCGACCCCGACCGGCTCGTTCTGAAGACCTCGCTGCTCGAGCTCGACCCGGATCTTGTTCGCCACGTTCTCGGCGCGGCCCGATTCGGGCGACATCGCTCCGCGCAACGTGCTGATGCCCGCCCGTGACCGGCCGTCGGCCAGCCATGGGTTGTAGAGCTGATGGTGGCGAGCCGCGGACCCGAAATCCCACATGATCGGCTCGTCGCCCTGGGGCAGCAGGCAGAAGCGATTCAGCTTGTCCTGGGCCCAGGTGCCGATGTGGGTCGCTGTGATGTAGCGGATGTTGGACATGTCGAAGCACAGCAGCGCGCCGAGCTCCGAGGCGGCCAGCATCTGCTTGATCCGCGCCAGCCGCTCCTCCCGCAGCCGGTCGTAGCGAACGCGCTCCTCCCAGTCCACTCCCATCACGCCATAGCTGTGTAGACCCACCGCTTCCGCCTCTCGTGTCGGGTCGTCGCGCCGCGCTGCTTGCGGTGCAATCCGGGTGCAAACGATTGCAAAGAGCATAGCTGTGGTCAGGGTGGTCGTTCAAGCCATCGCCGCGCGCGAACTGGGCGTTCCGGGACACGCCGCGCCGGGGTCGGGGGTACGTGGCGCTGAGCGCCCGAGCTACGGGCATTGCCGGCCACGGCGGACGTGAGGAGGCGGTGCGTGTCCCGGTCTGCCCGCAGGCGCCGCTGGGAACGAGATCGCCTAGCCGTGCCGGGCCGCCGCGAGCGTAGCGACGGGTCGTGGCTTGACCGGTTCGACGGGCTCGGCTAGAGTGCCTGCAAACGATTGCAGGTTGAGCGAGGAGAGACGGCATGGGCGGCGAGCAGGTGACCAGCCTCGGCTGGATCGGCGTAGGCCGGATGGGGCGGGCGCTCGTCACGCGCCTGCTCGCGGCCGGTCATCCCGTCAGCATCTACAACCGAACCCGGGCGAAGGCGGCCGACCTCGCCGAGCAGGGCGCGACGATCGTCGACTCCCCCGCCGACCTCGCGGGCTGCGAGATCGTGTTCACGATGGTCGCCGGCTCGGCGGACGTCGAGGAGGTCGTGTGCGGCCCGCACGGGCTGCTGTCGCGCGCCGACGCCAGGCCCGCCCTGATCGTCGACTCGACCACGATCGCCCCGGTCGCGGCCGAGGAGATCCGCGCGCGCGCCGCCGCGCACGGCACCGCGATGTTGGCCGCTCCCGTCAGCGGCAACCCGAAGGTCGCCGCGAGCGGCCGGCTGACGATCGTCACCTCCGGCCCCGCCGACTCGTGGGAGCTGGCGCGCCCGTACCTTGAGCTTTTGTGCCGCAAGGTGACCTACGTGGGCGACGGCGAACGCGCTCGGCTGGTCAAGGTCTGCCACAACCTGATGCTCGGGGTCGTGGCGGAGTGCATGGCCGAGGTGACCGTGCTGGCCGAGAAGGGCGGCGTCGCCCGGGCGGACTTCCTGGAGTTCCTCAACGACAGCGTGATGGGCTCGGTGTTCACGCGCTACAAGTCACCGGCTTACATCAACCTCGACTTCACCCCGACGTTCACCCCCGAACTGCTGCTGAAGGACTTCCAGCTCGGCTTCGACGCGGCGCGGCGCACCAACGTCTCGATGCCGCTCGCGGCCGCGACCGAGGACATCGTCCGCGAACTGGAGCGCGCGAAGGGCAACGAGGTCGACTTCGCGGCGCTGCTCGAGATCGTCGCTGAGGCGTCCGGGCTGGCGCTCGTGTCCGAGGACGCGGAGGTCGACGACGGCCTCGCTCCGCTCGATCCGGCGCCCGCCGCGTAACGCTCGGTCCGGCGCCCGCCCCGGAACGGGCGGCTGCGTCACGGGGATCACGCCACGCCCGCTCAGCACCGGTGGCCGCGCCTGGGGCGCATCCTCGCTGGGCTGTTACCGTTCAGGACACTAGCGTAGGACGCGCCGGTCAGACCAGCAGCGCCAGCGGCTTCTCGAGCAGCGCGCGCACTCTCGCCAAGAAGCGAGCGCCGTCGGCGCCGTACAGGATTCGATGGTCGCAGGCGAGCGTCAACTCGAGCGCGGGCGCGGCCACCACGGCGCCTTGCTCGTCCACGACCGCGCGCGGCCGCACGGCGCCGGCTGCCAGGATCGCGGCCTGCGGCGGGTTGATCACCGCCGAGAAGCTGTCGACGCCGAACATGCCCAGATTCGACACCGAGAAGGTGCTGCCGCCCAGCTCCGACGGCGAGATCGTGCCATCGCGGACCTTGGCGGCAAGCGCTCGTGCGACCGCGCTGATCTCGCTCAGCGACAGGCGGTCGGCGTCGAAGATCGTCGGCACGACCAGCGCGTGCTCGGCGGCCACGGCGATCCCCACGTTGACACGCGAGTACTCCTCGAAGCTCTCGTCGCGGTAGCTGCCGTTGACGCGCGGGTGCTCGCTCAGCGCGAGCGCCGCGGCGCGGATCAGGAAGTCGTTATGGGACGGCGGGCGCTCGGTCACCTCGCGCAACTGCTCACGCAGCGCCACGGCGCCTGACATGTCGACCTGGCAGCGCAGCTCGAAGTCGGGCACGGTGGCGCGCGATTCGGCCATCCGCCGCGCGATCGTCTGCTGGACGCGGGTGAGGTCGTGGCGGGTGGTGTGGCCCTTGGCGGTGCCGGCGGGGCCGGGTGACGTCGTCGCGGGCGGAGTCGGCGGCGGGGCGGCGCCGCCGTCAGCTGCGGCGGTTGCGACAGAGGCGGTTGCGACCGAGGCATGATCGCCGTCGCTAGTGGCGACGCCGGCCGTGTCGTCGCCGTGGTTGTTGCCGGAGGCGGTTACCGGCGCGGCGGCGGCTGAGCGCTCGACGTCGGCGCGCACGACACGGCCCTGCGGCCCCGAGCCGGACAGCCCGGCGAGGGCGACGCCGAGCTCCGACGCGATCCGCCGCGCGAGCGGCGATGCCTTGACCCGGCGCGCGGACGGGCTTGCCGCCGGGGTTCCGGCGAGCGTTGGCGCCGCGGCAGCGGCGGGCTGGGCGGCAGCGACGGGCTGGGCGGCAGCGA
>JBOGYE010000251.1:0-13385 GCA_050696635.1 Solirubrobacteraceae bacterium | reverse complement strand
GGTGTCCACCGCGCGCGCCACGAACGTGGCCTCGGCGCCCAGCGCCAGGGCCAGCGGGTTGAACGGATGGTCCTGCGAGCCGAATGGCGTGGACTTGGTCACCTTGCCCTGCTCGCTGGTGGGCGAGTACTGGCCCTTGGTTAGCCCGTAGATCTGGTTGTTGAAGAGGAGCAGCTTGACCGGGACATTGCGGCGCATCGCGTGAATCAGATGGTTGCCGCCGATCGAGAGCGCGTCGCCGTCGCCGCTGATCACCCAGATCGAGAGGTCAGGCCGCGACGTGGCCAGGCCGGTGGCAAGCGCCGGGGCGCGACCGTGGATCCCATGCATCCCGTAGGTGTTCATGTAGTACGCGAACCGCCCGGCGCAGCCGATCCCGGTGATGAACACGGTCCGCTCGGGCGCAATCCCCAACTCGGGCATGAACTGCTGCACCGCCGACAGCACCGCGTAGTCGCCGCAGCCCGGGCACCAGCGCGTCTCCTGATCTGACTGGAAGTCGCCCTTGGTCAGGGTGTCGGCGCTCACTGGCGGCTCGCGATCGCATCGACGATCTCGGCGGCGAACAGCGGTTGCCCCTGAACCTTGCACAGCGACTCGACGTCGACCAGGAAGCGGCTGCGCAGCAGCATCGCCAGCTGACCGCCGTTGAGCTCTGGCACCAGGACCCGTTCGAAGGACCGCAGCACGTCGCCGGTGTTGGGAGGCAGCGGGTTCAGATAGCGCAGCTGCGCCACCGCGACCCGGCAGCCCGCTTCTCTCGCGCGCGCGGCCCCGGCTCGGATCGCGCCCTCGGTCGAGCCCCAGCCGAGCACCAGCACGTTCGCGCCGGGCTGCGAGTCGACCACCAGGGGCGGCAGCTCGTCGGCGATCCCAGCCACCTTGGCGGCGCGCAGCTGAGTCATCCGCTCGTGGTTGGCGGGGTCATAGGAGATGTTGCCGGCGCCATGGGACTTCTCCAGGCCCCCGATCCGGTGCTGAAGTCCGGGCGTGCCGGGGATCGCCCAAGGCCGCGCCAGCCGCTCGTCGCGCGAGTAGGGCGCGAACGGCTCCGTCGAGGCGGTGGCGAACTCCGGGTCGATCTCGGGCAGCGAGTCCACCTCGGGCACCAGCCATGGCTCCGACGAGGACGCGAGGAAGGTGTCGGACAGGAGGATCACCGGGGTCCGCCAGCGGATCGCGATCCGAGCCGCCTGAAATGCGGCCTCAAAGCAGCCGCCCGCGGTCGTCGCTGCCAGCACCGGCAGGGGTGACTCCCCGTGGCGTCCGAACATCGCCGTCAGCAGGTCGGACTGCTCGGTCTTGGTCGGCATTCCGGTCGACGGACCGGCGCGCTGGACGTCGATCACGACCAGCGGCAGCTCCAGCGCAACCGCCAGCCCGATCGTCTCGGACTTCAGGTCCATGCCCGGGCCGCTCGTGGCCGTGACCCCGAGCCGACCGCCGAACGAGGCGCCAAGCGCCATCCCGGCGGCGGCGATCTCGTCCTCTGCCTGGATCGTGCAGACGCCGAGTCCATCGTGCCGCGACAGCTCGTGCAAGATCTCCGAGGCCGGGGTGATCGGATAGCTGGCGAGCACCAGGGGCAGGCCGCTTCGGGCGCTGGCGGCGATCAGACCAAGTGCCAGCGCGACGGTGCCGTTGACGCTCCGGTAGCGGCCCGGCGGAACGTCGGTCGCGGGCGCCACCCGGTAGGAGACGTCGAGCAGCTCAGTCGTCTCGCCGAACGACCAGCCGGCGCTGAACGCGGCCAGATTCGCTGCAAGCGCCGACGGTGTGCGCGCGAACTTGCGCTCGATCCAGCTGCGCGTGACCTCGGTCGGTCGCCCGTAGAGCCAGGACAGCACGCCAAGCGCAAACATGTTCTTCGCGCGGCTGGCCTCGCGCGTGCTGGCCCCTTCGACCTCGGCCACCGCACGCGTGGTCAGCGCGGTCATCGGGATCCGGTGCACGCGGTAGGCCTCCAGCGAGCCGTCGCCGAGCGGGTCCGTGTCATAGCCCGCCTTCTCGAGGTTGCGCTTCGTGAACGCGTCCTCGTTGACGATGATCGTCGCGCCGCGCCGCAGCGCCGAGCTGTTGGCCCGCAGTGCCGCCGGGTTCATCGCGACCAGCACGTCCGGGTAATCGCCGGGCGTGAGGATGTCCCGGCTGGCGAAGTGGATCTGGAACGCCGACACGCCGGCGAGCGTGCCGGCGGGCGCCCGGATCTCGGCCGGGAAGTCCGGCAGCGTGGCGAGATCGTTGCCGAGGATGGCGGTCGCGTCCGCGAAGCGACCGCCCGTCAGCTGCATACCGTCACCAGAATCGCCCGCGAAGCGGACGATGACCCGCTCTAGCTCCTCGACCGCCTTGGTCATCTGACCCCGCGTGCTGGTGCGCGCCGCAACTGCTCCATTCCTCCTCTGAATCAGAGCATAGCTCCGCCCGCCGACGGACCGCTCAGGACTCAGCCGCGCCGTGGGTCGTCGCCGTCCAGGCTCCAATAGCTGACGGTGGTCGCTCGCCGGCCTTCGCCGTCAGGCCATGGACCGAGGATGAAGCGGGCGATCGACCGCTGCCCACCCTCGTGATCGCCGTAGATCAGATCGACCTGGACGGTCTGCTCGCGGCGGATCGCATCCAGCACCCCGCGGTGGCCGGGCTCCTCAGGGTCGCGCAGCGCCCCCAGCCAGCAGCCGGTGTCGCCGGCGGGGATGTGAAGGTCGATCAGCTGGCGACGGAAGTCACGTGGATCGGGGGTCGGCTCGCGCGTGACCCCCGGAGCCTGGGTGGTCAGCTCGCTGCGCTCGCGCTCGACCCTCGGTCGCGCGCGCCAGCCGTGCAGGACCGCCAGGCCACTGCCCCCGTTGCGCAGCGCGATCGCCAGGTACACGACGCCGTCGGCCTCCTCGACAGCTGCGCCGTGCCCGCGTATCAGCAGCACGTGCCCGTCGCCGAAACGAATCCGCTCGGTCGGGTCGTCCTCGCGCGACGGCACCAGCAGCGGTCTCAGACCGGCCAGCAGCGCCCGCTCGGCGACCCGCGCGGAGCGGTTGGACGATCTGACCGAGCTGAACGTGGCGACCGCCAGCACGAGCGTGCCGCCCGCGGTCGCCAGCGATGAGATCGTCACCCAGTCGGCCATCGCCCAGACTCCTGTTCCCCCGTCCCGGAGGCCGTATCGAGCGGCGGTGCCCGCGCCGAGCGCTGGGCCCGACGCCGGTGCGGCCGTCCGGTGCTGCTAGAGCTTTTGGACGTTGATGGCCTTCGGCCCCTTGGGGCCGGCCTCCTCCTCGTAGGACACCTTGGCGCCCTCCGCGAGTGACCGGTAGCCGTCGGACTGGATGCTCGAGTGGTGGACGAACAGGTCCCGGCTGCCCTCATCGGGCGTGATGAAGCCGAAGCCCTTCTCGTCGCTGAACCACTTGACTGTGCCGGTTGGCATGGGGAGTCCCCTCCGCTCTTGAAGTGCTGCCACCGCGGAGGTGTTGCTTCCCCTGGGGCCTGCACCTACTGTCGCCGACCCTGCGGTCGGCCTTCTTGCGCGGGAAGGTAGCACGACCGTCCCCGGAATCCACCCCAAGGCTTGGGGAGTAACTACCGCATACGTAGAAACTCCCCAACCCTCGACGCGCGGCATCATCTCGAGCGTGGACGACCCACTTCCGATCCGCGCCGGCGTCTCGATCCCGCTGGCCGAGGTGACGATCCGCGCCTCGCGCTCGTCGGGGCCGGGCGGCCAGCACGCCAACGTGACCGCCAGCCGGATCGAGGCGAGCTTCGATGTCGCGCGGTCGCAGTCTCTGAGCGACGCCCAGAAGCGCCGGATCGAGGAACGCCTGGGGCCGCGGGTGGTCGCCGTCGCTCAGGACGAGCGCAGCCAGGCCCGAAACCGCGAGCTGGCGCTCGAGCGCCTGGCGCGGCGACTGGCGGCCGCGCTTGCCCCGCGGCGTCCTCGCCGCCCGACGCGGCCGACGGCGTCCTCGGTGGCCGAGCGACTGGACGACAAGCGCCGGCGCGCCACGCGCAAGCGCGAGCGTCGAGCGCCGGAGCCCGGGGAGGGCTGATGCGCTGGTACGTCGACGCGATGAACGTGATCGGCACCCGACCCGATGGCTGGTGGCGCGATCGGGACGCCGCCATGCACCGGCTCGTGGACGCGATCGAGCGCTGGGCCGCGCGCGAGGGCGAGGACGTGGTGGTCGTGTTCGAGCGCCGGCCGTCGCCGCCGATCCGCTCGACCGTGGTCGAGGTCGCACACGCGCCGCGACCGGGCCGGGACGCCGCCGATCATGAGATCGTGCGGCGGCTGCGCGCCGAGCCGACCCCCGCGCAGGTCCGTGTGATCACCTCCGACCGAGCGCTGGCCGAGCAGGCGAGCCTGATCGGCGCCGTCGTGCAAGGCGCGGAGACCTTCAGGTCGCTGATCGAGGGCGGCTGAGAGCCACCCGACACCCGCTTGACACAATTGCGCCCATGGCCGAGCAGCCGACCCGGAGACCGACCCAGCGGCGCAGCCGCGTGCCGCCCGGTCGCGCCCAGCCGCCCGCGCCGGGCACGCACGGCTGGCGGGTGACGCCCGCGCCCGACGGGCGCGGCTCGGGCAAGTCGCCGACGCCCCCTCGCTCGCGCCGCTCGCGGTGGTGGATCCCGGTGGTGGTGATCGGCCTGCTGGCGATCAACCTGTGGGTCTCGTCGCGCGCGCTCCAGCAGCCCGGCCCGATCAAGATCCCCTACTACCCGACCTTCATCGACCAGGTGTCCGGCCACAACGTGAAGAAGGTCGATCTGACCAACCACGCGGTCACCGGCACGCTGAACAAGGCGATCCACGCTCCCGGCGGCGGCGCTCATGCCGCTGAGTCGACGCAATTCACGACCCAGATCCCGTCGCTGGCCAACGGCAGCCAGCTGATCAGCCAGCTGGAGCAGCAGGGCGTGACGATCGACGCGCAGGCGCCCAGCTCGGGACCGTCGGTGCTCGAGAGCCTGATCTTCGGCTTCGGGCCGACGCTGCTGCTGGTGGCGCTGTTCGTGTTCGTCGCCCGGCGGATGGCGGCCGGCGGTGGCGGCGGCGCTGGCGGGCTGATGTCGTTCGGCCGCAGCCGCGCGCGGCGCGTCGAGGCCACCGACCAGCACGCCACCTTCGCCGACGTGGCCGGGATCGACGAGGCCAAGGAGGAGCTGACCGAGATCGTCGACTTCCTCAAGGAGCCGGACCGCTATCTCAGGCTCGGCGCCCGGATCCCCCGCGGAGTGCTGCTGTCAGGCCTCCCGGGGACGGGCAAGACGCTGCTCGCGCGGGCGGTCGCCGGGGAGGCCGGGGTGCCGTTCTTCCAGATGTCGGCGTCGGAGTTCGTCGAGATGATCGTCGGCGTCGGCGCGAGCCGCGTGCGGGACCTGTTCGCGCAGGCCAAGCAGGCCGCGCCGGCGATCATCTTCATCGACGAGCTCGATGCGATCGGGCGCAGCCGCTCGGCCGGAGGTCCCAACATCTCCGGCGGCCACGACGAGCGCGAGCAGACGCTGAACCAGATCCTGACCGAGATGGACGGCTTTGACCCGCGCACCAGCGTGATCGTGCTCGGCGCCACCAACCGTCCCGAGATCCTCGACCCGGCGCTGCTGCGTCCCGGCCGCTTCGACCGCCGCGTGGTGGTGGCGCCGCCCGACCGC
This sequence comes from Solirubrobacteraceae bacterium, assembly GCA_050696635.1. Lineage (GTDB taxonomy): Bacteria > Actinomycetota > Thermoleophilia > Solirubrobacterales > Solirubrobacteraceae > Palsa-465. The sequence goes on along the minus strand of JBOGYE010000251.1, from coordinate 7,730 downwards.
CGCGGGCGCGAGGCGATCCTGGAGGTCCACACCCGGTCGGTGCCGCTCGAGGACGACGTCGACCTGGGGCAGATCGCCGCCACCACCCCGGGCATGGTCGGCGCCGACCTTGCCAACGTCGCCAACGAGGCGGCGCTGCTGGCGGCCAAGCGCTCGCACACCAAAGTCGCGCGCCAGGACATCACGGACGCGCTGGAGCGGATCGTGCTCGGCGCGGCGCGCAAGGTGATGATCTCCGAGGAGGACCGGCGGCGGACCGCCTACCACGAGGCCGGTCACGCCGTGATGGGGATGCTGACGCCGGGCGCCGACCCGGTGCGCAAGGTCTCGATCATCCCTCGTGGGCAGGCGCTGGGGGTCACCTTCTCGGCCCCCGACGCGGATCGCTTCAACTTCGACGAGCGCCACCTGCTGGCCCAGATCAAGGTGATGCTCGGCGGCCGGGCTGCGGAGGAGGTGGTGTTCGGCGACCTCACGACCGGCGCCGAGTCAGACATCCAGCAGCTGACGCGGATCGCGCGCGGGATGGTCGGGCGCTGGGGCATGAGCCCCGCGATCGGCCCGGTGGCGGTGCTGCCCGCCGATGGCCAGAGCCCGTTTCTGCCCGGCGTCTCGGAGACCTCGCAGCAGACCCAGCAGCTGATCGACGAGGAGGTGCGCCGGATCGTCGACACCGCCCACGAGGAGACGACGGCCACGCTGATCGAGCACCGCTCCAACCTGGACTCGCTGGCGACGGAGCTGCTCGCCCACGAGACGCTCGATCAGGCCGAGGCCTACTCCGCCGCCGGGCTGCCCCAGAACCCGCAGCCGGCCCCCGAGGAGGCGCCGCCGGTCGTGGAGTGAGCCTCAGTCTCCGAGGCGCGTCATCCGCGTCAGCGCCTCGTGGCAGGCGACGACCCGGAGCTTGACGGGGTCTTCGTCGGGGCGGTCGTGGACCAGGTCCCAGGTGCGGTCGGCGATCTCACGAGCGTTCGCGGGCGTCGCCAGCTCCCACAGACGGTCCACGAGCCGCAGCTCGAAGCTCTGCAGCTGCTGCGCCGGTTCGCCGGGAGCCATCCGCGGCAGCGGCTCGCCGGTCGTCTCACGCCACATCCCGGTCGCCACCAGCAGACGGTTTCTCAGTTCGATCTGGTCCACGGGGCGTCAGCGTATCGTCAGCGCGGCCGGACGCAGGTCGTGCTAGCGCTGGGGAAGCTCTTGCCTGATGCTGAGCAGCGTGGCGAACCGATCGCCGTCGCGCGCGACCCGCTCCAGCACCCGATCGGTCTCAAACGTCAGCAGCGCCGGATCGCGCGCGTCCAGGCAGGCGCGGACCTCCTCCCAGCCGACCGGCGTCGATACCGTCGGGCGCTCGCGGGCCCTGACCGAGTACACGGTCACGGTCGTCTTGTGGTCGTCGTTCTGGCTGTAGTCGACCAGCACCCTGCCCTCGCGCAGGCGCTTGGCCATCCGCGCCACGACCAGCTCCGGCATCCGCTGCTCCAGCAGCTCGGCGATCCGGCGCGCGAACGCCTTGGTCTGGTCGTACGTGACCCTTGCGTGGTTGAGCGGGACGTAGACCTGCATCCCCTTGGAGCCAGAGGTCTTGACGACGCTCTCCAGTCCCACCCCTGCGAACAGGCCGCGCAGCACCAGCGCCACCTCGGCGCACTGCACGAGTCCGGCCGGTGGGCCGGGGTCCAGGTCGAACACGACCATCGTCGGGCGCTCGGGGACGGCCGCCGGCGACAGCGACGTGTGCAGCTCGATGTTGGCCAGGTTCGCGAGCCAGACCAGCGTCGGGCGGTCCTGCGCGAGCGTGTACTGCACGCCGCCGATCCGCTTGGTCGCCACCCACTCGGGACGATGCGACGGCGACTGCTTCTCGTAGAAATACGGGGCCTGCACGCCGTTGGGGTATCGCTTCAGCGTCAGCGCCCGGCCGCGCAGATGCGGCAGCACCGCCGGAGCGATCCGCGCGTAGTAGTCGATCAGGTCACCCTTGGTGAAGCCGCTGTCCGCAAACAGCACCTTGTCCCAGTTCGACAGCTTCAGCGCGCGTCCGTCGACGGTCGCGGAGACAGCGCCGTCGGGCAGGCGCTGCACGTCGTGGAATAGCGCCTCCGGCGTGGCGAGATCGGGGGCCGGCTCGCGGACCACATGCGCGGCGGGCTTATCGTCCCGGAGCCCCTTGAACGACGGCGCCCGCATCACCCCGTCGCCGGTCCACTCGCGAAACTCGATCTCGGCGACCAGCACCGGCTTTACGAACACGGCGTTGCGCGGCAGCTTGGGCGTGTGCGCGAACGGTGTCGCGTCGGCGCGCAGCGGCTCCAGTGCGCGGGCCAGCTCGATCAGGCTCCGATCGGTGAAGCCGGTGCCGACGCGGCCGGCGTAGCGCAGTCCGCCGTCCTGCCCGTGGCCCATCAGCAGAGCGCCGATTCGCTGCGCGCGCCGGCCCTCGCCGGGCAGCCAGCCGCCGATCACCAGCTCCTGGCGGCGGGTGTGCTTGATCTTGATCCAGGCGCCGGTCCGCCGCCCAGGCTCGTAGCGGGAGTCCAGGCGCTTGGCGACGATTCCCTCAAGGCCCTGCGCACCGGTCGCGTCGAGCAGCCCGCGACCGCGCCCGGCATGCGCGGCCGGGACCCGCCAGGCTGGCCCGCGCAGCCCCAGCGCCTCGAGGCGCTCGCGCCGCTGCGCGTATGGGAGCGAGATCAGGCCGCGTCCGTCGAGGTGCAGCAGGTCGAAGATCGCGTAGACCACCGGGGTGCTCGCCGCCAGGCGCCGCACCGCGCTGCTCGAGGTGACGTGCATCCGCCGCTGAAGGCGTTCGAAGCTGGGGCGGCCGTCCTGCCCGAACGCCACGATCTCGCCGTCCAGCACGGCCTCGTGCATCCCCAGGTCGGCGAGCATGCCGCGAACCTCGGGGTAGGCGTCGGTGATCTCGTTCAGGTTGCGGCTCTCCAGCCGCAGATGCCCGGGGCGCGCGTAGGCGATCGCGCGCACGCCGTCCCACTTGACCTCGAAGGACCACGCCGACTCGTCGGCGGGCATCGGCCCGGCTCCGGCGAGCATCGGCAGCAGCCGTTCGGGCATCGGCTCGCGATCGGGGTCGATCGGCGGATCGAGCCGGTGGATCATCCAGTCGCGGCCGTCCTCGCCGCCTAGCGGGAACAGCCCGTGGCGGCCGCGCAGGCGCTCGCCGTGGAAGGTCACCTCGACCTTGTGCTCGTCCCACAGGTGGGTTTCGAACGTGCCGCTGTCCCAGATCTCCATCGTCCCGGCGCCGTACTCGCCGGCCGGGATCTCGCCGTGGAAGTCCAGGTACTGCAGCGGGTGGTCCTCGGTGTGCACGGCGAGCCGGTTGTCGGCCGGCGTCTGCGGGATGCCGTTGGGCAGCGCCCAGGAGGCCAGTGTGCCGTCGCGCTCCAGTCGCAGGTCCCAATGCAGGCGGCTGGCGTGGTGCTCCTGGACGACGAACCGACTTGCCGCGGCACCCGTGTCCGGCGCCCCCGCAGGCTCCGGCGTGCAGCGAAAGTCGCGCTTGGCGCGGTAGGTCGAGAGTCGGTCGGGGGTCATCGTCTGCGCCGCCCACAGGGTAGGGTCGATCGGTTGCTGATCGTCACCTGGAACGTCAACTCGCTGCGCGCTCGGCTGCCGCGCGTCTTGCAACTGCTGGCCGAGCATCGGCCCGATGTCGCCTGCCTGCAGGAGACCAAGTGCGCGCCCGGGGACTTCCCGCACGCCGAGCTGGCACAGGCCGGCTACGGCGCCGTGGACTGCTCGGGCGGACGCTGGGCGGGGGTCGCGCTGCTGGCCCGCGACGATTTGACGCTCGATCGGGACCACGCGGTCGCGGGCCTGCCCGGCGACCCGGTCGGAAGCGAGGCGCGCTGGTGCGAGGCGACGGTCGCCGGGCTCCGCTTCGTCAGCACCTACGTGCCCAACGGTCGCGCGCTCGACAGCCCCGAGTATCCCCGCAAGCTCGCGTTCCTCAATGCGGCGATCGCTCGCGCCGGCGAGCTGCGCGCGGCGCCGCTGGTGCTGGCCGGCGACTTCAACATCGCCCCAGCCGACCTGGACGTCTACGACCCGCCGGCATTCGTCGGCGGGACGCACGTCTCGGAGCCTGAACGTGCTCGGCTGGCGCTGCTGCTGGAGCGAGGCGACCTGGTCGACGCCTACCGCACGCTTGAACCCGACCAGGTGCAGCACACCTGGTGGGACTACCGCGCCGGCCACTTCCACAAGGGTCTGGGACTGCGGATCGATCTGGCGCTGCTCAGCGCCTCGCTGGCGCCGCGCCTGCGCGCGTGCGCCATCGCCCGCGACTACCGCAAGGGCCCCAAGCCGTCCGACCACGCGCCGCTGCTGGTCGAGCTTGACCGCTGACGGTGCTGCTCTCCGTTTCGGTGATCCGAGGGCCGGGGACCGGTTCGCTCTTTGCGAACCCTTATATGCGCGCGACATGATGTGCCGCATGGCGCGAGTGCTGGTGGTCGACGACGAGCCCGCCGTGAGGCGGGCGCTGGAACGCGCGCTGGCGCTCGATCGCCACGAGGTGACCCTCGCGGCCGACGGCGAGGAGGCGCTCGACGTGCTCGCGGCCGGATCCACGGACGCCGTGATCCTCGACGTGCTGATGCCCAGGCTCGACGGCCTCGAGGTGTGCCGCCGCCTGCGCCAGGCCGGCGACCGCACCCCCGTGCTGATGCTGACCGCCCGCGATGCGATCGATGATCGAGTCGAGGGTCTGGACGTCGGCGCCGACGACTATCTCGTCAAGCCGGTCGCACTGCGGGAGCTGCAGGCGCGGCTGCGGGCGCTGCTGCGCCGCTCGGGCGAGGGCGCCGACGACTCCGAGCCGTTGCGCTACGCCGACCTGGTACTGGACCCGGTCGCGCACGAGGTGCACCGCGGCGACCGCCTGGTGGAGCTGTCAAAGACCGAGTTCCTGCTGCTGGAGCTGTTCCTCCGCCACCCGCGCCAGGTGCTGACCCGCTCGACGATCTTCGAGAACGTCTGGGGCTACGACTTCGGTCCCACGTCCAACGCGCTCGGGGTCTACATGGGCTACCTGCGCCGCAAGACCGAGGCCGGCGGCGAGCCGCGCCTGCTACACACCGTGCGCGGGATCGGCTACGTGCTGCGGGACTGAGGCGCCTTGTCGCTGCGCAAGCGGGTGTCGCTGATCGCGGGGGCGTCGGTCGGCGTGGCGGTGGCGCTGGCGGTCCTCGGCTGCTATCTGCTGGTGCGAAGTCAGCTGCGCGGGCAGGTCGACTCGGCGCTGGCCGCCCAGCAGCAGGCCGACATCCGGTCCGGGCGAATCCAGCAGGACTACCTGCCCGGGATCCCGGCCAGCGCCGGCGGACCCGCGCAGTACCAGCAGATCGTGCTCGGGTCCGGCCAGGTGTTCCCGCGGCTGCAGGGCAACCTGACGCTCCCGGTCACGGCCCGCGTGCGCCGGATCGCGGCCGCCGGCAGCGGCTCGTTCGTCGCCGACGTCCACGTCGGCGACAACCACCTGCGACTGCTGTGCTTCGGCGCCACGCTGTCGTCGTCTCCCGGGGGCCCGAGCGTGCCCGGCGCGGTGGAGCTGGCACGCCCGCTGAATGGCACCGACACGATCCTTGCCCATCTCCGCGTCGTCCTGGCGCTGCTGCTGATCGGCGGCATCGTGCTGGCGGTCGCGCTCGGACGGCTGGCGTCGCGCCGCGTGCTGGCGCCGCTGGCGGAGGTCGCGCAGGCGGTGCAGCACATCGGCGAGACCGACGATCTCTCAAGCCGCCTGCGGGTCCACGATGCCGATGACGAGGTCGGGCAGCTCGTGACCCGCTTCAACCACATGCTCGACAGGCTGGAGACCTCGCGGGCCGCGCTCGACGAGTCGGTCCGCGCGCAGCGCCAGTTGGTCGCCGACGCCTCGCACGAGCTGCGCACCCCTGTCACCAGCCTGCGCACCAACATCGAGGTGCTGCTGGAGGGCGGCGAGCTGGATGCCGAGGACCGCCGCCGGCTGCTGTCCGATGTCGTCGAGCAGTCAGAGGAGCTGACGGCGCTGGTCTCGGACCTGATCGAGCTCGCGCGCGGGGACGAGCACACGGCCGCGATCGAGGAGGTGCGCGTGGACCGCGTCGCCGAGGAGTCGGTCGCGCGCGCGCGGCGCAACGCGCCGCAGCTGCAGTTCGAGGCGAACCTGACGCCCACCGTGGTCGACGGTCGCGCCGAACGGCTGGGCCGCGCGATCAACAACCTGCTCGACAACGCCAGCCGGCACTCGCCACCGGGCGCCACGGTGGCGCTGACCGCGAACGCCGGCGGTGTGACCGTCCGCGACCACGGTCCCGGCGTCGCGCGCGAGGACCAGCCGTACGTGTTCGACCGCTTCTTCCGCGGCGCCAGCGCCCGCGGAAGCCAGGGCAGCGGGCTGGGGCTGGCGATCGTGCGACAGGTGGCCGAGCAGCACGGTGGCGGCGTGGCGGTCGCCGACGCGCCCGGCGGCGGGGCGCTGTTCACGCTGCGTCTGCCCGGCCAGCCGGCCGGCTCCGAGCACCCCCAACCCGACCCCGACCCCGCCCCCGTGGATGCGCGAGTGATGTAGATTCGAAGCGATGGCTGCCACGGTCGCCCGGCTGGACGAGATCCAGGAGATCGACGGCGGCCGCTGCCCGTTTCGCCCGGTGCGCCATCACTTCGGGATCACGACCTTTGGCGTCAACGCGATGACCGCGCACGCCGACGGCGACCGGCTGATCAACGAGCACGACGAGGCCGAGCCTGAGTCCAGCGAGGAGCTGTACTTCGTCGCCTCCGGGCACGCCACCTTCGAGCTGGACGGAGCGTCTCAGGACGCGCCGACCGGGACGTTCATCCATGTGCCGGCTGGCATCAAGCGGACCGCGTTCGCCAAGACGGCCGGCACGACGGTGTTGGCGATCGGTGGCGCACCGCCGGGTCAGCCGTACAGGCCAGGTGGCTGGGAGCTGTTCGCTCCTCTGATGGCGCTGTTTCAGTCAGGCGAATACGAGCTGGGCGCCGACCGCGCCCAGGCGCTGATCGCCGACGACCCGCCCTACGCAAACGTCTACTACAACACGGCCTGCTTCGAGGCCCGCGCCGGACGGACCGAGGATGCGATCACGCACCTGCGGCGCGCGATCGAGCTGTTGCCATCGCTGGCGGAACTGGCTCGCGCCGACGAGGATCTGGAATCGCTGCGCGAGCGGGATGAGTTCGCGCAGATCGTCGGCGGCTGACGAGGGGCGGCCGACAGGCCACGCTATCCACGCGCTCGCGGATCCGCGGCGCGCGCCACGCGCGCCTGGCGTGCGGCCAGGAAGCGCCGGCGCAGCAGCCGGAACAGGAGCGCGTAGACGGGCACGACCGCCACCAGCAGCAGCAGCCGCTGGGTCGGCGCCAGCGTCAACCCCAGCCCGACCTCCAGCGCCACGGCCGGGAGCCCAGCCAGCAGCGCGGCGTGCGACCGGTAGCCGGACAGGTGCTCGCGGGCGGTGATCTCGACCACCCCGAGTCCGCAGATCACCAGCCCGGTGATCAGCGGCGTGGTCGCGCCCTCCAAATAGCCGACCACCGCGGCGACCAGGCCCGCAAGGATCGCCAGCTCGGACACCGGCAGCCCGCCGAATGGCCCCTGCGGCCGAGTCCCCTCCCGCCCCAGCGACCGCGCTCCACGAGCCTGCTCGCGCTGCGCCGCGACTAGCCGGCGCGCGCGCTCCTCGCGGCGGGTC
>JBOGYE010000250.1:0-6593 GCA_050696635.1 Solirubrobacteraceae bacterium | reverse complement strand
GCCCCGTCCCGACGGCCGGCAGCGGCTCGACGGCCGGCAGCGGCTCGACGGCCGGCAGCGGCTCGACGGCCGGCCCCGCCCCGACGGTCGGCCCCGTCCCAGCAGTCGGCAGCGTCCCGACGGTCGGCATCCCGGCCGCCGGCCGGGTCCCCTCAGCCATCCGCCTTCTCGGCCAGCCGCCGGCGCTTCTCGTCGTCCTGGAGCGCATCTGTCAGCTGATCCAGCCCGCCGAGCAGGATCTCGTCGAGGTTGTGCAGCAGCAGGTTGATCCGGTGGTCCTTGACGCGGCGCTCGCCGTAGTTGTAGGTGCGGATCTTCTCGGCGCGATCGCCGGTCCCCACCTGCGCCAGCCGGCTGGCTCCCAGCTGCGCCTGCTGCTCGGCCGTCGCCCGCTCCTGCAGGCGCGCGCGCAGCACCCGCATCGCCCGCTCGCGGTTCTGCAGCTGGGACTTCTCGTCCTGCATCGAGACCACGATCCCGGACGGCTTGTGGGTGATCCGGACCGCCGAGTCGGTCGTGTTGACCGACTGCCCGCCGGGCCCGGAGCTGCGGTAGACGTCGATCTGCAGGTCGCCCGGATCGATCTGCACCTCCACCTCCTCGGCCTCCGGGAGCACGGCCACTGTCGCCGTCGAGGTGTGGATCCGGCCCTGGGACTCGGTCTCGGGGACGCGCTGGACGCGGTGGGTTCCGCCCTCGAACTTGAACACCGAGTAGGCGCCCTGGGACGGGCGGGACTTGATCTCGAAGGTGAAGTCGCCGTCACCGATAGCCAGCGGCTCGACCTCGAGACCGAGCCGCTCGGCGTAGCGCGTCAGCATCCGGTACAGGTCGCCGGCCCACAGGCCCGCCTCGTCGCCGCCCGCGCCGGGCCGGATCTCGACGATCACGTTCTTGGAGTCGTTGGGGTCGCGCTCGACCATCGCCAGGCGGATCTCTTCCTCGAGCGCGGCCATCCGCTCGCGCGAGCCGTCGAGCAGCGCGCGCAGCTCGGGGTCCTCGCCGTCCTCGGCCAGCAGCTCGCGCGCGCCCTCGGCGTCGTCGAGGGCGCGCCGGTACTCGGCCGCCAGGCGCGCAGCCGGCTCCAGCTCCCGGTAGGCACGGCTGGCGGCTGCGTAGCGCTCGCGATGCCCGATCACAGCTGGGTCTGCGAGGTCGCGCTCCAGCTGCGTGAACCGGTCGAGCACCTGTTTGACGAGACCGTCGATCATGCAGGCGAGTCTAGGTTGGCCGCGAACCCTAGGGGCGGCACGGTCAGGCGACGAAGCGGCGGGTCAGGCGACGACTTCGAGTCCGACCAGGTCGTCGGCCGAAGCGGCGCCCGGCGTCTCGACCGCGAGCACCGCCTCGAGCGCCGCAATCGAGACCGCCAGCTGATCCAGATCCGGCTCTCGCGTGGTCAACCGCTGCAGCTGCAGGCCCGGATACATGATCCACTGCACCCATCGCCGCCCACGGTTGCGACCGGCCCAGCGGATCACCTCGAACGACAGGCCGGCGATCACCGGCACGCCGACGATCCGGCTCAGGATCAGGATCCACAGCGCCGGCAGCCCGACCGGCGCCAGCACGAAGATCCCGAGCACCATCACGATCAGCAGGAAGCTGGTGCCGCAGCGCGGATGCAGCCGCGAGTACAGCGCCGCCCGCGCGGGCGTCAGCTCGTCGCCGGCCTCGTAGCAGGAGATCACCTTGTGCTCGGCGCCGTGGTACTCGAACACGCGGCGCAGCTCGCGCAGCCGCGACAGCAACGCCAGATAGCCGAGGAAGATCGCGGTCCGCAGCGCCCCCTCGACGATCCAGAACAGCACCGAGGAGCCGAGCTGATGCTTGATCAGGCTGGTGGCCGAGACCGGCACCACGAAGAACAGCCCGACCGCGAACGCCACCGAGACCACCACCGTCCCGATCCACGCGGCGGGGGAGAGCTGGTTGCCCTTGGCCCCGTCGTCCGACTCGGGGTCGGCGCCGTCGGCGGCACTTGGCTCGGTCAGCGCCTCATTGGCCGAGATCCCGAGCGCGCGCATCCCGATCGCCAGCGACTGCACGAGCGCGACCACACCGCGTACAGCGGGCAGCCGCCGCAGCCACCGGCGCGCAGGCGCCCGGATCGGAAACGAGCTGATCGTGATCTCGCCGAGCGTCTCGGTCTGGGGATCGATCTCGCCGTCGGGACCGGTCGGCGCCGGCCGGCGCACCGCGACCGCCCAGGTACCGACGCCTCGCATCATCACGCCCTCCAGCACGGCCTGGCCCCCGAGCGGGGCGTCGCGCCCGGCGGTCAGCGGAGCCGCGCACGGCGCCTCCCGCGCGGTCAGCGGAGCGGCGCCGGACTGGCCGCGCCCCTCGCCCCGCATCGACTCTGAGCCGACCGCGGTCAGCCCGCGGTCGTGCGCGCGGCGCGCCGGCCCTTGGCGACCCGGCGCTGGAAGCGCTCGACGCGCCCGCCCGTGTCGACCAGCTTCTGGCGACCGGTGTAGAAGGGATGGCAGGCGGAGCAGATCTCGACGTGGATCTCGGCCTGCGTCGAGCGGGTCATGAACTCGTTGCCGCAGGTGCAGCGCACGTGGGCTTCGGTGTAGCTGGGGTGGATTGCGCTCTTCATCGTCTGATCGAGTCTAGCTGGCCCCGATCGCGGCCGGGCAGGTCGCGACCAACTCGTTGTTGGCGCGGTTGTAGTCGTCCGTGACCCCGGCGGGGTCGACGCTGATGCTCGGCGGGGCAGTCGGGTCGCAGACCGGGCCGACGAACCGCATCACGCGCTGGCGGTGCGCGTGAAGGAATCTGACCGTGCGGATCGTTGGCGCCGGCGCGCCGGCCGCCGCTCCCGGCACGAACTCGACCTGGAACGGCCCCGTTCCGGTGGCTCCGCGATCGGCGATCGCGGCGGTGTACAGGTCACGGTCGGGACGTCCGGCGATCGGCGCGACCGTGATCGAGCGGACCAGCAGGTCGGGCCTGAGCTCGCGCTGGATGCAGGTTGCGCTGTAGCGCACGCTGGTGCCAAGGACCTTGCCATCGACCCCGGTCCAGCGGAAGGCGACGCGGAAGCGGTAGCGGGCCGGAGCGACCAGGTCATAGACCGGCTTGCTGACGCGCCAGACGTCGTTCGCGCGCTGTCCGAGCGTCCGGTCGCGCGGCGTGATCCACGTGTCCAGCGTGCCCCCCTGCACGTCGATCGATGACGACGCTCCGGGAGGGCGCTCCAGCAGCCGGAACGACACCGCCAGACGCCGCGTGCCAGCTACCGGCCGCATCGCCGCCTGCACCGCGATCGCCCGCGCGCCCGGATCGACCGCGCGCCGGCACTCAAACCGCGCCAGCGCCGCTCGCGACGGAGGACCCGAGCCGGCCACCGCCACGCCGGGCAGCGCCACTAACGCCGCGCCCAGCAGACCGCCGACAAGGATGGTGAACCGCCGCACGGTTCACTTAACCACTGACCCCGGCGGAAGTTGCAGGCAGCTACGTGATCGTGTACAGCGGGCCGTCGCCGCCCTCGGGCGGGGTCAAACGCCCGCCCTTGGCCGTGATCGCGCCGCACTGGACGCAGTTGGTGTAGTTGACGGTGACGTCTACGGGGCCGCTCTCGGGCGCGTCCTCGGGAATCTCGTAGACGCCGGCCGGGCACATCCAGCGCCAGCCCTCCGCGATCTCACGAGGAACCTCGCGGCGCACGCGGATGTGGTTGGGAGCGTCGTCGCGGGTCGCGTTGCCCGAGATGTAGACGCTCGACAGCTTGTCGAACGTGTACTTGCCGTCTGGCTTCGGGTAGCGCTTGCGGGTGTCGCCGACGAACAGCGGCACGGCGTCGCCGCGGTGCCAGTGCAGGCGCCCGCGCGGAATCCGGCCGCGGCTCATGATCGCTGCGCCGGACAGCGGCGCTCCGCGCAGAAATCCCTTCTGGAACGGCTGGCGCGTGTTGCGCACCTGCCACAGCTCGCGGCCGACCGTCGAGTCCTCGATCGCTTGCTCGTAGGAGTCCAGCGAGGCGCCGGCCTGCAGTGTGGCGAAGATCGCCTCGGCCGCCAGGCGGCCCGACTGGATGCAGTGGTGCACCCCCTTCAGCGCCGCGGCGTCGACCATCCCGCCCGCGTCACCGACGAGCAGCGCGCCCGGCATCGTCAGCTTCGGCATCGACCAGTAGCCGCCGCCGGGGAGCGCCTTGGCGCCCCAGGCGACACGCTCGCCGCCCTCAAGGATCCCCCGCACCAGCGGATGCAGCTTGAACTGCTGCAGCAGGTCGTGGACCGAGGTGGTGGCGTCCGCGTAGTCGAGATCGACCACGAACCCGAGCGAGACCAGGTCATCGCCGGTCTTGGAGTCCTTCATCGGGTACAGCCAGCTGCCGCCGACCTGACCGTAGCGAGCCGGTATCCGCAGCGGCCACGGCCCGATCGTGTGGATCACGCGGTCAAGCGGCTTGGGAACCTTCCAGACCTCCTTGACCCCGAGCTCCCAGACCTGCGGCTCGCGGTGCTCGCCGAGCCCGAACTCGCGGATCGCGGCGCCGGTCAGATGGCCCCAGCAGCCCTCGGCCAGCACGGTCACGCGCGCGGCGATGTCGGTACCCGGCTCGAAGTTCCCCAGCGGCTCACCGTCCTTGCCGCGCCCCTTGTCGCCCGAGCGCACGCCGACCACCGCTCCGTCCTGCACGACCAACTGCGTCGCCGAGGTCTCGGTCAGGACGTATGCCCCGGCCTCCTCCGCGCGCGCCTGCTGGAAGCGGGCCAGCGCCGCCACCGACACGACCTCGTTGCCGAGATTGTGGAAGTTGGGCACGGCGAACGGCGGCACCGGCAGCTTCATCCTGGCGTTTGGCAGCGCGTAGATCGACTCCCGCTTGACCTCGCCGAAGGCGAATCGCTCCCGGCGCCAATCCTCCCGGGTCAGGTCGGGGAACAGCTCCTGCAGCGGCCCCGGGCGCATCACGGCGCCCGACAGGTTGTGCCCGCCGCAGGTCTTGGCCTTCTCGATCACCGCCACCGGCACCTCGCCGAGGCGCTCGGTCAGCGCCTCGTCGGTCGCCAGCAGCGCCAGCAGGCGGTTGGCACACGACAGCCCGGCGGTGCCGCCGCCGACGATCGCGACGCCCACCTCGATCCGCTCCTCCTCGGAGTCCAGCGACGGTTTGACGAACTCCTTGACCGAGTCGACCGGCGGCGGGAACTCGCTCGGCGCGTGGCCCATCGCTACCCCGCCTTCCGCGCCCTGATCGCCTCGGTCAGCTTCGGCACGATCTTGTTCAGGTCGCCGACGATCCCGAGGTCTGAGAACTCGAAGATCGGGGCGTTGGAGTCCTTGTTGATCGCGACGATGTTCTCCGAGGACTGCATCCCTACCTTGTGCTGGATCGCTCCAGAGATGCCGGCCGCCAGGTACAGCTTCGGCGAGACCGTCTTGCCGGTCTGCCCGATCTGGGCCGCGTACGGGTACCAGCCCGCGTCCACGACGGCGCGAGTGGCGGCCACCGCCGCCTTGTCGCCGAACGCCTTGGCCAGCTCCTCGGCGAGCTGGAAGCCCTCGGCCTTGCCGAGCCCGCGACCGCCGGCGACGAGGATGTCCGCGCCCTCGATGTCGACGTCGGCGCCGCGCTGCTCGCCGCGCTTCACCATCTTCGCCTGCTGCGACCACGCCGAATAGTCGACCTCGACGTCCACGATCTCGGCCACGGCGTCGCTCGCCTGGGCGACCTCGAACGCGTTGATCCGTCCGATGATGATCCCCAGCGCGCCCCGGTAGTGCGAGACCGAGATCTTGGAGTCCTGCAGGATCGGGCGCTCGGCGACCAGCTTGCCATCCTGCGCGCGGACCGCTGTCACCTCCATCGTCACGCCCGCATGACGGCGGGCCGCCAGCCCAGCGCCGATCTCGAAGCCCAAGAGACCCCCGCCGAACAGCGCATAGCCGTGGCCGTGGCGCTCGATCACGTTCGCCATCGCGTCGACCACCGGCTGGGCTAGACCCTCGGACCCCTTGGCGCGGAACACCTTGGTGGCGCCATAGCCACCGAGGCTCTTGCACAGCTCCTCGGTCAGGTCCTCGCCGCCGACGACCACCGCGTGGCACTCGCCGCCGATCTCCTTGGCGCGCGCGGCGCCCTCGCATACGGCGCCGAGCGAGTTCTTGTTGAACGCGCCCTCGTAGTGGAGGACGTAGGTGAGGATGTCCGCCATGTCTAGATCAGCTTCCTTTCATCCAGCCAGGCGACGATCCGCGCGACTGTCTCGTCGGTGTCCTCGTCCTCGATGATCTCGCCGGCGGCCTTGGCGGGCGGATCCTTGAACTCGCCACACTGGACGCGCGATCCCTGTTCGCCGACCAGCTCCGGGTCGATCCCGGCGTCGCTCGCCGACAGCGTCTGCAGCGGCTTCTTCTTGGCGCCCATGATCGCCTTCAGCGAGGGGTAGCGGGGTTCGTTGATCGCGTCGCCGACCGAGATCACGGCCGGCAGCTCGATCGCCACCGTGTCGTATCCATACTCGGCCTGGCGCTCGCACGTCAGGGTCTGGCCGGCGACATCGAGCTTGATCACCTGGGTCAGCGACGGCATCTTCAGATGGTCGGCGACCACGGCGCCGATCGTGTAGCAC
>JBOGYE010000249.1:0-15423 GCA_050696635.1 Solirubrobacteraceae bacterium | reverse complement strand
CCTCGACGCTTGAGCACTTCAGGCTCAGCGTCGAGTACAGGCTCGAGCCGCCCTGCTCGATCATCGCGAAGTGAAACCCGGCGGCGTTCGCGATCGCCTGCATCCGCACCGCCTTCGGGTCCGCGCTAGACGGAAACGGAGGCGTGGGGATCTTCGTGCCAGGGGGCGTGTCGCTGTCGTTGAGCGGGATCGCGGGCTGGTCCTTGATCGTCACCGCCTGCGGGAACGTCGCGCCGAGATCGGGGTTGTTGGGAGACCGGTAGCGCGTGTACCAACTGGTGTCGACGTTCAGGGCCTTGAGATCGGTCAGCCGCTGCTTGTGCTTGGCGCCGGTCGCGTCGCTGCCGTGCAGCGTGCGGAAGCGCTCGAGCGAGACCGGCTCGGCCCCCTTGGAGCGCAAGTACGCGTTGATGAACGCGGCGTGGCTGAGCTCATCGTCGGTGTTATCGGCGATGTACTGCGGCATGTCTGAGTCGAGGTTCTGCAACGCGGCCATGTACGCCGGATTGCCGCCGTTGACACCGCCGAGCTCTGAGTACTGCGACCACAGGTCTGACTCGATGATCTCCGCGGCCGCGAGGAACCGCAGGATCGCGACGTCTCCATTGGTGGGACGGGAGCCCGCCGCGAAGGCGGTGCCGGCGCCGAGGATCCCGGCAGCGGGGACGGCCGCGACGCCGGCGACGCCGACGCCCTTCAAAAACGAGCGGCGCCCAACGACGCGCTGCCAGAGGCCTTGAAGATCGCCTGAGGTGGGCTCGGACAGGGTCGGGGAATGATCGTGGTTGCTCATCGTGGGTCCTTTCGGGACATGCTGTGTAGAGGGCGGTCCCGCTTCAGATGCGGGCCCGTTGGGTGCTAAAGACTCCCGCCGGCGGCGGAACCTTCCGGGGCTCGTTCCGCTGGCTGGGTTACGAGCTTCTGCCAGGCGAGCCGGCCTGCACGGCGCGCCAATCCGCCGCTGCGCGCA
Source organism: Solirubrobacteraceae bacterium (assembly GCA_050696635.1). Lineage (GTDB taxonomy): Bacteria > Actinomycetota > Thermoleophilia > Solirubrobacterales > Solirubrobacteraceae > Palsa-465. The sequence goes on along the minus strand of JBOGYE010000249.1, from coordinate 14,453 downwards.
CTGCGAATGCGACGTGTGCGGCCTGGCGCGCCGCCGCCTGGCGCTGGCACTCGATGCACCGTGGTGTGTTCGATGCCCGTGGGCGCACGGGCCATGGGCGTTGGTGGGCGCAAGCGTTGGCAAATGTGCGAGGGGTGAGCATGTCGGGGTGATTGGCGGGCGCCCCGAGGGGCGCCCGCGTGTTTGGTTACTGGTTGCCGTCGCCGTCGCTCGGGGCGCCGTTGTTATCGCCGTCCATGTCGCCTCCGTTGTGCTGGGGGATCGGGTTGCCCGTACTGGAGGTCGTGGCGTGGCTCGTGCGCAGCACGAACCACACGCCGCCGAAGCCCTGCCCGTTGACGTCACCGCGGCGATGGTCGCGCGCGAACGTGTACAGCGGCATCCCGTCAAACGCCACCTGCAGCTTGCCGTCGGGACGGCGCACGATCGACAGGTGACCGTGCACCCCTGAGCCAGCTTTGAGCTGCGGGTGAGCTGATTTGACGAGCAGCGGCGGCCACAGCTTCGCGCACGCGCCGATGCACAGAATGTGGTGCGCGCTCTCGGGCACGAGGTGATACAGCGTGCGTCCGCTGCCGGACGCTACGAGGATCGTCTCGTGCAGCCGCGAGCTGTGCGTCGCCGTCACGGTGACGGGCAGCGGGCGCTGGCTTGCGCGGGCGGCCGCGAGCTTTGCGCCGGCGCTGAGCGCGAACACGAGCACGAGCCCGGCCAGTGTCAGCGCGAGGCCTGCCCGGCCGCCGTGTCGGATGGGCTTGGTCATGGGTCGATCTCCTTGATTGCCTGTTTGTCGATTCGTCGATTAGAGGTTGCCGTCGCCGTCGCTGGGGCCGCCGTTGTTATCGCCGTCCTGGTCGCCGCCGTTGTGCTGCGGGATCGCGCTGGCGGGCGCGGTCGCCGATCGTGCTTTCGCGGGTGCGGTGGCGGACGGGCCGGCGGCGGACGCGCTCGACGACGGCGTGCTGGCCGGCGCGGTGTTGGTGACCTGCGGAGAGGCCGAGCCGGCAGCGCCGTACCCCGACCCACCGCCGCCACCGCCGCAGCCGGCGACGGCGATCGCGCCGCTGACGCCAAGGGCGGCCAGCGCGAGCTTGATCGTTGGAATCCTGATGTGCATGTGGTTCTCCTCGGTTGTTGGCCAGCCCTGTGGGCGGGCGTCAGCAGTCAAAGACCCCACGTCGAGCCGAGACCTTCCGCAATGACCAGGGAAACATCGACAGGCATGCGCTGTGGTGTGCGCGAGCCGCGCGAGACCGTGGGGCGCGGCGTTCCCGATCGCGAATCGTGACCGGTGACAACGGAGCCAGGCGGGCGACGGCGATCCGTGCAATCGCGGCGCCCGATCGTGGGCTATTGGCGTCCCGGCTGGTCTGGGCCTGCAGCGTGCGTGACGAGCGCCCCGCAGGACGCGCCGGGGGACACCCTGCGCGTCGCACACGACGCCCGCCAGCGCCATCTGGCGTGGTCCGCTGTGACGCATCCCATCGCGCCCGCGCATTCCATCCGCGGCGCGGTCCTCCCGCCGGTAGCGACGCCACCGCTCACGAGCAGCCCGACCCGGGCGCCGAGCGGCCGGGTGGGGGCATTTCTGGATCTCGGTCTCGGAGTGCTCCGGGGCGGTAGGCCGGTGCGCGTGGGCTCAGGCTCGCCGGCGCTTCTGCCGGCGCGTCGGCTGGGGCGTTCCTCGAAGCGCGGTTGTGGGTTGCCGTCTGAGCCGCACCGGACGGTTGTGGAGTCAGCCCCCGGTCACGTGACGATGTCGCCGGCGCCGCCGCGAGGGACTGACGCATATAACCGGCGCGCGCGAGCCGGGCCAACACGAGCGCGCCACCGGCATGCGCCGACGACCGGGCATCACCCGAGGCTCGCGGCGGGAACGAAACAACCTCCGCAGCCGTCATCAGGGGTAACCCCAACGAAACGGAGTCCTGAGATGCTCGCAGATCGCAGACGCACGATGCTCACGCGGCTGGCGATAAGCGTTGGCGCGCTCGCTGTGCTCGCCACCGGCGCCGACCACCTCCAGCAGTACACCGCGAACCAGTTCTCGACCGTGCCCACGATCGGCACACTGTTCCTGCTCAACTTCATCGCCGCGACAGTCGTCGGAGTCGGGCTGCTGCTCACCCTCGGACGCGTCACAAAGCGCTTCGCCGATCAGCTCCGCGCGCTGCTCGCGATGAGCGGGGTCGGAATCGCGGGGACGTCACTCGTGTCGCTCTGGATCAGCGAGTCCTCGAGCCTGTTCGGCTTCAGCGAACACGGCTACCGACCCGCGATCGTCGCGGCGATCGTCGCTGAGGCAATCGCCATCGCCGCACTGACCGTCTACCTTGCACTCGCCGACGTTCGGCTGCCGCGTCCCCTTGCTCGCGTCTCCGAGCCCTGAGTCGAAAACCCACCAGGCGGTGTGCCACGGTGACGGTTCTGGCAGCGCGCAACCGACGTCGAGAACCCAATCGCGCTTATCCCGATGCCGAGGACTCAGAGGGGAAGCAGCACACGTCTACGAGCGAGCGTTTCACGAAGAGCGGTCTTTGATCTCTCGCCACCGAGGCATCTGCTCCGCCACAAGGCCGACACTGTCGGCAAACGTCCGGGCGAGGCGGATAGTCGGGGCCGGTCCCAGGCATCGCATAGGTCTGCGCGAGCGCCGGCCGGTGGAAGCGGAAGTCGCGGCTGCCCTCGAGGAAACCACCGCATCTGAGCAACTGGGAGAGCACGCACGCTCGCGGCGGCGAGACTGCCGTTCCCTCCTGGCATAGCAGCAGTTGTGCGACCGGCGTCGATCAGGCTGGCGGGGCGAGCGGAATGCTCACCTTCGTACAACGAGCCGAGCGACGCTCGGAGAAAGCGGAAGCCGGTCGGCTCATCGACCAGGCTGCTCCCAAATGAGCAAGACCAGACACGTCGTGACTGGGGCCGACGCGCCGTCGCTCCGCAATCGAGAAGCGACAGTGATTTGGAACGGTCGTCCCCCGTGGAATGTGCCGCCGCGTGGTGGGCGCTCCGGGTGACCCTCCAACTTTCAATCGATGTTGACTTTCCCCAGCCCCGACCGTGTCGCGCGCCAGATGAACGGCCCCGCCTGGCCGACGAGATCCTCGAAGCGCCGCCAATTGGCCATCACGACCTCCAGCTGGTTCCAGACGCTGTTGGCGTCGGTCGCGCTGAGCGCGACCATCTTGGCTGCATGGTGGCGGACTGCCGCTATCTCGGCAGGGTGGTCCTGGATGTGGCGGTCGCGCGTGATGATCAGCCAGCCGCGCTTGGCGACCTCTGGAATCCACGCCTCATCTCTGACGGCCGGTGTGGTCACTGGGCAGGCTGGCCGGACGCGCTTGTTGATCGTGGCGCCCGGATCGCCGGGATAGGTCGTACCGCAGCGCGGCGACCACCTTGGCGACGCCGAGAACGTCGGCGTCGAAGTAGAAACGAACGGTCGCGGGACGCTGCTCGGTCACGCGGCCGCGGGGGCAGACTCGTATGAGACCGCCCAGCGGACATCGGCTAGCTCGAGATCAAAGTCATCAGCGATCTCTTCGAGACTCGCACCGGACTCGGCTTGCTCCCACAGAGCCTCGGTGCTGATGCCTCTGATCGAGGGTCGTCCGAACCGAGTCTCAGGATCGATCCGCACCGGCGAGTCCGGGTTGTCAGCTGGTCGCCAGGCGGCCGCAACGTCGCCGGCCCAGGTGACGCGGCGGTAGAACGCCTCCGATGCCGGAGTGAGCACGAGCTGGCCTTGTGCCTCGGCGATCAGGCAGAACTCGGGCGCAAGAGCTGCGTGCTCCTGCGCTTCGCGAAGGAGGCGCTTACCCTCGCCGACGAACGGGTGAGCGTGCGCGAGAGGGTAGGGAATGCCGAGCCGGTTGCGAAGCTCGTCGACGAACAGGCGGACCTCGACCATTGGCACCTGTAGGGCACGCCGGTACTGGCGCAGCAGGCCGACCTCGACGAACTCCGCCCAAGGGACGACGCGGTCCTCGCTCGGTTCAGGCCGGATGATTGGCGCGTACGTGCGCCCACGGCGCTTCCCGCCGTTCAGCCAGTAGTTCAGCGTCCCCTGCGCTACGCGCAGAAGTCGCGCGGCCTCGGCCTCGCTGAAGATCTCTCTGTCAAGGACGTTCACGGGCATTGCGAAGGGCGATCATCGCATGCTCTGGCGATGGGATGCACCACGCACGGCATGCCGCAAGCCTCAATGCAGTTTGGTAGCGCCGACTGGTAGCGCCGCTCGGGTCACCACCTGTCCGTGCCGTTTGGCCAAACAAAACCCTCCAATTTGGAGGGCTTTCACGATAAGCGGCTGAAGGGACTCGAACCCTCGACCTTCTGCATGGCAAGCAGACGCTCTAGCCAACTGAGCTACAGCCGCGCTGGGTCCGCATGCTAGCGGCGCTTGGCATCGGGCGCACGGCCGTCTTTCGGTCCTGAGGCGGCGGCTGAGCCCCCGGCCCAGGCGCTGGGGGCGCGGCCTAGCATCGCGGGCGATGGGAACAGCGCCGTCGCGCATCCGCCGTGCTCCTGCCGCGTCCGTGGCGCTCCGCGGCTCGCCGAAGCAGCGTGGCTCCGGTCCGCTGCGTCGATTGCCGTCCGGCGGGTTGGTGATCGGGGCGATCGCCTCGGTCCAGTTCGGGGGAGCGCTGGCGGTCGGCCTGTTCTCAGCCGTCGGTCCGGGCGGCGCGGTGCTGCTGCGGCTGGCGACGGCGAGCATCGTGCTGGTCGCCATCGCACGCGCCGGCGGCCGCCGCGGCGGACGGCCCCACGGCGAAGCGCGGAGTCCCTGGCGAGAGCCGCGGGCGCTGGTCCTGCCGGTGGCATTCGGGCTCGTGCTGGCGGGGATGAACCTCAGCTTCTATGCCTCGATCCACCGCATCCCGCTCGGGATCGCGGTGTCGCTGGAGTTCGTCGGGCCGCTGACGGTGGCCGTGGTCGGCTCGCGGCGGCGAGTCGACCTGATCTGGGTCGGGCTCGCGGTCGCGGGGATCCTCGCGCTGACCGACGGATCCGGGCACGGGGTGAGCGGACTCGGAGTGGTGTTCGCGCTGATCGCGGGCGCGCTGTGGGGCGCCTACATCCTGCTCAGCGCGCGCCTCGGTCGCGCCTTCGAGCGCGGCACCGGGCTGACGGTGGCAATGTGCGTCGCGGCTCTCGCGGCGCTGCCGGTGGGGATCGCGTCGGGCGGCACGCGGCTGCTCGAGCCGCGCTCGCTGGGCATCGGCGCAGCCGTCGGGATTCTGTCCTCGGCGATTCCATACTCATTCGAGCTCGAGGCGCTTCGGCGAATCGCCGCGCCTGTATTCGGCGTATTGATGAGCCTCGAGCCGGCGGTGGCGGCGCTGATGGGTCTAGTGGTGCTCGGCCAGGGCCTCAGTGTCCGCGCGCTGGCCGGGATCGCGCTGGTGATGACCGCGTCGGTCGGCGCGTCGCGCCGCGCTCATCAGGCGCCGACCGACGTCTGACTCGGCGGCGACGGCCGACGGGCGACGGGCGACGGTCGAAGGGGAGGGCCGCCGAAGGGAGGGCCGGCGAAGCGGAGGGCCGGCGATGGGGAGGGCCGGCGATGGGGAGGGCCGGCAGAGCTAGACCGGCTCACCCGCGAAGATCTGCGGCGTCCCGTCCACCTCGCGCCACCGTGACCGGATCGTGACCGAGCCGGTGTCGCCCTGATAGTGGATGTCGGCGACGCTCTCCTCGTCGCCGACATCGAGGCTGCGCACGTCGGCCGCGGTGACCGGCTGGGGGAGGGCCTTGCCGATCTCCGGCACCTGCGGTCGCATCTCCTCGATGAAGTCCTCGACGACGTGGTTCATGTCGCCACGGACGACGGCGTCGGCGTGTGCCTGCACGGCGGCCCGGGTTCGCTGCTCGTCCATTGCCTGCTCCTCTGAATCAGACGACTTGTCGGCTGGATCGTCGCAGATCCACGATGGAGCCTCGAGCCTCACTCGTTTGTCCCCCGAGGGCGTGGTCAGCGGGCCCCTCCGGCGCTACCCTGGCGACCCCGCACCGTGCCGCGGAACGGGGCCAACCGAGGAGCAGCGCCGATGCAAGCGAGTTCGATGCCGTCGCCACCGCCCGCAACGTGAGGCCGACGGAGCCGTCCTTCTGGCTTGACCAGCTTGGGACGCGCTCGCCGCGGCCCGCGCTGCGCGGCGATCGCGCCGTCGATGTGTGCATCGTGGGCGGCGGGTTCACCGGGTTGTGGACCGCGTATGAGCTGGGCCGTGCGCAGCCCGGACTGGAGGTCGTCGTGCTAGAGGCGCGCCGAGTCGGCTTCGGCGCCTCGGGTCGCAACGGCGGCTGGGTGCTGGGCAAGGTGTCGGGCACCTCGGCCGCCTGGGAGCGGCGCGCGGGACTCGGGGCGGCGCGGCGGATGCAGGCCGCGATTCAGGCGACCGTGGGGGAGATCGGCGAGGTGGTCGCTCGGGAGGCGATCGAGTGCGACTGGCGCCACGGAGGCACGCTGATCGTCGCGCAGTCCCAGACGCAGCTTCGCAGACTGCTCGCGGCGGCCGAGGCCGAGCGCCGTGACCTGGGCGAGGAGCTCGCGCAGCAGCTGCTCGACGCCGCCCAGCTGCGCGCTCGGCTGCGGGTGGACGGCGGCCTGGGGGCGCTGTTCAGTCCCGACTGCGCGCGGGTTCAGCCCGCCAAGCTGATCGACGGGCTCGCGGCGGCGGTGCAGCGCGCCGGCGCGACGATCTTCGAGGCCACGCCGGTGACGTCGATCGAGCCCGGGCTGGCGCGCACCGCCGGCGGCATTGTGCGCGCCCGGCACGTCCTGCGCGCCACCGAGGGCTACACCGCCGACCTCCCCGGCGCCCACCGCAGGCTGCTGCCGATGAACAGCTCGATGATCGTCACCGAGCCGCTGGACGAGGCGATCTGGGCGCAGATCGGCTGGCAGGGCGCGGAGACGCTGCTGGACGGCTCGCACCTGTACACGTACTCCCAGCACACCGCCGACGGAAGAATCGCGATCGGCGGGCGCGGCGTTCCGTACCGCTACGGCTCGCGCACCGACCGGGAGGGCTCAGTGCCGGCCGTGACCGTCGATCAGCTGCGCAGGCGACTGACGGCGCTGTTCCCCGCGCTGCGCGATGTCGCCGTGGCGCGTGCCTGGCACGGCATCCTGGGCGTGTCCCGGGACTGGTGCCCGACCGTGGGCCACGACCCGGCGACCGGCCTGGGCTGGGCGGGCGGCTACGCGGGCGATGGGGTGGCCGCTTCCAACCTGGCCGGAAGGACCCTGTGCGACCTGGTGCTGGGGCGTGGCAGCGAGTTGTCGCGGCTGCCCTGGGTGGGCCATCCCCCGCGCGACTGGGAGCCAGAGCCGCTGCGCTTCCTCGGCGCGCGCGGGATCCACGCGCTGTACCGGCTCGCCGACAGGCGCGAGGCGCAGCACGGCCGCGAGTCGAGGATCGCGGCCGTGGCCGACAGGATCGCCGGCCGCTGACCGGCGCGTCGGCTCAGACGTGCTGGGCGGTGCTGCCGAACAGCCCGCCGACGTTGCCGCCGAAGATCGCCGCCGCGACGATCACCACGACCGCCACCGCGGTCACTATCAGGGCGTATTCGAGCAGCGTCTGCGCGCTCTGCGACGACAGCCGCCGCCACAGCTGTGACAGGGTCGGCACACGCGCGTTATCGCCCATCGCGCGCGCTTCTTTAGCTTCTGCCCTCCAGACTGCGCACGGTTTGTAGGCTCGGATGATGATCGCCGGATACCGCAACGTGCTGGCGATGCCAGGCTGCACGCGCGTGCTGATCACCGCGCTGATCGGCCGCCTGCCCCAGGGGATGTCGTCACTGGCGATCCTGCTGCTGGTCCGCCGGACCACCGGCTCCTACGCCGCCGCCGGGATCGCGGTCGGCGCCTCGGCGCTGGCGTGCGCGACGATCGCGCCGTTGCTGGGGCGGCTCGTGGACCGCGTCGGACGCCGGCGGGTGCTGTTCCCGGTGGCGTGCGGGCAGGCGCTGGCGCTGGTCGCGCTGGTGCTGGCGGCGGAGGCCGGCGCGCCCGCCCCGGCGCTGGTGGCGCTGGCGGGAGCCGCGGGCGGGATGCAACCCCCGATCGCGCCGACCGTGCGCGCGCTGCTGCGCGAGATCCTGCCCGACCACGCCACCCGCGAGGTCGGCTACTCGCTGGAGTCGGTGGTGCAGGAGCTGATCTGGATCACCGGTCCACTGGTCGTGGCGATCGTGATCGCGCTCAGCTCGCCGGCGGTGGCGGTGGTCCTGTGCGCGGCGGTCGGCGTCGGCGGCGCAGCGCTGTTCGTCAGTTCACCTCGCGTCGCCGGGGCGGGCTCGCCCGCACGATTGGCGCCGCGCACGCGCGCGCTCGCGATCCCGCAGTTGCGCGCGCTGCTTGGACCGATCGCGCTGACCGGGATGGCGCTCGGCGCGATCGAGGTGGGCCTGCCGGCGCTTGCGTTGCACGCCCATTCGCGGCCGGCGACCGGATTGCTGCTGGCTCTGTGGAGCGTCGGCTCGATGACCGGTGGTCTGTGGTACGGCTCGCGCTCGTGGCAAGCGCCGCTGGCGCGGCGCTATCGCGGCCTGCTGCTCGCCGGGATCGCGTGCACCGCGCCGCTGATCCTGGCGCGCACGATCCCCGAGGATGCGGTATGCAGCCTGGTGGCGGGATTGACCACCGCGCCGGTGTTCGCCTGCCAATACTCGCTGATCGGGCGCGCGGTCACGGCCGGCGTCGAGACCGAGGCGTTCACCTGGGTCGCAGCGGCGCTGATCTCAGGGCTGGCGGCCGGCTCGGCGCTTGGCGGGGCGATCATCGGCGCGGGCGGCGAAAGCGCCCCGTTCGTGCTGGCGTGCGCTGCGACCGCGCTGGCCGCCCTGGCCGCGGTGCGCGCGGTAGGGGACGGGAGCCCTCCAAAGCCAAGCGCTGCCGCGCAGGCGGCCTGACGGCGTAGATTCCGTCGGGGCGGGCGCACGGGCTCGACCACGCGTGGTCCGCCTGACGCAGGCGGGCCGGTTCGTCAGACGAAGAACGCTGAGATGCTGGTCAGCACCCGCGGGCGCGCGCGCTTGCTGTAGTGCCGCGACTGGTCGAGCTGGAGCCGGTAGCTGCGCGAGCGCGGATGACCGCCGGGGTAGAAGCGGGCGCGCACCTTCAGCATCCCGCACGGACCGTGGGCGCGACCGAACCGCGCCAGCGCCACCTGCCGGCCGTGGATGTAGTGGCCGTAGATCGTCTTCCCGGGCCTGAAGCCCGAGAAGCTCCAGTGCACTTGGCCGACAGCCGCGCCGAGGACGGGTTGGTCGCGACCGACAGGTTGGCCATCGTCACCGACGTGGTCGCCACCGGGTTGGGGACGGTGCCCGACTCGTCGTCGGCGGTCAACGAGAACGTCTGGGAGCCGTGGCGCTGAACAGGGCGACCGCCGCGATCGCGGCCGTCGAAACGAGCAGGCGGGCGCGCGTCGTCGATCTGCGGATCCCCATGCGATTCCCCTGCCTTCCTGTCATCGAGCCTCGAGGCCGGTCCAGGACTCTAACAATGGCTCCGGACCGCGTTGACGCTGCTGACCTGCATCTGATATATCACCACGTGGAGTGTGCGGTTGCCGCGCAGCCTCCCGCCCCGACCATCCACCACCGACCGCGATCCACATGAGCACCGACACCAGCCCTTCGGAGTCCAGCAGCCCGCCCCGCCGCCAACGCACCGTGATCATCGGCGCCGGGATCGTCGGCAACAGCCTCGCGTATCACCTGACCCAGCTGGGCGAGAGCGAGATCACGCTGCTCGACAAGGGGCCGCTCCCCAACCCCGGCGGCTCCACCGGTCACGCATCGAACTTCATCTTCCCGGTCGACCACTCCAAGGAGATGACGGCGCTGACGCTCGAGAGCATGCGCCAGTACAAGGCGCTCGACGTCTACCTGCAATGCGGCGGAATCGAGGTTGCGCGCACGCCGGCGCGGATGCAGGAGCTCGACCGGCGGATGGTGGCTGCCTGCACCTGGGGGATCGAGCCTGTCTCACTGTTGACCCGGCAGGAGATCAAGCAGCTGGTGCCGTTCATCGACGAGTCACTGCTGCTCGGAGGCTTCTACACGCCGGGCGCGGGCGTCGTGGACTCGCTGCGGGCGGCGACGATCATGCGCGAACGGGCCCAGGCGGCAGGTCTGACCGTGTGCGCCAACACCGAGGTGGTCGGGCTCGATGTCCGGGACGGCCGGGTCGTCGGCGTGCGCACCGACCGGGGCGAGATCGAGACCGAGCGGGTCGTGATCGCGTGCGGCTGCTGGAGCCCGCGGATCGCGGCGATGGCCGGCGCCAAGATCCCGCTGACGCCCGCGGTGCACCAGATGATCGACATCGGACCGGTGGCGCGCTTCGCCGACGCGCGGACGCTGGTCGACTACCCGATCGTGCGTGACATGGACACCAACATGTACGAGCGTCAGGACGGCGGCGGTCTGGAGATCGGGTCCTACGCACACCGGCCGATCATGCTCGACGCCGACGAGATCCCGTCGATCGAGCAGTCGGCGCTGAGCCCGACCGAGCTGCCCTTCACGCAGGCCGACTTCGAGCTTCAGATGGAGCACGCGCTCGAGCTGATGCCGGAGATCGTCGGCGACGAGTCGGTCGGCGTGCGCTACGCGATCAACGGTCTGTTGTCGGTCACCTACGATGGCCTGCCGCTGATCGGCGAGACGCCCGAGGTTGCGGGGCTGTGGTCGGCGGCCGCGATCTGGATCAAGGAGGGACCGGGCGCGGCCAAGACGGTCGCTGAGCTGATCGTGCACGGGGAGTCCGAGATCGACGTCTATGACTCCAACATCGCGCGTGCCTACCCGCACCAGAAGACCCGCGCCCACATCCGCGCCCGCGTCGCCGAGGGCTTCAACAAGATGTATGGGATCGTCCATCCCGCCGAGCAATGGGAGTCCGGGCGTGGCGTCAAGGTCTCGCCCTACTACGAGCGCGAGCGCGCGCTGGGCGCGGTGTTCTTCGAGGCCGCGGGCTGGGAGCGTCCCCAGTGGTATGAATCGAACGCGCCGCTGCTTCAAGAGTTCGGCGACCGGGTCACGCGGCGCGAGTCCGAGTGGGAGGCGCGCTGGTGGTCGCCGATCATCAACGCCGAGCACCTCGCGATGCGTGACAGAGCGGGCTTCACCGACCTGACCGCGTTCGCGATCTTCGACGTCACCGGGACCGGCGCCCTGGATCTCGTCCAGCGTCTGGCGATGCGCCAGATGGACGTAGCGGTCGGACGCGTGGTGTACACGCCGATCCTGCTGCCGGCGGGCGGCTTCAAGGCAGACTTGACGATCATGCGGATGGCGCACGACGCCTTCCGCGTGGTCACCGGCGGCGCCTGGGGGATGTCCGATCTGAAGTGGTTCGCGGACCATCTCCCGGCCGACGGCTCCACGCAGATCCACGACCAGACCAACGCCTGGACGACGCTCGGGCTGTGGGGTCCGCGGGCGCGGGACATCCTGTCCAGCGTCACCGGCGACGACGTCTCGCATGAGGGGCTGCCGTTCGGGCGCTGGAAGGAGATCGAGGTGGGTCCGCTGTCGGTGATCGCCAGCCGGATCTCGTACGTCGGCGACCTCGGCTGGGAGCTGTACGCTCCGATCGAGCAGGGCGCACGGCTGTGGGACCTGATCGCCGAGGCGGGCGCGCCGCACGGCGCGGTGCCGATCGGTGCCGGCGTGTACGGCACCACCGGCCGCCTGGAGAAGTGCTATCGCGCCTACGGCGCCGAGCTCGAGGGCGAGTACGACGTCGTCGAGGCGGGCATGGCCTGGGGCAAGGTCAAGGAGCAGGACTTCATCGGCAAGCAGGCGCACGTGCGCCAGCGCGCGCAGGAGCCCGCCGCGACGATGTGCGCCCTGACCGTCGACGACCACGCCGCGAGCACGGGCATCAAGCGCTACCCACTCGGCGGCGAGCCGATCTTGACGCCCGACGGCGAGCCGATCGTCGACGCCAAGGGGCGGCGCGCGTACGTCACCAGCGCCGGCGCCGGGCCGTCGATCGGCAAGCACATCCTGATGAGCTACCTGCCGCCCGACCATTCCCGCGTCGGCGAGCAGTTGCAGGTGCAGTACATGGGCGAGCGCTATGGGGTCACCGTCCAGACGGTCGATGCGACCTCGCTGTTCGATCCCGACAACGCCCGCGTACGCTCGTGAGGATCCTGGTCTGCGTCAAGCGGGTGCCGCTGACCGGCGGCCGGATGACGCTGAGTGACGACCAGCGCGCGATCCAGACCCGGCACCTGGGGTTCACCGTCTCCCCGCACGAGGAGTGCGCCGCCGAGGAGGCGATCCGGCTGATCGAGGCCCATGGCGGCACCAGCACCGCGTTGACGCTCGGTCCGCCGGAGGCGGAGGAGCAGTTGCGCGACATGATGGCGATCGGGATCGACGATGCGATCCATCTGGTCAGCGACGGCGGCGAGTGGGACCCGCAGGCGACCGCCGCCGCGATCGTCGACGCAATCGGCAACGCCGCTGAGCCCTACGACCTGCTGCTGTTCGGCAACGAGTCGGCCGACGCGGGCAACTACCAGGTGGCGATCCGCGTCGCCCATGCGCTCGGCCTGCCGTGCGTGACCGGGATCAAGGGCCTGTCGATCGAGGGCGAGCGCCTGCGCTGCGAGCAGGAGGTCGCGGGCGGTCGCGACGTCTACGAGCTGCCGCTGCCGGCGGTGGTCACCGTCAAGGAAGGGATCAACCTGCCGCGCTACCCGTCGGTGCCGGGGCGGATGCGCGCCAAGCGCAAGCCGCTGGCCGCGAGCAAGCCGCAGCGGCCGGCGCCCCGCCTGGAGATGGTCTCGCTGGTGCTGCCGCCCAGCTCGCAAAAGCAGGCGGAGGTGCTCGGGCGCGGGGCCGATGCGGCACCGAAGGTGGTGGAGATCCTGGCCGAGATCGGGCTCGTATGAGGCTGGTGCTGATAACGGCGCCCGACGACGAGCTGTCGCAGCAGGCGGTCGCGTTCGCCCGCTCGCTCGGCGGCGACGACGACGTCCAGGCGGTCGGCTTCGACTCCGGCGAACCCTACGCGCCCGCGGCCTGGGCGCAGACGCTCGCCGAGCTGGCTGGCGAGCGCGGCGCCGACGCGCTGCTCGCGCCCGGCACCGACCGCGGCAACGAGGTGCTCGCGCACGTCGCCGCCAAGCTCGACCAGCCACTCGCCGCCAACTGCACCTCGGCGACGCCGGGCGATCCCGCCACGGTCGTGCGCGTGCGCTGGGGAGGCAGCCTGCTGGAGGAGGCGCGCGTGAACGGCTCGCCCTTGCTGTTGACGGTCGCGCCGCATGCGGTCGCCGCCGCTCCGATCGGAGAGGTGCAGCCGCTCGCGGTTAGCCCCGGTGCCTCCGAGCTTGACCGGGTCGCGCGCGTCTGCGAGCGGATCCCGGCGGCCGGGGGCGGCATCTCGCTGGCCGACGCCGAGGTGGTCGTCTCCGGCGGGCGCGGCGTCGGCTCCGCGGAGGGCTTCTCGGTGATCGAGGAGCTGGCGCAGCTGCTGGGCGGAGCGGTCGGCTGCAGCCGCGCCGTGACCAGCGCCGGATGGCGCCCGCACTCAGACCAGGTGGGACAGACCGGCACCAAGATCGCGCCCGAGATCTACATCGCCTGCGGGATCAGCGGCGCCACCCAGCACATGGCCGGCTGCAAGGGCGCCAAGCGGCTGTTGGCGATCAACCCCGACGGCGAGGCCTCGATCCTGGCCTCCGCCGATTATGCGGTGATCGGGGATCTGCACGAGGTGGTGCCGGCAATCTGTGTCGAGATAAGGAAGGCGAGGGGGGCATCGGGGTCGTGATCGCCGCGGTCGTGCTCGCCGCGCTGCTGGCCGGCAGCGTGGTGATGTTCGCCGTGCGCGTGCGTTTCCTGGTTGCGTTGCTGCGCGCCGCCGCTCCCGTCGCACGCGGCGGTGATGTTGCGCGCCGGGCTCGGGCTGAGGGGACGATCGTGCTCGGCCAGCGCAAGCTGCTCGCGCGCCTGGGCCCGGGGCTGATGCACGCGTTCATCTTCTGGGGGTTCCTGGTGCTGGGCCCGACGATCCTGATCGCGATGATCGGGGCGGTCGACCGCCACGACACGCTGCCGTGGCTCGGCGACCAGGGCTGGTACGCGCTGATGGTCGACGTCTTCGCCGTGCTGGTGCTGATCGGGGTCGCCGCCGGGTTCTGGATCCGCAAGGTGCAACGGCCGCAGCGCTATCGCGGCAGCCACACGAGCGAGGCCCACCTGATCCTGGTGCTGATCGCCGTGATCGCGCTGTCGCTGCTGCTCTGGCACGCCTCGCGGATCGCGCTCGGGCTCAACGAGTGGCCGCCGGCGTGGATGCCGGTCTCCGACGGGCTCTCGGGGCTGTTCTCCCACGGTCAGTCCACGCGCGTGCTGGAGCGCGTGTTCGTGTGGATCCACGTGGTCACGATCCTCGGCTTCCTCGCCTATCT
>JBOGYE010000248.1:0-4278 GCA_050696635.1 Solirubrobacteraceae bacterium | reverse complement strand
AGCTTCAGCTGCACGCACCGCATCGCCTTCCACAGCGACAGCGTCGGGACCTGTTGAAAGGCTGGATATGCGTCGTGCGCGCGTTGCAGGTTGTAGTTGGGAATCTTGGTCGAGAGGTGGTGTACGTGGTGCAGGCCGATGTTGCCGGTGAAGAACTGGAGCAGCTTGGGAAGTCTCAGATACGAGCTGCCTCTGAGCGCCGCCTCGTCGTAGCTCCAGGCGTCCGAGCTCTGCCAGTAGGCGTCCTCGAACTGGTGCTGGACGTAGAACAGCCACACCCCGACCGCGCCGGCCAACAGCGCGCATGGGGCCTCTACGAGCAGGAAGCTCTGCCACCCGAGTAGCCCGCAGAGCGCGCCGATCGCGATCGCGAGCGCGAGGTTGGTGCGCCGGACGCTGCGACGGATTCGAGGCCGCTCGCCGCGTGAGACCAGGCGTGGCCCGATGATCATCGCCCAGATCGGCCCGATCCCGAACATCACCATCGGGTGGCGGAGCAGCCGGTAGCCAAGCTGGCCACGAGGCGATCGCGCCTGGTACTCAGCGACAGTGAGGGTCAGGACGTCGCCGACGCCGCGACGGTCGAGGTCGCCCGAGGTCGCGTGATGGCCCGCGTGCTGGTGGCGCCAGCGCGCAAACGGGGTGAAGACGAGCAGCCCGCACACGGCACCGAGCCACTCGTTCCCTTTGCGTGACGGCAGAAAGCTGCCGTGCGTGCAGTCGTGGAAGACGATGTAGGTGCGGACGAGGAAGCCGGCCGCCGGCACCGACGCCGCGAGCACCAGCCAGTAGGAGACATCCAGCAGGAAGTACATCGCCACCATCAGCCCGAGATAGGCGAGCACCGACGTGGCCAGGTCGAACATGCTGCGCCCGAGGCGCGGGCGCGCGAGCGGTGCCAGCGTTGCACGCCACGAGGGCGCCTGCGATGTGCCGATCGCCGCGGCGGGAGACGGGACCGCGCCGGTCTTCACGGCGCTCATCTGTCGACGCGGGTCGGGAGTTGCGCGGTCGGTGTGCCCATCATCCGATTGCTTGATGCACTATACATGAAATCATTGTCTAGATATAGCATTCTGAGGAGATCGCGGTGACGGGAGCGCCGACATGGTCATTTCTGACCCACCACGCCCAGGTCCTGCTATGCCTCGCCCAGGATCCCGGGATTCGCCTGCGCGACATCGGTGATCGGGTCGGCATCACCGAGCGGGCGGCGCATCGGATCGTCGGCGAGCTCGCCCAGGCGGGCTACGTCTCGCGCACGCGCATCGGCCGTCGCAACCGCTACGCGGTCCATCGCAGCCGGCCAATTCCGGACAAGCTTGCGCGGGAGCAGAGCATCGGCGATCTACTCGAGGTTCTCGCCGCGCCGGGCGTTGGCTAGCGTGGCCGGATCGACCGTGCTCGAGCTTTGTGCCGCCTGTGGCTAGACTAGGAGACTCGTGCCAGGCTTCGAGCCTGGCAAACAGTGCCAGCGTTCGTAGTAGTTGCTATCGCACCTCCCGCGCTTCGCAGCACACGGCATCCCGGGAGGGAACCATGGCAACAGGAACCGTCAAGTGGTTCAGCGACGACAAGGGCTACGGCTTCATCACGCCCGACGACGCGAGCAAGGATCTGTTCGTTCATCACAGCGCGATCCAGGGCAGCGGCTTCAAGTCGCTGACCGAAGGCGCCAAGGTGAGCTATGAAGCCGAGCAGGGGCCCAAGGGCCCCGCGGCCGCGAGCGTCCAACTCATCTAGCTTGCAATCGCGCGCGGCGCCGCTGGGACTCCGGCGGCGCCGCCCGCGACATCGGGCGCGACGACGAGCTGCTCGGCTCGCCCCCGGTCAGTCGAGGTTGATGACCTCTGGCGTAACCTTCAACTAAGGACGGTCAGGCATGGGCTCGAGTGCCAAGAAGAAGACCACGGCTGCAAAGCTCGCTCGCGAGGGCAGGCTTCGGACACGGCGGCTCGATAAGCAGGCCAGGAAGGCCGCGCGCAGGCTGGAGGCCGAGACCCCGGCGCCAGAGCCGGACGCGGCGCCAGAGCCGGACGCGGTGCCAGAGCCCGACGCGGCGGCAGAGCCAGACGCGGCGGCAGAGCCAGACGCAGGGCCGGAGCCAGACGCGGGGCCAGAGCCCGACCCGGCGCAGGAGCCGGACGCGCCCGCGCAAGAAGCAGGCTCGACGCCACAGCTGAGACGATGAAGACGACCCGCGAGCGCGCTGAGGAGAAGCGTGCGGAGAAGCTCGAGGTCGTGCGTGAGCAGGTGCAGAGCGGCTCGCTCGTGATCCGCCAGATGACCGAGGAGGAGCGCCAGCGCTATCCGCCGCGCCCGGTGGCTCCCAACCGGTCCGGCCGGCGTTAGATAGGGGGCCTTGCGGCCTGTAGACCTATTGGCGTGCATCGGCGTGTGGGCTTGCTAAGCCGGGCCGTCGTCGGGAGCGTCCGGCATAGCTGTTCAAATGTCGAGATGACACCAATAGTTGAATCGCTCTAGTATCGACGGCGGATGCACCCAGGAGCGATGACCACATCCGGTGAGCGATCGTCCCTGCTGCGCTCGCGCGGGGTGCAGGTCACGGCCCAGCGCCTGGCGGTGCTGCGGGCCGTGTCCGAGCGGCCGCACAGCACGGCGGCCGAGATCGATGCGACGGTCCGCGAGTCACTCGGCGCGATCTCGCTGCAGGCCGTCTACGACGCTCTCGCCGCGTTGACCGAGAAGGGCATCATCAGGCGGATCGCCCCCGGTGGGTCGCCCGCTCGCTACGAGGACCGCGTCGGCGACAACCATCACCACCTGATCTGCCGTGCGTGCGGCCGCACGGTCGATGTCGACTGCGCGGTCGGCTACACGCCGTGCCTGACGGCCGGCGATGACGCCGGCTACGAGATCGACGAGGCCGAGGTGATCTACTGGGGCCGATGCCCCGGATGCGTCGCCGCGGCCGCGGCCGCGGTCGCGTCGGTCGGCTGACGAGCGCATCCGTCCATACGAAGCCAACGAGACAAACATCAGAGTCAGAGGAGCAACACCGTGGCCGTCACCGACAGCGAAGTGCAGTGCCCAGTAGTGCATACGCCCAGCGGTGGCTGGCGCAATCGGGACTGGTGGCCGGACCAGCTCAATCTCGCGGTGCTCGGACGCCATGCGCCGCGGCGGGATCCGCTGGGCGAGAACTTCGACTATGCGGCGGCGTTTGCGACGCTCGACCTCGAGCGGTTGCGGCAGGACCTGAACGAGCTGATGACCGACTCGCAGGACTGGTGGCCCGCCGACTACGGCAATTACGGCCCGCTGCTGATCCGGATGGCCTGGCACAGCGCTGGCACCTACCGGATCGACGACGGGCGCGGCGGCGGCGGCGCCGGCGGCCAGCGGTTCGCGCCGCTGAACAGCTGGCCTGACAATGCCAGCCTCGACAAGGCGCGCAGGCTGCTGTGGCCGATCAAGCGCAAGTACGGCCGCGCGATCTCCTGGGCCGATCTGATGATCTTCGCCGGCAACTGCGCGCTGGAGTCGATGGGCTTTGAGCCATTCGGCTTCGGCGGCGGCCGCGAGGACACCTGGGAGCCCGAGGACGTCTACTGGGGCCCGGAGCAGAAGTGGCTCGACGACCAGCGCTACAGCGGTGACCGGCAGCTCGAAGGCCCGCTCGGCGCCGTGCAGATGGGGCTGATCTACGTCAACCCGGAGGGTCCCAACGGCAACCCCGATCCGCTCGCCGCGGCCGTCGATATCCGTGAGACGTTCCGGCGCATGGCGATGAACGACGAGGAAACGGTCGCGCTGATCGCCGGCGGTCACACGTTCGGCAAGACGCACGGCGCCGTCACCCTGGACAACATCGGGCCCGAGCCCGAGTCCGCCCCGCTCGAGCACCAGGGCCTGGGCTGGCGCAACTCCGTCGGCGCCGGCAACGGCGGCCACACTTGGACCAGCGGCCTCGAGGGGGCGTGGACCGCCACCCCGACGAAGTGGGACCACAGCTTCTTCGCCACCCTGTACGAGTACGAGTGGGAGCTGACCAAGAGCCCGGCCGGCGCCAACCAGTGGACCGCCTCCGATCAGGCCGCGCAGGGCACGGTGCCCGACGCCCACGATCCGTCCAGGCGCCACGCGCCGGTGATGTTGACGACCGACCTGGCGCTGAAGCTCGACCCGATCTACGGGCCGATATCCAAGCGCTTCTACGAGCATCCTGACGAGTTCGCGCAGGCGTTCGCCAAGGCCTGGTACAAGCTCACGCACCGAGATATGGGTCCGATCGAGCGGTATCTCGGTCCGCTGGTC
>JBOGYE010000247.1:0-6462 GCA_050696635.1 Solirubrobacteraceae bacterium | reverse complement strand
GTCGAGGGCTGCGCACCCGCCGGCTGCCGGGGGGCGCCCGGCGCCGCCGGGCTCGCGGTGTCGCCGACGTGCGAGCTGGCCGCGTCCTGCGCGGCCTTGCGTGCACGCACCTCCTTGGTCAGGATGCCGAGTTCCTCCTGCAGGTCGACGTCCAAAAAGCGCGAGGCCAGCCAGCGCATGATGTAGTCGGGCATCGACTTCGAGAACGGGATCTCCGGGTTGGAGGTCATGCCCTCGGGCTCGAAGCGCATGTAGCTGAACTTGCGCACGAGCGTCTCGAGCGGCACCCCGTACTGGAGGGCGAGCGAGATCGCCGTCGCGTACGCGTTCATCATCCCGCGCAGCGTCGAGCCCTCCTTGCCGGTGTCCGTGAGGAAGATCTCCCCGACCGAGCCGTCCTCGTACATCCCGGCGGTGATGTAGCCCTCGTGGCCGCCGATCGAGAACTTGTGCGTGAGCGACTGGCGCTCGCGCGGCATCCGGCGGCGCTTCGGACCGGCCTTGGCGAGCGCCTCCTTGACCGCCCGCTGCACCTCTGCATCGACCGCGCCGGCGCCGACCGTCGCGCCGTCGGCACCCGCCCCCGCGGACTTCTGCTGCTGGGCGTCGGTGCGCAGGGCCTGCGCGGTCTTGGAGCCGTCGCGGTAGATCGCCAGCGCCTTGACCCCGAGCCGCCACGCCTGGATGTAGGCATCGGCGATGTCCTGCACCGTCGCCGAGTGCGGCACGTTCGCCGTCTTTGAGATCGCCCCGCTGATGAACGGCTGCACCGCGCCCATCATCCTGATGTGCCCCATGTGTGAGATCGCCCGCTCGCCGACCGCGACGTCGAACACGGGTAGATCCCCCTCGCGCAGGCCGGGCGCGCCGACGATCGTCCCATGCTCGTTGATGTGCGCGGCGATCTGCTCGATCTGCTCGTCGGCGTAGCCGAGCGTCTGCAGCGCCAGCGGCACCGTCTTGTTGACGATCGTCATCTGCCCGCCGCCGACCAACTCCTTGAACTTGATCAGCGAGAAGTCAGGCTCGACCCCCGTGGTGTCGCAATCCATCAAGAAGCTGATCGTCCCCGTGGGAGCGAGCACCGTGGCCTGGGCGTTGCGATAGCCGTGGCGCTCCCCCGTCGCGACAGCGTCGTCCCACGCCGTCCGTGCCCCCGCCAGCAGGCCGGCATCCTCGCAGTCGCCATCGGCGATCGCGTAGGAGGCATCGCGATGCATCCGGATCACCGCGTTGTGGGCCTCGCGGTTCTCCGCATAGCGCTCGTACGGTCCGATCGCGGCGGCGATCCGGGCCGACTCCAGGTACGCGCGGCCGGTCATCAAGGCGGTGATCGCGGCTGCCGTGGCGCGGCCGGCGTCTGAGTCGTACGGAACGCCGTCGGCCATCAGATAGGCGCCGAGGTTCGCGTAGCCGAGCCCGAGCTGTCGAAACGCGCGCGCGTTGACGCCGATCTGCTCGGTCGGATAGCTCGACGGCGAGACGACGATCTCCTGTGCCAGCAGCATGATGTCGACCGCATGCTCGAAGGACTCGACGTCGAACGTCCCGTCGCCGCGACGGAACTTCATCAGGTTCAGCGACGCCAGGTTGCAGGCCGAGTCGTCGACGTGCATGTATTCACTGCACGGATTGGAGGCATTGATCAGGCCCGACTCGGGGCTGGTGTGCCAGCGGTTGATCGTCGTGTCGTACTGGACGCCCGGGTCGGCGCAGCGCCAGGCGGCCTCGGCGATCTCCTTCATCAACTGGCGCGCCGGGATCGGATCGCCGACCGGCTCGCCTGTGACGCGTGCGATCAGGTGCCAGTCCTCGTCGTGCTCCACCGCCTGCATGAATTCGTCTGTGACGCGAACCGAGTTGTTGGCGTTCTGGTACTGGATCGAGAAGAAGCCGTCGCCGTCGATCGACATGTCGAAGCCGGCGTCCCGCAGCGCGGCGGCCTTCTCCTCCTCCTTGGCCTTGCACGAGATGAAGTCGCGGATGTCGGGATGGTCGACGTCGAGCACGACCATCTTCGCCGCCCGACGCGTCTTGCCGCCCGACTTGATCGTCCCCGCCCAGGCGTCGGCGCCGCGCATGAACGACACCGGTCCCGATGCGGTGCCACCCTTGGCCAGCGGCTCCATCGAGCCGCGGATCTTCGACAGGTTGATCCCGGAGCCCGAGCCACCGCGGAAGATGTTGCCCTCCTTGGTGTTCCAGGCGAGGATCGAGTCCATCTCGTCCTCGACCGAGAGGATGAAGCACGCAGAGCACTGAGGGCTCTCCTCGAAGCCGACGTTGAACCAGACCGGCGAGTTGAAGGCCGCCAGTTGGTGCAGGAGGATGTGGGTCAGTTCGCTCTCGAACGCGTCGGCGTCGGCGTCGGAGGCGAAGTAGCCGCGCTCGCGCCCCCAGCCGGCGATCGTGCCCGCGACCCGCCCGATCATCTGGCGCACCGAGCTCTCGCGCGCCGGCGAGTCGAGCTGTCCACGGAAGTACTTCTGGGCGACGATATTGGTGGCGTTCTGCGACCACGCCTTCGGGAACTCGACGTCACGCTGCTCGAAGGAGACCTTGTCGCCGTGACCGATCCGGGCGTCGCGCCGCTCCCACTCGACGGTCTCGAACGGATGCGTGCCGGCGGTCGTGAAGTACCGCCTGACCGAGAGGCCCGCGCCCGCCTGGGATCCGGTGCTGAGATGCGTGTGGGGTGCGGTTGACATGGTGGTGCTCCTCTCGTTTCCGCCTGCTTCGGCTGCCCGATCTCGACTCCGTGGCGGCCGAGTGGGCTGGCTATGGTCGCGGACGCGGCGGACGGAAAGACTCGCTGCAAACGAGGCGGCGCCGGAGATTGAGAAGAACTCTTATTTTATCGCGCCTCAGGGCCGCGATCGGGCCCGCTCGGCGGCCCGCGCGAGTTCTTCGGCGGCCTGGCGAGCGGCCTCTGCCTCCGCCCGGCGGCTCACCAGATCGAGGTCGACCGAGCTGGCTGACGGGGCGGGCGCCGGCGGCGCGGAGGCGGTCCTTGAGCGTGCGTCGCGCAGCACGGCCAGGTCTCGCTCGCTCTCCTTCAGCCGCTCGCGCGCGGCGCCCAGCTCGGAGGTCGTGGCGGCCAGCCGGCGTTCCAGCTCGCTGCGCCAGATCTCCAGCTCGTTCAGGCGTGCGGTCGCCTTCTCGTGCGCCGCTTCGGCCTGACCGGCGCGCTCCCGCGCCTTGGTCGCGACGCCGTCAAAGGCCTCCGCCTGGCGGCTGAGCTCGTCGCGCTCGAACGTCATCTTGCGCAGCGAGTCCAGTGAGTCGCGCAGCTCGCGCTCGCTGGCGACGCGCGCGTGGCGTAACGCCTCGACCTCGAGCGTCAGCGCTCTTGCCTCGGCCTCGTGCAACCGGTCGGACTGCTCGAGCTCGCTCAGCCGGCCGCGCAGAGTCGCGGCGGCCTCGGCGGCGCGGGTGTCGGCCTCGGCCCGCGCCTGCGCCCGACCTTCCGCCACTCGGCGCTCGATCGATCCCTCGGCCTCGCTCGCGCGCTGCTCGGACTCGGCCGCGAGCCGTTCGGCGTCCGCGGCTCGCTGTTCCGCCTCGATCGCACGCCGCTGCCCGTCGGCCGCGCGCCGCTCCGCGTCGGCGACGGCTCGCTCCGCGTCTGCGATCAGCGCGGCCTCGGCGTGAGCGTGCTCCGACGTCGCCGGCGCGAGCGGCGACGCTATCCGCGGCGTGCCCTCGACCGGCGCGGGCAGCTCGATCGTGGTGCCGTCGGGCAGCTCGAGCGCGAACGACGTGCCTGGCGTGACCGCCGCTGCGGGCACCGAGTACGCGGCGCGC
Source organism: Solirubrobacteraceae bacterium (assembly GCA_050696635.1). GTDB lineage: Bacteria > Actinomycetota > Thermoleophilia > Solirubrobacterales > Solirubrobacteraceae > Palsa-465. Next base: position 2,658 of record JBOGYE010000247.1, on the reverse strand, counting down.
AGCAGTCCGCGCCGGTCCGGCGGCGCGGGCAGTGCCTCGAACCGGCTCGCGTGGGGACCGTCGCCCACGAGCAGGGCCGGCCTGGGACCGTCGCCGCCCCGCCGGCGGCGGGTGCGGCCCGCGAACCTGAGCAGCACGGTGAACGGGTCTGCCATGACCCGCTCGAACTCCGCGATCTTGACCGATTGCCACACGTCGTTCACCTCTGGCGATCTTAACGTCGTCTGCAGGCACTTCGGAAGCAATCCCCGGCGGCCTGGACGTTTTCTCCCCCTCCGCTCTGTTACAAACCCGGACGCGCATGCAAGGCAGTCGCGATCTCCAGGCCGGCCGGCCGTGAAGCTGCTCGTCACCGGGGGTGCCGGATACATCGGCTCGGTCGTCTCGCGACGGCTGCTCGAGGCCGGACACGAGGTGGTGGTGCTCGACAACCTCGAGCGTGGTCACCGCGAGGCGATCGCGCCCGGGGCAGAGCTCGTGGACGCCGACCTGCGCGACGAGCGGACGGTCCGTATGACGCTGGCTGGGGGCTTTGACGGCGTGCTGCACTTCGCGGCGCTTGCGCTCGTCGCGGAGTCCGTTCGGTACCCCGAGCGCTACTGGCGCAACAACGTCCTAGGCAGCTTCCACCTGCTCGACGCCATGCGCGTGCACGAAGTGCCCAGGCTGGTGTTCTCATCGACGTGCGCGGTCTACGGCCAGCCGGACGAGGTCCCGATCTCCGAGATGGCGCCGACGCGTCCGACCAGCCCCTATGGCGGTTCCAAACTCGCCGTCGACCGGATGATCGGCGACTTCTGCCGGGCACACGGCCTCGGGGGGGTGAGCCTTCGGTACTTCAACGTCGCCGGTGCCAGCGGCGATGTCGGCGAGGACCACGAGCCAGAGACGCATCTGATCCCGAACGTCCTGCGCGTCGCGCTTGGGCGCGCGGAGCATGTTCAGGTGTTCGGGACCGACTACCCGACGCCGGACGGCACGGCAGTGCGCGACTACATCCACATCGAGGATCTATCCGATGCGCACCTGCTGGCGCTCGACGGCGCGCGTTCCGGTGAGCACCGGATCTTCAACCTGGGCAACGGCGCGGGCTTCTCGGTGCGCGAGGTGATCGTCGCTGCCGAGCAGGTGACCGGGCGGACGATCGCCGTGCGCGAGGCCCCCCGACGGGCTGGTGATCCACCGCTGCTGGTCGCCGCCGGCGACCGGATCCGCTCGGAGCTCGGCTGGCGGGCGCGCAAGCCGCAACTGACCGACATGGTCGCCGACGCGTGGGCATTCGCCAGCGCTCGACCGGACGGCTACGCGGGCTCCCGCTGAGCGGTCCTTTTCGTACTTGCGAACCGTAAGGTTCAGAGCAGGTCGTCGAGTGCCGCCAGCGCGTCGGCGAGGACGGCGCCCGGGTCGCGCGCCGCGTCGATGATCGCAAAGCGGCCCGGCTCGGCCCCCGCGAGCCGCTCATATGCGGACGCGATCCGTTCGAAGAACTCCTCGCCGGCCCGCTCCAGCCGATCGGCGGGAGCGTCGCCGCAGCGCGAGCGCGAGCGCGCGCGCGCCGTGGCGGGATCGAGTGCGAGCAGCAGCGTCCGGTCGGGGGCCAGCCCACCGGTCGCGAACTCGTTGATCGCGCGCACGGCGCCGATCCCCAGCTCGCGTCCAGCGCCCTGATATGCCAGCGAGGAGTCGACGAAGCGGTCGAGCAGCACCAGTTCGCCGGCGGCGAGCAGCGGGGCGAGCGCTTGCTCGACGAGCTGCGCGCGGGCGGCGGCGTACAGCAGCGCCTCGGCGCGGTCGCCGATCGTCGCCTGCGGGTCCTTGACGAGCTTGCGGATCAGCTCCGCGGCCGGCACCCCTCCGGGCTCGCGCAGCAGCGTCGCGCGCGTGCCGCGTGTCGCCAGCGCGTCCGCCAGCGCCGCCGCGAGCGTCGACTTGCCCGCCCCGTCGATCCCCTCGATCGTGATCAGCTTGCCGGCGGCCATCCGCTCGCCCGCGACGTTATCCGAGCGGGCGCGGCGAAGGTGGCTCGGCGTGGCCCCAAAGTAGGATCGAGCCGGCGTGCTGCCAGAGCTACAACGACATCCGCATGCCCGCGCGGTGCTGGCTCCGGCGCTCGGTGCGGCCGCGCAGGCGTCTCACGCCTACCTGTTCCATGGCCCCGGGGGCGCGGGCAAACGGGCGGCGGCGCGAGCGCTTGCCGCCGAGCTGCTGGCGCAGGGCGCCCCCGACCCGGACGGCGCTCGCGCTCGGGTGCAATCCGGCGCCCATCCGGATCTCACCTGGGTGGTGCCCAGCGGCGCGCACGAGATGCTCGTCTCGGACATCGACGGACCCGTGATCTCCGCGGCCAGCCGGACACCGTTTGAGGCGATGCGGCGCGTGTTCGTGATCGAGCGGGCGGACGAGATGGGCGACGACACGGCCAACCGGCTGCTCAAGACGCTCGAGGAGCCCGCGTCGTTCGTGCATCTGATCCTGGTTTCCGAGCGTCCGGCTCGGGTGCTTGGAACGATCCGCTCGCGCTGCCTCCAGGTGCGCTTCGAGGCGCCCGGCGAGGACGTAGCGGCAGCCGAAATCGAGTCTGAGACTGGGGCGCGGCCGGCGACCGCGCGCGCGTGCCTACGGCTGGCGCTCGGCGATCCGGAGCGGGCGCGGGCGCTG
>JBOGYE010000246.1:0-6460 GCA_050696635.1 Solirubrobacteraceae bacterium | reverse complement strand
GGCGGCGGCCGGGCGAGGCGGCGGGCCGGAGACCAAGTACCAAACTCGGCGTGGCCCTGGGAGATTGCTATCTGAGCCCCGCAGAGCGGGGCGGATGCGCCAAACGTCGCGAGCGGATCCGAGATTGGTGCATTGGCGTCGGTCATAGCACGCCCAGACGTCCGTGAATCGTGATTCACTTAGCGAGGTGAGCGTGACGATCGATCCCGAGCGGGCGGTCCTCAATCAGCCGCCGCCGCTGCAGCCGGCGAACCTGTTCGAGCTCGACCTGCCGCTGCGCGAGGCCCTGGACCGCGAGGGCGGCGGGTGGGGCGCGCCGCAGGCGGCGCAGGCGGGCGCGGTCGCCGGCAGCGTCGAGGCCCTCGAGCACGCCCGCCGCGCCGAGCGCAACGTTCCGATCCTGCGCACGCACGACCGCTTCGGCAACCGGGTCGACCAGGTGCAGCTGGACCCGTCGTGGCACTGGCTGCTGGACGGCGCGATCGAGCGCTCGATCCACAGCCTGCCGTGGCGTGACCCCCGCCCCGGGTCCCACGCGGTGCGCGCGGCGCTGTTCATGCTGTGGTCAAACGCCGACGCGGGCGTGATGTGCCCCGTGTCGATGACCTACGCCGCGGTGCCGGCGCTGCGCGACGGGGCGCCGGAGCTGGCGGCCGAGTGGGAGCCGCGCCTGACCGCGCCGGATCCGCGCGCCGGCGCCCTGGCCGGGATGGCCATGACCGAGCGCCAGGGCGGCTCCGACGTGCGCGCCAACATCACGCAGGCGCACCCGGTAGGCGGCGATGAGTACGAGCTGCACGGGCACAAGTGGTTCTGCTCCTATCCGCCGTGCGACGTGTTCCTGGTGCTCGCGCAGGCGCCGGCCGGGCTGTCATGCCTGCTGGTGGAGCGCGGCGCCGGGATGGAGTTTCAGCGGTTGAAGGACAAGCTGGGCACGCGCTCGCTGCCGTCCTCGGAGGTCGAGTTCCGTGGCGCTCGCGCCCGGCTGATCGGCGAGGAGGGGCGCGGCGTGCCGGCGATCATCCGGATGGTCAACCACACCCGGCTGGATTGCCTGCTCGGCTCGACCGTCGCGATCCGGCGCGGGACGCTGGAGGCGCTGCACCACGCCCGCCACCGCTCCGCGTTCGGCGCCCCGCTCTCAGACCAGCCCGCCATGCGCAACGTGCTGGCCGACCTGGCGCTCGAGTCCGAGGCGGCGACGGCGACCGCGCTGCGGGTCGCGCGCAGCTACGACGAGCAGCCGGATGACGCTGCCGGCGCCCAATCAGGCGAGCCTGGAAGGCGAGCGGGCGGCAAGGCAGCGGAGGCGGCGTTCCGGCGCTTCGCCACGGCGGTCTGCAAGTACTGGGTCTGCAAGCGCGCCGCGCCGCACGCCGCGGAGGCGCTCGAGTGCCTGGGCGGCAACGGCTACGTCGAGGAGTCCTGGATGCCGATGCTGTACCGGGACGCGCCGCTGAACTCGATCTGGGAGGGCTCCGGCAACGTTGCCGCGCTGGACGTGATGCGCGCGATCGTCCGCGAGCCGGACGGCCTGCCGGCGTTCCTGGCCGAGTGCGAGCAGGCGGCCGGCGCCGACCGGCGGTTGGATGCGCATCTGGAGCGCGTCCGTTCAACGATCCACGACACGTTCGCGGGCGGCGACGGCAACGGCCAGTTCGGCGCCCGGCGACTGGTCGAGGACCTGGCGCTCGCGCTGCAGGCATCGCTGCTGGTCCGCCACGCGCCCGGAGCGGTCGCGGACGCCTTCTGCGCGGCGCGACTGGCTAAAGACGGCGGGCGCGTCTACGGGACGCTTCCGGCCGGCGTGGACGCCGACGCGATCATCGACCGGGCGCTGCCGGGGTGAGCGCGCCCGCGCCCATGGCCGGCACCCGCGAGCGGTTGCTGGCCGCGGCGCGGGAGCTGATCGAGGAGGGGGGCTACGGCTCGGCCCCGGTGGTCGCGATCGCCGCCCGCGCGGGCGTCGCGGCCGGCACCGTGTACCGCCACTTCGCCTCCAAGCAGGAGCTGTTCGTCGACGTGTTCCGCTCGGTCGGGGAGCGCGAGGAGCGGGCAATGCAGGACGCGGCGGCCGCGCTGGCGCCCGACGCGACCGCGGCCCGGCGGCTGCAGACCGTGCTGGGGACGTTCGCGCGGCGCGCGCTGCGCAATCCCAGGCTCGCCTGGGCGCTGATCGCCGAGCCGGTCGATCCGCTGGTGGACGCCGAACGGCTCGCCTACCGGGAGCGCTACGCACGCGTGATCGCCGCGCAGCTGCGAGCCGGGATCGCGGTCGGCGAGCTGCCGGCGCAGGACGCCGACCTGACCGCCGCGGCGCTGGTCGGCGGCTGCGGCGAGGCGCTGGTCGGGCCGCTGTCGCCGCTCGCCGCCGGGCCTGACCCGGATGCGATCGTGGCGGCCCTGGAGACGTTCGTCGCCCGCGCAGTGGGGGCGGGGTGACCGCCGACGCAGTCACAGTGGGGGCCGGGTGACCGCCGAGGCAGTCCGTGTGATCCGCGACGGGCCGGTGACGATCGTGCTGCTGCACCGTCCCGAGCGGCGCAACGCCGTCGACGGCCCCACGGCAGCGGCGCTCGCCGACGCCTTCCGCGCCTTCGACGCCGACGACCGCGCGGCCGTCGCCGTGCTGCACGGGGAGGGCGGTGTGTTCTGCGCCGGAGCCGATCTGAAAGCGGCCGGCAGCGAGTCGGGCAACCGCGTCGACGGCGACGGCGACGGCCCGATGGGGCCGACGCGGATGCGTCTGTCCAAGCCGGTGATCGCGGCGGTCGCCGGTCACGCGGTCGCCGGCGGGCTCGAGCTGGCGCTCTGGTGCGACCTGCGCGTGGCCGAGTCCTCCGCGGTGTTCGGCGTGTTCTGCCGGCGCTGGGGAGTGCCGCTGATCGACGGCGGCACGGTCCGGCTGCCGCGCCTGATCGGCGCGGGCCGGGCGATGGACATGATCCTCACCGGGCGAGCGGTGAACGCCGAGGAGGCGCTGCGGATCGGGCTCGTCGACCGGGTGGTGGGCGATGGCGCGAGCCTCGCCGCCGCCCGCGATCTGGCCGCGCAACTGGCGGCCTTCCCGCAGCGCTGCCTGCGCGAGGACCGGCTGTCGGCGCTCGAGCAGCAGGGCCTGACCGAGGACGCCGCGATCGCCAACGAGCTCGCGCACGGCGTGCGCTCGCTGGCCGAGGCCGCGCCGGGCGTGCAGCGCTTCCGTGCAGGCGAAGGGCGCGACGGGACCTTCGGCTGAGCCCCAACCGCGCCGGGGGGCCTACCATATGGCTGGTACCATAGGTGGCATGGTGAAGACGACCGTCTATCTCGAGGAGCAGGATGCCGCAGCGCTGCGCCGGATCGCCGCCGAGACGGGCCGTAGCCAGGCGGAGATCATCCGCGATGCCATCCGCCGGGAGACGCTCGCAGCCGGTCCGCGGCGGCTGCGCTCGGCCGCGGCGGGCCGCGGGACGGGCGAGCCCGTTGGCCGGCGCGCCGACGAGATCGTGCGCGCGGAGCTGGGTCGATAGACGCGCTGATCGTCGACGCCGGGCCGCTGTACGCGGTCGCGGATGCCGCGGATCCAGATCACGCCGGAGTCATCGAAGCCCTTGAGCGCTGGCCCGGGGAGCTGGTGGTGTCGGCGTTCACCGCGGCCGAGGCCGACCACCTCGTGCTCACCCGCCTCGGCGTCGACGCCGAGTTGGCGCTGCTCGACGACCTGGCCGTCACCTACGCCGTCGAGTCGCTCGACGCTCGCCAGCTGCGAGCCGCGCGGGCCGTATGTGCGCGTTACCGCGATCTCGGTCTGGGGCTGGCCGACGCCTCGATCGTGGTGCTGGCGCAGCGGTGGTCGACGGTCTGCCTGGCGACGTTCGATCGGCGTCACTTCCGGGCGGTGAGGCCGCTCCAGGGCGGGGCGTTCCGGCTGTTGCCGTCAGACGCCTGAGCGCAGGCGCGCCGCCCACGCCCGCAGTCAGACGCCTGCGCGCAGCTGCGCCGCCCAGGCCGCGAGACGGTCGGCGTGAGCCGCGGTCAGCCCGATCGCGGGGTCCGTGCTGACGAGTTCGGTCGGCGCGGCACGCCGTCGCGCCCAGTCCCGGCAGCTGTCGTCAAAGCCGTCGTCGATCCAGGCCAGCGGCCGGCTGTGGCCGGCGTGGGCTTCGATCGCGTCGAGCTTCCAGTGCCGGCCCGCGGCCGGCCCGACGGGCCCGAACGTGAGGTGCGCGAGCCCCGCCGGCGCCGCCACCATCGCCGGGAGATGCTCGGCCGCCCGTTCCTCCCAGCCGCTGCACCAGACCAGCTCGAACCAGCGCCCAAGCCCGCCCAGCAGCGACGCGGCCGTGGACGACAGGAAGTGGGGCGTGCCGTCGATCAGCGCCCAGTGACCCTCGGGAGGGTCGGCTCGGTCAAAGCCGAACAGCGAGATGACTCCGTCCACGTCGATCAGCAGGAGGGGTCGCATCTGGGTATGATGGGCCACACACGAAGTGGGCGCGCGGGGGGGCGCGTTGGCAATCTGGCCGTGGCGCGCGCGCAGAGCTCAAGCCCGTAGCCGGAATGCCGAAACAGAGGCGTGAGGCGCGGTCGGGCTTCGCTCCTGTCCTACACCAAACACCTTTGACCCCACTCCTCGGCATCCTCCTCGCGCTCGCCTGCGCGGTTGCCTCAAACCTCGCCTTCCTGTACAAGCACCGGGGCGCTTGTGCGGCTCCGGCGGTCGACGTCCGCCACCCGCTGCGCTCGGCGCGGGGGCTGTTCGCGTCGAGGCTGTTCACGATCGGGATGCTGATCGCCGTCGTCGCGTGGCTGCTGCACGTCGCCGCGATGGCGATCGCGCCGCTGTCGCTCGTCCAGGCCGTGCTGGCGGGCGGTGTCGTGCTGCTGGCGATCATGGCCGAGCGCGCCTTCGGCATAAGCATCTCGCGCAGGCAGTGGGTCGGCATCTTCCTGATGGCGATCGGCCTGCTGCTGCTCGGGGTGTCCCTGCCCGCCGTGCACGGCGCGCACTCGCGCTTCTCGGTGCCGGCGATGATCGGGTTCGAGGGCGCGCTGCTGTTCGCCGGCACGCTGTTGATCATGGGGCCCAGGGTCGGCGCGCCGGCCGAGCATCACGGCGTCATGCTCGGCGCCGCCGCCGGGATCCTGTTCGGCGTCTCAGACGTGTCGATCAAGGCGATCTCCGGGATGATCGGCGCGCACGGGCTGCTCGGAGTCCTGAGCCCCTGGGCGCTGGTCCCGCTGGTCGCCTCCGTCGGCGCCTTCTACGCCTCGGCCAAGGGACTGCAGGATGGCGACGCGGTGCCCGTGATCGCCGTCACCGGCACGGCGGCCAACGTGTCCGGGATCGTCGGCGGGATTCTCGTGTTCGGCGACCCGCTGTCGGGTCAGCCGCTGGTGTTCGCCGCCGAGATGCTGGCGTTCGCGCTGGTCCTGTTCGCGGCTTGGCTGACCCCGGCGCCGGTGTGCGCCGCAGGGCCGGTCGCGGTAGTCGCCTGAGCGCCGGTCGAGCGGCACGTTCGTGGTCGCTGTCGGAACTCGGCTCGTAGTACAACCATCGCGTGCGTGCCAGTCCGCTGATCGAGGCCACCCAGCTGCGCGCTCGCCTGACCGCCGGCGAGCCGACGACGCTGCTTGACGTGCGCTGGCAGCTGGCCGGCGGCGCGGACCGCGCCGGATACGCCGCCGGGCACATCCCCGGCGCCGCGTTCGTCGACCTCGACGGCGACCTGGCGGCAGAGCCGGGGCCGCGCGGCCGTCACCCGCTCCCCGCCCCAGACCGGTTCGTCGCCTCGATGCGCGCCGCCGGCGTGCGCTGCAACCGCCCCGCCGTCGTCTATGACGACGCGGCCGGGCTGCCGGCGTCGCGGGCGTGGTGGCTGCTGCGCCACTACGGCCACCGCGCGGTGTGGCTGCTCGACGGCGGGCTGGACGCATGGCGCGCGGACGGCGGCGGGCTGGCCACCGGCGACGAGCGCCCGGAACCGGGCGATTTCGACGGTCGACCAGGCGCGATGGCGGTGCTGGACGCCGACGGCGCCGCGGCGCTCGCCGGCAGCCCCGACGGCGCGCTGCTCGACGCCCGGGCGCCGGAGCGGTTTCGCGGCGAGGTCGAGCCGCTTGACGCGGTCGCCGGGCACATCCCGGGGGCGAGCAACTGGCCGATGGCGCGCGACCTCGACGCGGACGGCCGTCTGCTGCCTGCCGCGGCGCTGCGGGACGCGTTCGCGCCGCTCGCGCGGCGCCGGGTGGCGGCCTACTGCGGGTCCGGGATCACCGCCGCGCACACGGTGCTGGCGCTGGAGCTGGCCGGGATCGAGGCGGCCCTGTACCCCGGCTCCTGGAGCGAGTGGGTGGCGGACCGGCGCAGACCCGTGGCTACCGGCACCGCCGAGTAGTGGGTGGCGGACAGCGCAGGCCCGTGGCCACCGGCGGCGCCGAGTAGTGGGTGGCGGACCGGCGCAGGCCCGTGCCCACC
>JBOGYE010000245.1:0-8734 GCA_050696635.1 Solirubrobacteraceae bacterium | reverse complement strand
TGCCAGGGCCGCGCCGGACCTGGCCGCGTGTGGCAGCGCCGCGCCGAGCCCGTCCGCTCCGGATCGCCTGGCCGCCGATCACGCCGCGAGCCACTCCTCGGGCAGCGCGACCGGCCCGAGCGTCTGCACCTCGGGCTCGAGCGCCACGCCAAACCGCTCACGCACAAGGCGCCGGCCCTCGGCCATCAGAGCGACCACATCCGCGGTGGTCGCCTCGCCGAGGTTGTGCACGAAGTTCGCGTGCTTGTCGGAGAAGCGGGCTCCCCCAACCCGCAGGCCGCGGCAGCCCGCCGCGTCGAGCAGCTGACCGGCGCTGCGCCCCTCCGCCGCAGGGTCGGACGGGTTCTTGAAGGTCGAGCCGAACGTCTTGATCCCGGACGGCTGCGCGGCTCGGCGCGCGGCGCGCATCTCGGCCAGCGTCCTGCGGACGTCCTGCGGCCGCGCGGCGCGCAGCGCAAACGAGGCGCGTGCGACGACCTCGCCGGGCACGAGGCCGGAGCGGCGATATGCGAATCCGAGCTGGTCGGGCGCCAGGCGCCGGGTCCCGGCCGAGCTGGTCACGTCGACCCACTGCAGGGCGGCGGCCAGCTCGCCCCCGTAGGCGTTGGCGTTCATCCGCACCGCCCCGCCGACCGTGCCCGGGATGTTGACGCCGAACTCGATCCCGGTCAGGCCGCTGCGCGCCGCCCGCGCGGACACCGCCGGCAGGCGCGCGCCGGCGCCGCAGTGAATTCGGGTGTCGCGCACCTCGATCTGGCTGAGCTGGTGGTCGAGTTTCAACACGAGTCCGCGGACGCCCACATCCGCCACCAGGAGGTTCGACCCCGAGCCCACGACCCCTACCTCCAGCTCGCGCTCGGTCGCCCACGCCAGCAGCTGCTCGAGCGCCGCGATCGTCCCCGGCCGCGCGAACATCTCCGCCGCGCCCCCGGTTCGGATCGTGGTCAGCCGAGCGAGCGGGAACTCGCGCTGGACGCCGTGCGGGAGCTCCACCATGACGTGGCCAGCCTAGACCGCCGTCCGGCGCTCGCTGCGTCAGGCGTGCGCGTGATGCTCTTGGCGCCCGCGGCCACGGCCGTGACCGCCTGACCGGCGATGCCCGCCGCGGCCGAAGTCGAAGCACTCCATCAGCGCGCCGATGTCCCGGCGGCCGTCCCGTGGCGGGGCCGGCGGGCCGTAGCGCCCGCCGTTGGCCGCCTGGTTGTTCGAGCCGCCGGGCGTGCGCAGATCGAACTCGTGGTTGACCGACGCCAGGCTCGGCAACTCGAAGACCTCCTCGATGAACTTCAGGATCGAGCTGTGCTCATAGACCCTGGTCTCGAGGTGTCGAGGCTTGGCGTACGGCGATATCACCCACATGGGGACGCGCATCCCGAGGCCGTACGCGTCGAGCTGCGGCGGCCGGACGTGGTCGAAGTATCCGCCGTGCTCGTCGTAGGTGTGGATGTAGGCCGAGGCCCCCCAGAGCGGCGAGCGCATCAGCGCCGTGATCGTCTGTCGCTGGAGCGCCATCCCCGTCTGCACGTTCGCCGGGGGGTGCTCGTCGAGGCGATTCGTGTAGCTCGGGATCATGAACGAGACGTTGGGCAGCGTCCCGCGCCGCGCGTCGTCCAGGTAGTCGTGGGTCAGCTTCAGCGCCCTTGGATCGTGGGCGTAGCGCCTGAAGAACAGGAAGATGTTGTCGCTCTGCCCCTCGGGGACGTTGTCGATCCCGCCGAGGTTGTAGACCTTCCACGTCACTCCGGCCGCGTCGAGCAGGTCCAGGATGCACGGCCAGTCGAGCACCCCGTAGCCGTAGACCGAGTTGTCGGTGATCCCGCCCGAGGTCGCCGACGCGAGGTAGAAGCGGTTGGGGTAGGTCTCGGTCATCGCCGAGCAGAAGTAGTTCGCGCACAGCGTGAAGTGCTCGTGCAGGCTGTAGTAGAAGGGCAGGTCTCGCTGCGTGTAGTAGCCCATCGAGGCGTTCCCGCCGCTGGTGTAGAAGCCATCCATCCGGCCCTGGTCCCACTCGCCGTGGTACACGGTCCACCCCTCATTTGGATCGGGAGGGGTGAGCGTCGTCAGGTGGTACGGGGCGACCGATCCGCCCTTGCCGTCAGGCTGGGAGTATCCGCGCGGCACGCCGTGGTGCCCGACCCAGGGCGCATAGCCGTAGTAGTTGTCGAACGAGTGGTTCTCCTGGCAGTCGACGACGACGTGGGCCAACGGGTGTCTCGGTCGCCGTCTGCGTCTCCGGCTTGCCGGCGATGCGATAGCGGCGCGAGCATCCAGCAGCGGCACGCCGAGCGCGGCCGCGCCGGCGACCGCCGAGCGCTGCAGGAATGAACGGCGGTTCAGATTCTCGTCCGGCGGCGGAACACTCCCCACCCGCTCCATTGTATGGGTCCGGTCGCGGGCCCAAGCCGCTGCTGTCGCGACGGCGCCCGTCGTGGGACGTTCACACCGAGCGCTGATAGGCGCGAAACGCCCGGGTGGCCAGGAATGCGCAGACCAGCGTGAACGCGACCATGTAGCCCGCGCGCGAGCCGACCAGACCCCAGTCCACATGCGCGCCAAGCACGTTGCGTCCCGCCTGCGCGGACCAGTTGACGGGGTTGAAGCGAGATACGTCCTGGATCCAGGCGGGCGCGAGGTTCGAGGCCATGAACACGGACGACAGGAAGGTCAGCGGCAGCAGCACGAACTGAACCGCTGCGATCACAGACTCCTCGCGGCGCAGCAGCAGCGCGAGCGCGATCGACAGAGCGCCGAAGCCCGTCCCGAGCAGGATCGCCATGCAGAACAGCACCACCACCCCGAGCACCCCACCCGGGAAGCTGGCGCCGAGCGCGAGCGCCAGCCCGACGATGATCAGCGACTGGATGACGCTGACGATCGTCTGCTGTGCGAGCCGTCCTGCGATCAGCGCCCCGCGCCGCGCGGGCGAGACGAGAAACCGGTCGACCACGCCGCGGTCGAGATCGTTGACGATCGCCATCCCGCCCCAGCCGCCGGAGAACAGCGCCGTCATGATCACCACGCCCGGGGTGAAGAAGTTCAGGTAGGACTTGGAGCCAAAGCCGGGGATCTCGACGATCTTCTTGAACAGTGCGGCGAACAGCAGCAGGTAGATGATCGGCTGCGCGAGCGAGACCGCGATCCACCACGGCTGTCGAGCCAGGTTGCGCAGCTCGCGCTGCGCGAAGAAGACCGAATGGGCGAGCCCGGTGCCGACGGCCGACCGAGACGGACGGGGCGCCGGCCGGCTGACTGCGGTCATCGGGACCTCCGTGACTTGTCGGCGCCACCGTCCGCGTCAGCGTCGGCCTCCGCGAACGCCCGTCCGGTGTGGCGCAGGTACACGTCGTCGAGCGACGGGCGCGCGACGGTGACCGAGGCGACGCCGACCCCCGCCGCCTCCAGCGCCGCGAGCGCGGCGGGGACGGCGGTGGCGCCGCTGTCGGCGCGGGCTCGCAGCGCCCGGCCGTCGAGCGCCACCTCGCGCAGCCCCTCCATGCGTTTCAGCGCCTCGGTCGCGGCGCCGTCGGACTGTGGTTCGGTGAGCTCGATCCCGATCGCGTCGCCGCGCAGCTCGCCCTTGAGCTCCTCGGGTGTGCCGGCCACCACGATCCGGCCCTTGTCGACGATCGCCAGGCGCGCCGCCAGGCGATCGGCCTCCTCCAGGTAGTGGGTGGTGAGCAGGATCGTCAGGCCCTCGTCCGCGAGACCGCCGACGTGCTGCCACATGTCCGCCCGGGCCTCCGGGTCCAGGCCGGTCGTGGGCTCGTCCAGGAACAGAACCTGTGGATGGTGCACCAGCCCGGTGGCGATGTCGAGCTTGCGCTGCATGCCCCCCGAGTAGGTGCGCACGACACGGTCCGCGGCGTCGGCCAGTCCGAGCCGGGACAGCAGCTCGTCCACGCGCGCGCGCAGCTCGCTCCCGCGCAGGTCATACAGCCGGCCCTGGAGCATCAGGTTCTCACGGCCGGTCGCGTCGGAATCAACGCCGGAGCGCTGGGCGACCACGCCGATCGAGTGCCGCACCGCCCCGGGCGCGGTCAGCACGTCGTGGCCGGCGACGCGCGCGCGTCCCGAGTCGGGCCGCGACAGGGTCGTCAGGATCTTGACGGTCGTCGACTTGCCGGCGCCGTTGGGCCCGAGCAGGCCGAAGATCGTGCCCGCGGGGACGTCGAACCCAAGCCCGTCCAGCGCGCGGACGTTGCCCTTGTAGGTCTTGACCAGCTTCTCGGCCTCGATCGCGTGCCCGGCGCTCATCGGCGATGAATCCCCTGCCACCAGTCCACGCCGTCCAGCGCGCCCGACTCGATCTCCGCGGCGAGCGTCCGCGCCCACCCGCGCTCGGCCTCGCGCATCCTGATGCGGTATTCGAGCTCGACGGTCAGCAGCCTCGGCAGGCCGCGCTCGGCGCACGCTGCCAGCACGCCGCGCTCGGCGGCCAGCGTCCCCTCGAGCTGACCGCAGCGGTCGTGCAGCAGCGCCGCGGCCTCCTCGGGCGCGATCGTCGGCAGCATCGACAGGCCCGCCTCGAAGCTCGAGTATTCCTTGACAGGGACGCCCAGCAGATCGCTCTCCCAGTCGGTCAGCTCGACCAGCCCGGCGTCGGTGATCCTGTAGATCGTGCGCTCCGGCCGGCGGCCGTCCCGCACGGAGCGTGCGCGCTCGATCAGGCCGTCGCCCTCCAGGCGCTCGACCACGCCGTACAGCGAGCCGTAGTTGAGCTTGATGCTGTGGTGTTTGCCGCGGGTGCGCATCGTGGACGCCATCTCGTAGGGGTGCATCGGGCGCTCGGCCAGGCAGGCCAGGGCCGCAAGGGCGAGCAGGTTCGATCGTCGCCGCCGCGGTTTCGTGGTCGCTTGCGCGATCGCCATATCCGCCGCCGAATATACAGGATCGGCCAATATCATGGGGTGCCACGCCGAGGCAGGTCACCGGCGCGCGCCGTGACGCCACGCCCTCAGCCGCCGGAGGGTCCTGCGGCGTTCAGCCGTCAGCCGCGGGCCGGCCGCCGTCGACCAGCGAGCGTCCGAGAGCGTCGACGTCGCCCGCCCCCATCAGCAGGCAGACGTCACCGGCCCTCAGGGTCGCGCCGAGGTAGGCGCGGGCAGCGTCGAAATCCGGCAGCCAGGCGACCGAGCGCGTGCCCGGCGCATCGGCGGCGCTCTGCGCCACGAGCCGGCCGCTGACCCCCGGGAAGTTCTCGGCGCGCTCGCGCGCCGGATACACCGGCAGCACCCCCACCGCGTCGGCCGCGGCCAGCGCGGCCCCAAAGGCGCCGTATAGCGCGCGCGTGCGCGAGTACAGGTGCGGCTGGAAGACCGCGACCAACCGGCGGGGCGCCAGCGTCCGGGCGGCGGCGATCGTAGCCGCCACCTCGGTCGGGTGGTGGGCGTAGTCGTCGATCACGCGCGCCCCGGTGACCGTCTCGCCGACCGACTCCAGGCGACGCCGGGTACCGCGGAAGTCCGCCAGCGCCGCCGCGGCGGCTCTGGCGTCGGCGCCCGCGAGCGCGCACGCGGTCAGCGCGCCGGCGGCGTTGATCGCGTTGTGGACGCCCGGCACCGACAGCTCGACGCTGATTCCGCGCCAGCCAAAACGCGAGCTGCCCGCGTGCAGCTCCACGTCGGCGGCGTCGTATGCCACGGCCCCCGGGGGGCACAGAGCCCGCAGCTCGGGCCGATCCCAGACGACGGCCCGATCGCCCACCCTCCCCATGAACTCGCGAAACGTCTGCTCCAGATCCAGGCGCGAGCTGTAGGTGGAGTGATGGTCGAGCTCCGCGTTGGTCAGCAGCGCGATCTGGGGCGAGAGCTTGAGCAGCGAACGGTCGGATTCGTCGGCCTCGACCACGATCCACTCGCCGGACCCCCAGCCGGCGTTTGCGCCGGTGGCGCGCAGCTCGCCGCCGACGATGTAGGAGGGATCAAGACCGGCGCCGCGCAGCGCGTGGACCGCCATCGCCGCGGTCGTGGTCTTTCCGTGGGTGCCGGTGATTGCCAGGCAGCGCCGCAGAGCCGCGATCTCGGCCAGCAGGTCGGCGCGGTGGCGCTGACGCTCGGCGGCCCGTCGCTCGGGGTTGTCCGGTCCGATCGCGCTCGAGTAGACGACCTCCGCCCCAGCCGGAACGTTGGCGGCCGCGTGGCCGATCGCCGTCTCGATCCCGACCGTCCGCAGGCGCTCTGAGTAGGAAGAGGGCGCCCGATCGGAGCCGGTGACCGACGCGCCCAGCGCCGCCGCGATCAGCGCCAGCCCGCTCATCCCGGCGCCGCCAATCCCCACCAGGTGCAGCTGCCGCCCGGCCCAGGTGTGCTGATCTGCGCTCACGTTCGGCATCGGGAGCCACCTCGGGCGCGTGGACGCCGCGCCATTCCCGCGGCCGCCAGCACCTCGGACGCGATCTCGGCGGCCGCCTGCGGCCGCGCCAGCCCGGCCGCCGCCGAGCCCATCGCCGCCAGGCGCCCAGGGTCGGCCAGCAGCCCGCCCACCTCCTGCGCCAGCCGCGGCCCGCTGAGCGCTGCGTCTTCGATCACGACCGCGGCGCCCGCGCGCTCGAACATGCGCGCGTTGCGTTCCTGGTGGGCGGCGGAGGAGAACGGGTAGGGGATCAGCACCATCGGGCGCCCGTGCGCCGCGATCTCCCACACCGAGCCGCCCGACCGCGCCACGACCAGGTCGCTGGCCAGCAGCGCGTCGCGCAGATCCGGGATCCATCCGCGAAGGTCGTAGCCGGGGCGGGGGGCGGCCAGCATCGAGAGGTCACGGCTGCCTGCCGCATGCAGGACGCGAAAGGTCGCGCCTGCGAACGCCGCCAGCGACGCCTCGTTGATCGAACGCGCACCCTGCGAGCCGCCGAACACCAGCACGCAGCGCTCGTCGGCGCCGATGACGAATCGCTCCCGGGCCGCGGCGCGATCGGTCGCCGGCGCCGGCACCGGGCGCCCGGTCACGCGGTAGCGCTGGCCGTCGCGCCCCGGCAGCTCGACCGCCAGGCAGACCCGGCGCGCCAGCGGAGCCAGCAGTCGGTTGGTCAGCCCGAGATGGCTGTCGGCCTCCATCAGCACCAGCGGCACCCGCGCCATCGCCGAGGCCAGCCCAGCCGGCCCGGCCGCGTAGCCGCCCGCCCCGAGCGTCACCGAGGGCGCCAGCGCCGCGACCAGCCGTCGCGCGCGTCGCACCGCCCGCAGGTCGACCGCCACCGCGCGCGCGGCACCGACCGGGTCGCCGCGCGGGAGTGAGCGCATCGCCAGCGAGTGCAGCTCGTAGCCGGCGGCCGGGACCAGCTCGCGCTCCGCCCGGTCGCCGCCGACGAACGCGATTCGCGCGCCGTCAGCGACCAGCGCGTCGGCCACGGCCAGAGCCGGCACGACGTGGCCGCCGGTCCCCCCCGCCGCGATCACGATCAGTGATACGCTCACGTGGCCGCGTCTCTACGATCCTCAGGCGCGGCGCTCCGGGCCGGGAGATGTTCAGCAGCAGCCCGACCGCGGCCAGCATCATGCACATGTTCGTCGGCGCGTAGGAGATGAACGGCAGCGGCACGCCGGTCAGCGGCGCGAGCCCGAGCACGACGAACAGGTTGAGGATTCCCTGGCACAGGATCAGCGAGGTCAGGCCGGTCGCCAGCAGCTTCGCATACCGTCCCACAGCGCGACGAGCGGTCCGCAGCCCAGCGTAGGCCAGCATCCCGTACAGACAGACGACCCCGGCGATCCCCAGCACGCCGAGCTCCTCCCCGATCACCGCCAGGATGAAGTCGTTCTGCGCCTCGGGCAGGTAATAGATCTTCTGCACCGACTTCCCCAGCCCCACCCCCCAAAACCCTCCCGAGCCGAGCGCGATCTGGGCCTGCACCTCCTGGAAGCCGTCGGTCTTGGCGACGGCCCAGGGATGCAGGAACGAGGTCAGGCGCGCGCCCTCGTAGGGCCGCGCCAGCGCCAGCACGACCACGCAGCCCGCAACGAGCGCAGCCAGCAGGCCGATCTGTCGCAGCGGCAGACCGGCCGCCAGCAGCACAGCGCCAAGCGTCACCGCGACCGCGATCGCGGTGCCGATGTCAGGCTCGACCACGATCAGCACCAGCGCCGGGACGGCCAGGACCGCGATCGGCGCGAGCGCCTCGCGCAGCCCGCGGGCCATCCGCCGCGGATGGTCGGCCACGTAGCCCACGGCGTACAGCACCAGCGAGAGCTTGACCAGCTCCGAGGGCTGGAACTGGATCGGACCTGCCGCGAACCACCGCCGCGCGCCGTTGACCTGCACGCCGAAGCCGGGCACCAGCACCATAACCAGCAGCGCCAACGACCCGAACAGCATCAGCCTGACGAGCTTCTTGGTCACCAGCTCCAGGCCATGGCGCTCGAGTAAGAGCATCGCGACCAGTCCGAGGCTCCCGAACATCAGGTAGCGGATGAAGTCGCTCATCCCGCTGCCGCCGTCAGGGCCGAGCGTCCCCAGCGGCGAAGAGGCGCTGTAGACCATCACGGCGCCAAACGCCAGCAGGCAGAGCGTGGCGGTCATCAGGATCCGGTGCTCCAGCGGCGGCGCCAGCCGCCGGGTCTTGCGTGCTGGAGCCGACGCCTGGTGCATCCTCGACGTAGTTCTACGTCGAGCGCTGTAAGCCTTTGTGTCGCGGCAGTGCCGAGTGCACGTGCGTGGTGGGGGTGGTCGTGGCGTGGGATCCGGTCTGCTTGGGGGCCGATGCCTGATAGAGCGTGAAGCCGATCGCGCCGCAGGCGGC
>JBOGYE010000244.1:0-15663 GCA_050696635.1 Solirubrobacteraceae bacterium | reverse complement strand
GGGCCGGACCGGGCGCAGCGGGCCGATGCGCGGGCGCGACCTGGAGACCGAGGTGTCGCTGGGCTTCGCGCAGGCGGTCGGCGGCGCGCAGGTGCCGCTGGCGGTGCCGACCTCGCAGCCGTGCCCGACCTGTCACGGCTCGGGCGCCAAGCCGGGAACCTCGCCACGCGTCTGCCCAGTCTGCAACGGCCGCGGCGTCGAGGCCCAGAGCCAGGGGATCTTCTCGATGTCGCAGCCGTGCTCCAACTGCCACGGCAGCGGCACCGTGATCGACGATCCCTGCCCTACCTGCCATGGCTCGGGCGCGCAGCGCTCGGTGCGGCGGATGCGGGTCAACGTCCCCGCCGGGGTGCGCGACGGCAGCCGGATTCGGCTGGCCGGCAAGGGCGAGCCCGGGCTCGCTCCGGGCGGCGGCGCTCCCGGACCGCCGGGCGATCTGTACGTGATCACCCGCGTCGCCGAGTCGCCGGTGTTCAAGCGCCAGGGCGAGAACCTCGAGGTCGAGGTGCCGCTGTCGATCCCCGAGGCGCTCCAGGGGGCGGTGATCGAGGTTCCGACGCTGAACGGGTCAAAGCGGCTGCGCGTGCCGGCGGGAACGCACCACGGCACGGTCCAGCGCCTGCGCGGCGAGGGCCCGGCGCGGCTGGGCGGCAAGGGCAACGGGGACATCCACTACCGGTTCGTGCTCGACGTCCCGGCGTCGCTGTCGCCCGAGCAGTCCGCGGCGGTTGACAGGCTGTCGCAGGTGATGGACGACAACCCACGCGAGCGGCTGTTCGCGGCCGCGGCGGAGTCGCCGGGCCAGGCGAGCTGATGGGCCCCGTCCGACGCGTCACTACGACCCGGGTCGAGGTCTCCTCCGACCGCGGCGTGTTCATGATCTCGGTAGCGGCCGAGCTGGCCGAGATGCACCCGCAGACGCTGCGCATGTACGAGGCGCGCGGGCTGATCGAACCCAAGCGCTCGCCCAAGGGGACGCGCCTGTACTCGCGCCGCGACGTCGACCGCCTGCGCCGGATCCAGGAGATGACCGCGCAGCTGGGGATGAACCTGGCCGGCGTCGAGCGCGTGTTCGAGCTCGAGCAGCAGCTGGACGCGATGGGTCGCAAGGTGGCTGCGCTCCAGCGCCGCGCCGACGAGCTGGGGGCCGAGGTGCAGCGCCTGGAGGCACTGCGGCGCGAGCTGCGGGCCGAGATCGTGCCCTACGCGCGCGGCGGCGAGCTGGTGCGGCTTCGGATCGAGCGACCGGACGGCGGCTGAGCGAGGCACGCACGTGCGCACGCCGGTCGCGCAGCGCCCAGCACTCATAGCGGCACCTTATCAATTCCCGAGACTATTGGTCTTTGACCTCTGAATCGCGGCTGCCGATGATAAGCGCATGCCAGTCTTCAGAAACCACCACAGATACGAGTCAAAGTTCGATGTCGCGCAGGATCGGGACCTCGTGATCATGATCAACGAGGCGCGCAACCCCGAGCAGATCGCCGACCTGGCGCGATCGGCCCGCGCTCGCTTCCGCAGCCGTCGCGCCGAGCGCCTGCGCCGCTGCCACGTGCCCCGTCCATCGAGCCGGCCGAGTCACGCATCGCAGTCGGCGCGCCCGCTCAGCACCCGCTTCTAGACCATCTAGTCCGCGCATAGCGCGGGCGCCGCTCCGTTCGGCGCTCGCGCGTGTTGGGTCTGTGCAACGATCTCCCGGCCCACGGCAGGGGGAGGAACGTGCTGCACAGTCGCGTAATGGAGACCGATGACGATCGACGGCGCTCGACGTAGCCGCCTGCGTCTGGTAGGACCGCGCGTGCTCGCGCCGGCGCTGGTGCTCGCCGTCGGCGGCTGGCTCGCGCTCGCGCCAGGGGTGTCGCGGGCTGCGACGGCGCCCGCGCGGTCCGCCGCGGCGCCCGCGCGGTCCGCCGCGGTGCCGCTGGTGCTGCCGTTGCGCGCGAACCTGGCGGGGCTCGAGCGGTTCGCCCGCGCGGTCTCGACCCCGGGCTCGCCCCAGTACGGACGCTTCGAGCCGGTCGCCGTGCTGGCGAGCCGGT
The DNA here is from genome assembly GCA_050696635.1 of Solirubrobacteraceae bacterium. Classification (GTDB taxonomy): domain Bacteria; phylum Actinomycetota; class Thermoleophilia; order Solirubrobacterales; family Solirubrobacteraceae; genus Palsa-465. Next base: position 13,624 of record JBOGYE010000244.1, on the reverse strand, counting down.
TCGGCGCGAGTCCGGCCAACCGGGCGCGGGTGACCGCCTACCTGACCCGCGCCGGCGCGAGGAATGTGCGGATCGACGTCACCGGGCTGTTCGCCGACGCGACGATGCGCCCGGCGCTGGCCCGGCGCCTGTTCTCGGCCCCACCGGCGTGGGTGCCGGAGGCGCTGGCGGCGCGTTTGCGGTTGGGCACTGCCGCCCGCGGCGGCGTACACATCCCGGATGCGCTGCACTCGGCCGTGACGGGGGTTGTCGGACTCGACGGCCGTCCCCTGTTCGGTGGTGCCGCCACCGGCGGCGGGGTGCACCGGGTCTCACGCTACGACGGCTCCGGCTACCAGGCTCGAACCGGCACGGCCACCGGCTGCGCGGCGGCCACCTCGCAGACCGGCTTCACCCCCAACCAGTACCTGACCGCGTACGGCTACAACCAGCTGCAGAGCGCGGGCGTGCAGGGCCAGGGCGAGCGCGTCGCGCTGATCGAGATCGACGGCTTCCGCTACTCCGATCTGCGCCACTTCGCCGACTGCTTCGGCTTCTCGACCCCGGCGATCAACGGCTACGGGGTCGGCCTGAGCCACCCGCTCAAGCCCGGCGCGGAGTCGACCCTGGATCTGGAGGTGCTCGACGCGTCCGCCCCGGCGCTGAAGGAGATCGATGTGTACGAGTCCCGGCCGAGCGCCGTGGACGTGCTGCACTCGTTGACGGCGCCGCTGGGCAGCCGCGCCCGCCAGCCCGACGTGATCTCGGCTTCGCTGGGCTCGTGCGAGTCCGCGACGCTGGTCACGATCGGCCGTGCCGGGCTGCGCACCGTCGAGGGTGCGCTGGCGCTTGCGGCCGCGACCGGCATCTCGGTGTTCGCCTCGAGCGGCGACACGGGCTCGTCCGCCTGTCTGACCCCCAGCGACCGACCGCTACCGGGGCTGGCGGTCAGTTACCCCGCGTCCTCGCCATGGGTGACCGGCGTCGGCGGCACCAACGTGACGCTGAACGCGGCCAATCAGATCACCGCGCAGCAGGTCTGGAACGACGCGCCGCTGGTCACCGCCGCCGGCGGGGGCGGCGCCAGCACCTTGTTCAAGCGCCCCTGGTATCAGGACGGCGTGGTGAAGGCGGCGCACCGTGAGGTGCCCGACGTCTCGATGCTGGCCGACGTGCTCCCCGGCTACGAGGTCTACTGCACTGCGCCGGGCGCCTGCGCCGGGCGTGTCCATGGCGAGCACTGGACGCAGGTCGGGGGCACCAGCGCCGCCGCGCCGCTGCTGGCGGGCGGGATCGCGCTTGTCGATCAGGAGCTGCGCATGCACGGCCGTCAGAACGTCGGGCTGGCGAACCCGCTGCTATACCGGATCGGGCGCTCGAGCTTTGCTCCCAGCGTCATCTCCGACGTGACCGCCAACGGCAACGACCTCGGCGCGAGCATCTCCGGCTCGCCGTTCGGCTGCTGCACCGCCGGCCCGGGCTACGACGAGGCGTCGGGCCTGGGCAGCGTCAACATCGCCGCGTTGGCGCTGATCGCCGCCGGCGCGGTCCCGAAGATCGCCGCGGTGGGCCTGACGCTGCCGACGCAGCGCCACCCGGTCGCCTCGCGGCGCCTGCTGGCCCGCGTCTCGTGCTCGCGGGGCTGTCTGATGGGGGCCGATGCTCGGATCAGGATCGGCCGCTCGCGGCGTGCGATCTCGGTCGCCTCGCCGATGCGCCTGCTGCGCCGCGCCGGACGCTACAAGCTGGCGATCGAGCTCGATCGGCGGGTGCTGACGACGCTGCGCCGCGCGCTCGCCGGGCGCCGGGCGGTCGTCGCGACCGTATACGGCGTCGTGTACGACGCGGGCGGTCAGATCGAGGCGCGCACGCGCGCAAGACGCTTGACGATCCGGCACTAAGGGTTCGTAGAAGAACAAGGTTGCGGAATGAGGGTCCGAGGGGCGAGCGGGGCGAGGACGCAGGAGCCGCCGCGCAGCAGCGCTGCGCAAGGCGACGTGATAATCTTAGTCATACAGACTTAGATTTCTCGCCGATCATGCAACAGGACAGGCTTACAATCAAATCCCAGGAGGCGTTTCAGGCGGCCCAGCGGCTGGCCGACGAGCGCCGCAACCCGCAGACCACGCCTGAGCACCTGCTGGCGGTGCTGCTGGAGCAGGACGGCGGCGTCGTCGCTCCGGTGCTGCGCAAGCTCGGCGCCGACCCGGCCGCGGTGCGGCAGGCGCTTGGCCCGCGCCTGGACGCGCTGCCTCGCGTCACCACCGCGGGCGGCAGCACCGAGCCAACCGGCGCGGCCGGCGAACTCGTTCAGGTGCTGCGCTCGGCCGAGTCCGAGATGCGCGAGCTGCGTGACGAGTACGTCTCGACGGAGCACCTGTTGCTGGCGCTGGCCGGTCACCCCGGGGGCGCCGGCGAGGCGCTGCGCGCGGCCGGGGCAGGGCGCGACGCGCTGCTGGCCGCGCTGCACGAGGTACGCGGCTCGCACCGCGTCACCGACGACAGCCCCGAGGCCAAGTTCCAGGCGCTGGAGAAGTACGGCCGCGATCTGACCGAGGCGGCCGCCGGCGCCGGGCTCGATCCGGTGATCGGGCGCGACGACGAGATTCGTCGCGTGATCCAGGTGCTCAGTCGCAGGACCAAGAACAACCCGGTCCTGATCGGCGAGCCAGGGGTCGGCAAGACAGCGATCGTCGAGGGGCTGGCGCAGCGGATCGTGTCCGGGGACGTCCCCGAGGGCCTGCGCGACCGCCGCGTGATCTCGCTCGACATCGGCTCGTTGATCGCCGGCTCCAAATACCGGGGAGAGTTCGAGGACCGCCTCAAGGCGGTGCTGAAGGAGATCGCCGACGCCGACGGGACGATCATCCTGTTCATCGACGAGCTGCATACGATCGTCGGCGCGGGCGCTGCCGAGGGCGCGGTCGACGCCGCCAACCTGCTCAAGCCGATGCTCGCGCGCGGGGCCCTGCGCGCCGTCGGCGCGACCACGCTCGACGAGTACCGCAAGCACATCGAGAAGGACGCCGCGCTGGAGCGACGCTTCCAGCCCGTCTACGTGGGCGAGCCCAGCGTGAAGGACACGATCGCGATCCTGCGCGGCCTCAAGGAGCGCTACCAGGTTCATCACAAGGTCCGGATCCAGGACTCGGCCCTGGTCGCCGCGGCGACGCTGTCCCAGCGCTACATCGCCGATCGGTTCCTGCCCGACAAGGCGATCGACCTGGTCGACGAGGCCGCCAGCCGGATCCGGATGGAGATCGACTCAAAGCCGACCGAGATAGACGAGGTCGATCGCCACATCATGCAGCTGGAGATCGAACTGCAGTCGCTCGGCTCAGACGACGACGACGACGCGGGCACGGCCGCTCGGCGCGATCAGCTCGAGCGCACGCTTGCCTCCGAGCGCGAGCGTTCGGACGCGATGCACGCCGAGTGGCAGCGGGAGAAGGACTCGCTCGGCGCCGTGGCCGATCTCCAGGAGCGTCTCGAGCAGGCCCGCACCGAGCTTGAGCGCGCCCAGCGCGAGTCAGACCTCGGCCGCGCGGCCGAGCTCCAGTACGGCACGGTCCCGGAGCTGAGCAAGCAGCTGGCGGAGGCGGAGTCGGCGCAGCAGGAGCGCGGCGAGCACGGCAGCGCTCGCCGCTTCCTCAAGGACGTGGTCGACGCTGACGACGTCGCCGAGGTGGTCTCCAAGTGGACCGGTGTGCCGGTGTCGCGGCTGATGGAGGGCGAGATCGACAAGCTCGTTCACATGGAGGAGCGCCTGCACCGGCGGGTGATCGGCCAGGACGAGGCGATCGAGGCCGTGTCCAGCGCTCTGCGCCGCTCGCGCGCGGGCCTGTCCGACCCCAACCGCCCGATCGGCACCTTCCTGTTCCTTGGGCCGACCGGCGTCGGCAAGACCGAGCTGGCGCGCGCGCTGGCCGAGTTCATGTTCGACACCCAGGACGCGATGGTCCGGATCGACATGTCTGAGTACATGGAGAAGCACGCCGTCTCGCGGCTGATGGGCGCGCCGCCCGGCTACGTCGGCTACGACGAGGGCGGCCAGCTGACCGAGGCGGTGCGCCGCCGCCCCTACTCGGTGGTGCTGCTCGACGAGATCGAGAAGGCCCACCCGGACGTGTTCAACGCGCTCTTGCAGGTGATGGACGACGGGCGGCTGACCGACGGCCAGGGGCGCACGGTGTCGTTCAAGAACGCCGTCCTGGTTATGACCTCGAACATTCCGGGCGGTCGCGCCGGCGTCGAGGCGCACTTCAAGCCCGAGTTCATCAACCGACTCGACGACATCGTCCAGTTTGAGCCACTGACCCGGCGCCAGATCGGCGAGATCGTCGACCTCCAGCTCGCCGCCGTGACCGCCCGCGTGCGCGAGAGGGAAATCGAGCTGGCGCTGACCGATGACGCGCGAACGCTGATCGGTAACCTCGGCTATGACCCGACCTACGGGGCCCGCCCGCTGAAGCGCGTGATCTCCAAGCGGCTGGTCGATCCGCTCGCGCTGGCGATCCTCGAGGGACGCTTCGTGGCCGGCGACACGGTCCGGGTGGACGCGGCCGGCGGGGAGCTGACCTTCGAGCGCGCCGGGGCGCCCGCGGACGCCCCAGCGGCGGCGCGAGCCGCCCCTGCGGCGTGAGGCTTGGGGACTTTCGCACACTATGTGCGGTAGGAACTCCCCAACCCTCCGACGGCCCGCGTCGCAATGCGCTAGAAGTGGCTGATTACCGCCAACGCGCAGAGGAGCCCGGATGCCGACCTACATCATGCTCACCACGCTGACGCCCGACGGGGTTCAGACGATCAAGAACAATCCGGCGCGGATCCGCGAGGTCAACACCGAGGTCGAGCAGCTCGGCGCCACCGTCAAGGCGCAGTGGGCGACGCTTGGCCAGTTCGATTTCGTCAACGTCATCGAGGCGCCCGATGAGCAGACGATTGCGCGCGTGTCGCTTGAGCTGGGCTCGCGCGGGACCGGTCGTTACGAGACGCTGACGGCGATCCCGATCGACGACTTCATCGGCCTGATCTGATGCCGTGCGCCGGCCGGGGCGACCCAGGCAGCAGCAATCGCAGCAGGGCGGACGGGCGCGAGTGACCGAGCGCGTGCTCGTGCTCGGCGCGGGAGCGCGCGAGCACGCGATCGTGCACGCGCTGCTGCGCTCGCCGCAGCGGCCTGAGGTGCTGTGCGCCCCCGGCAACGTCGGCATCGCCGCTGAGGTCGCCGTGCGCATGCTGCATGCTGACGATCCCGGCGAGGTCGTCGGCGCTGCCCGCGAGCTGCACGCCGATCTGGTCGTGGTCGGGCCCGAGGCGCCGCTCGTGGCCGGGGTCGCCGACGCGCTGGCCAATGCTGGGATCCGCTGCTTCGGGCCGACGGCCGAGGCGGCGCGGCTGGAGGGCTCAAAGGCGTTCTGCAAGCAGGTGATGGCGGCCGCCGGGGTGCAGACCGCGGCCCACACGGTGGTCAGCACTCCGGAGCAGGGCATGGCGGCGATCGACCGCTACCCGGTGGTGATCAAGGCCGATGGGCTGGCGGCTGGCAAGGGCGTGATCATCGCCGAGGACGAGGAGCAGGCGCGTGTCGCCCTGGACGCGCTGCTGCTGGAGCGACGGTTCGACACCGAACGGGTGCTGATCGAGGAGCACCTCGTCGGCGAGGAGCTGTCGCTGCTGGCTGTGTGCGACGGGGTTACCGCGCTGCCGCTCGCCTCGGCCCAGGACTACAAGCGGATCTTCAACGGCGACCTGGGCCCCAACACCGGCGGGATGGGCTCCTACTCGCCGGTCCCGGCGGTCGGCGAGCAGCGCGCGCGGGAGATCTGCTCGGCCGTCCACCAGCCCGTGATCGACGTGCTGGCCCGTTGGGGCTCGCCGTTCGTGGGCGTCCTGTACGCGGGCCTGATGATGACCGCCGACGGCCCCAAGGCGCTCGAGTTCAACGTCCGCTTCGGAGACCCGGAGACGCAGGCGATCCTGCCGCGCCTGCGAAGCGACCTCCTTGCGCTGCTGCAGACGGCGTGCGAGCCGGGCGGGCTGGCAGGGCTGGCGCCGCTGCAATGGGCGCCCGAGATGGCGGTCACGGTCGTGCTGGCGAGCGCCGGCTACCCGGAGTCGTCCTCCAGCGGCGACGCGATCTCCGGGCTGGACCGGGTTGGGCCGGGCGTGTTCGTGACCCACGCCGGTACCGGCCGCGGCCGCGACGGCGGCGTCGTGACCGCCGGCGGACGAGTGCTCAGCGTGACGGCGCTGGGAGATGGCGCGGCGGTCGCGCGTGCGGCCGCCTATGCTGCCGCGGACATGATCCGATTCGACGGCAGGCAGTTGCGACGCGACATCGCCTCCAGGGCGGTCCGATGACCACCGGCGGCGGCGCGCAGTCGGAGGCGGCCGAGCCGGTCGCGCAGGCGGAGACCGCGTTCGACGAGCTCGATGTCGATGCGCCGCGGGTGGCGATCCTGATGGGCTCGAAGAGCGATCTGCCGGCGATGGAGCGCGCGGAGCGAGAGCTGACCGAGCGCGGCATCCTGTCCGAGACGCGCGTGATGTCGGCGCACCGCGAACCTGACGTGGTCGCCGACTACGCCAAGAGTGCGCGCATGCGCGGCATCAAGGTGATCATCGCCGGCGCCGGCCTGTCGGCCGCGCTGCCCGGCGTCGTCGCCGCCCACTCTGACCTGCCGGTGATTGGCGTTCCGTTGACCAGTCGCACCTCGGTGGCCGGCGGCCTGGACGCGCTGCTGTCGATCTCACAGATGCCACCGGGCGTGCCCGTCGGCTGCGTGGGGGTCGACAACGCGCGCAACGCCGCCGTCCTGGCGGCGCGAATCCTGTCGATCTAGCGGGTCCTCGAGCGCGGACGTTCGTACGATGACCCTCGTACGAGGCGCCGAATGCTTCCTACAATGAGTGCCGCGATGTCAATCCACGCAGCCGAGCCGATCGTCCATCCGGCTGAGGAGGAGCTCGAGCTGGGGGCCGTGCTGCACGCGCTATCGGATCCCGTCAGGCTGCGGATCGTCGCCGAGCTTGCGCGCCGGCAGGGCGAGTACGCCTGCGGCAGCTTCGCGCTCCCGGTCACCAAATCGACCTGCACCCACCACTTCAAGGTGCTGCGCGAGGCGGGCGTGATCCATCAGCGCCCGCAGGGGACCACGCGCCTGAACCGGCTGCGGCGCGAGGAGCTCGACCGCCGCTTCCCGGGGTTGCTGGACACCGTCCTGCTGTCGGTCGCGACGCGTCTGCCCGAGGGCCCGTGACGGTCGCAGCCCCTTGATCGCGCGCTACACCCGCCGCGAGCTGGGCGCGGCCTGGTCTGACTTCGCGCGCTTTGACGCGATGCGGGAGGTCGAGGTCGCCGCGTGCGAGGAGCTCGACGGCCCGACGGTCGATGAGCTGGAGGCGATCCGCGGCGCGACCTTCAGCGTCGAGGCGATCGATCAGCGCGAGCGGGTCACCGACCACGACACGGCCGCCTTCGTCGACGTCCTGTCGGAGTCCGCGGGGCCGGCCGGGCGCTGGATCCACTATGGGCTGACCTCGTCGGATGTGGTCGACACCGGCTTGGCGCTGCAGCTCCGGCGGGTCGCCGAACTGGTGCTACCGGACAGCCGGGCGATTGTGGCCGCACTGGCGGCGCGCGCTCGTGAGCACGTCGTCACCCTGTGCGTGGGGCGCACGCACGGGGTCCATGCCGAGCCGACCACGTTCGGAATCAAGCTCGCCGGGTTCGCGTTCGAGGCTGATCGCAACGCCGCCCGCCTGGAGCGCGCGTTCGCCCAGGCCGCGGTCGGCGCCGTGTCGGGCGCCGTCGGCACCTACTCGGCCACCTCGCCCGACTACGAGGCACGGGTGCTGGCGCGGCTTCATCTGGAGCGCGAGCCGGTCTCCACCCAGATCGTCGCACGCGACCGCCACGCCCAGCTGCTGGCGGCGATTGCGCTCGCGGGCGCCGGGCTCGAGCGCTTCGCAATCGAGCTTCGCCACCTGGCGCGCACCGAGGTCGGCGAGCTGCGAGAGCCGTTCGGCGCCGGGCAGAAGGGCTCCAGCGCGATGCCCCACAAGCGCAATCCGATCAAGTCCGAGCAGGTCGCCGGCCTGGCTCGCGTGCTGCGCGGCAACGCGCTGGCCGCGCTGGAGGACGTCGCGCTGTGGCACGAGCGCGACATCTCGCATTCGTCGGTCGAGCGGATCATTCTGCCCGACTCGACGATTCTGCTCGACCACGTCCAGCGCCGCGTGCTGGCGCTGGTGCAGGGGGTGGTGGTGGACGCCGCCAGGATGCGCGAGAATCTGGAGCTGACCCACGGCGCGCTGTTCTCCCAGCGGGTGCTGCTGGCACTGGTCGCCGCAGGCTCCACGCGCGAGGACGCCTATCGGGTCGTGCAGCGCCTCGCGCAGCGCGCGATCGACGAGCGCGTGGCGATGCGCTCGCTGCTTGCGTCAGATCCCGCGGGGGCGGGGCTGGACCTCGACGCGATCTTCGACTACGCCCCGTTCGTGCGACACGCCGCCGAGATCGTCGCGCGCGTGGACGAGATCGCCTGAAGCAGATCGCCTGAAGCGCCGAGCCGCCCGCTGAGCGCCGCGGCGTAGCCGTCGGAGGTGCGCGCTAGCATCGTCCGAGTGACAGCGCTCGCCGACCTCCCCCTCCTCGCCTCCGGCAAGGTCCGGGAGATCTACGAGAAGTCAGACCGCGAACTGCTGCTCGTCGCCTCGGACCGCGTCTCGACCTACGACGTCGTGCATCCGACGCCGATCTCCGGCAAGGGCGCGGTGCTGACCGGGCTGTCCGCCTTCTGGTTTGCGCGTACCGCCGAGATCCTGCCCAACCACATGGTCTCGGTCACCGACGGCGTTCCGGCCGAGGCGCGCGGGCGCGGGATGCTGGTGCGCAGGCTGAAGATGCTGCCCGTCGAATGCGTCGTGCGCGGCTACATCACGGGCTCGGGCTGGAAGGACTACCAGGCGACCGGCGAGGTCTCGGGCCACCGGCTGCCCGCCGGCCTGCGCGAGTCAGAGCGCCTTCCAGAGCCGCTGTTCACCCCCTCGACCAAGGCCGAAGTCGGCCACGACGAGGCGATCGACTTCGAGGGGGCGGTGGCGCTGATCGGCGACCGCGAGCTGACCGAGCGCGCCCGCGATGTCTCGCTCGCGCTGTACCAGCATGCCGCCGCCCACGCGCTTGCCAACGGGATCATCCTGGCCGACACCAAGTTCGAGCTGGGCATCGATGCCGACGGCATGCTGACCCTCGGCGACGAGGTCTGCACGATGGACTCGTCCCGGTTCTGGCCAGCCGACGACTACGAGCCCGGGTGCGGCCAGGCCAGCTTCGACAAGCAGTTCGTCCGCGACTGGGCGGCGGGCACCGGCTGGGACAAGACGCCGCCGGCGCCGGCGATCCCCGACGACGTGGTCGCGCGCACGCGCGAGAAGTACATCGAGGGCTACGAGCGGATCACGGGCGAGCCGTTTCACGCCTGGATGGCGCGCACCGGCGCCGCCTAGCGCCGATGCGCGCCCGCGTATTGGTCAAGCCCAAGGAAGGAATCCTCGATCCTCAGGGTCAGGCCGTTGCGCGCGCGCTGCCCGCGCTCGGCTTTGACGGCGTGCGCAACGTCCACGTCGGGCGGCTGATCGAGCTGGACATCGACGATCCGTCGCAGCTGCCGGAGATGTGCCGGCGGCTGCTGACCAATCCGTTGATCGAGGACTTCGAGATCGTCGACGCGGGCGCACGCGCCGGGAGCTGACGCCGGTGCGGTTCGGCGTGATCCGCTTTCCGGGCTCGTGCGACGAGGTCGATGCGCTGCACGCCTGCCGGGGGGTCGCCGAGGCCGAACTGCTGTGGCATGCGGACCGGGACCTGAAGGGCGTCGACGCCGTCGTCGTCCCCGGCGGCTTCTCCTACGGCGACTACCTGCGCGCCGGCGCGATCGCGCGCTTCGCGCCGGTGATGGAGGAGGTGGCGGAGTTCGCCGCCGCCGGGGGGCTGGTGCTCGGGATCTGCAACGGCTTCCAGGTTCTGTGCGAGGCCGGCCTGCTGCCCGGGGCGCTGCTGCCCAACGAGTCACTGCGGTTCGTGTTCCGCCAGGTGGGACTCGTGGTGGCCAGCGCCGACTCGCCGTTCACGCGCGCCTGCTCGCCCGGCGATCGCCTCTCGATCCCCGTCAAGCACACCACCGGTCGCTACTACGCGCCCGCCGATCTGCTGGACGCGCTGGAGGCCGATGACCGCGTGCTGCTGCGCTACGCGCCGGGCCAGAACCCGAACGGCGCACTGCGCGATATCGCCGGAGTCTGCAACGAGGCCCGCAACGTGTTCGGGCTGATGCCCCACCCCGAGCACGCGGTCGATCCGCTCACCGGCTCGGTCGACGGACTGAAGATCTTCGAGTCGATCCGAGCCCAGGTAGCCCAGGTTGCCGACCGCGCCCTCGTCTAGCGCCGCGGCCGCGCCCGGCCGGCACCGCGAGCTGGGCCTGACCGACGCCGAGCACGAGCTGATCGTGGCGCGGCTAGGCCGCGAGCCGTCCGCTACCGAGCTGGCGATGCTGTCGCTGATGTGGTCAGAGCACTGCGCCTACAAGCACTCAAAGAAGATCTTGCGACGGCTGCCGACGGAGGGGGCCGCGGTACTGATGGGGCCTGGAGAGAACGCGGGCGTGGTCGATGTCGGCGGCGGGCTCGGGGTCGCGTTCAAGGTCGAGTCCCACAACCATCCGAGCGCCGTCGAGCCGTTCCAGGGGGCCGCGACCGGAGTCGGCGGCATCCTACGCGACGTGTTCGCGGTCGGAGCCCGGCCGATCGCCGTGCTCGACTCGCTGCGCTTCGGGGAGCCGGGCGCGTCTGAGCGGTCCCGCTATCTGCTCGAGCAGGTCGTCGGCGGGGTCGGCCACTACGGCAACTCGATCGGCGTGCCGACGGTCGGCGGCGAGATCTACTTCGAGCCGAGCTACGAGCAGAACTGCCTGGTCAACGCGATGTGCATCGGCCTCGCGCCGCACGAGCGGCTGATTCGCAGCGCCGCCGCGGGGCCGGGGAACGTGCTCGTGCTGCTGGGGGCGCTGACCGGCCGCGACGGGATCGGCGGCGCCTCCGTGCTCGCGTCGGCCGAGCTGGGCGACGGCGAGGGCGACGCCGCCAAGCGGCCGTCGGTACAGATCGGCGACCCGTTCGCCGAGAAGAAGCTGCTGGAGTGCTGCCTGGAGCTGCTCGACTCCGAGCTGCTGGTGTCGCTGCAGGATCTCGGCGCCGCGGGGCTGACCTCCTCGTCCTCCGAGATGGCCGCCAAGGGCGACGTCGGGCTGGAGATCGACTGCTCGCTCGTGCCGCTGCGCGAGCCCGGGATGGAGCCGTTCGAGATCATGGTGTCCGAGTCTCAGGAGAGGATGCTGTGCGTCGTGGCGCCCGACCGAGTCGCGGAGGTGATCGCGGTCTGCGACCGCTGGGAGACGCTGGCGACGCCGATCGGAGAGGTCACCGACTCGGGTCGGCTGCGGGTGCTGTCGGACGGCGAGCCGGTGGCGGACATGCCGGTCTCGATCCTGGTCGAGGACTGCCCGCTGTATGACCTGGCGCCGGCACCGCCGGCCGACGACGGCAGCTCGCAATACGCCCCCGGAGCGGCGGTCCTGAGCGGCGGGGAGTCCGCCGCCGACACGCTGCTGGCGCTGCTGGGCTCGGTCAACCTCGCGTCGCGGCGGCCGGTGTTCGAGCAGTACGACCCGGTGGTGCAGTCGCGCACGGCCCGTCGTCCCGACGATGCCGACGCGGCGGTGCTGGTGCTGGGCGGCGAGGCGGGGGCGATCGCGGTCTCGATCGACGGCAATGGCCGGCGGGTCGCGTGCGATCCACGTGTCGGCGCCGCCGAGGCCGTGTACGAGTGCGCCGCCAACGTCGCTTGCGTCGGCGCCGCGCCGCTCGGGCTGACCAACTGCCTGAACTTCGGCAACCCCGAGAAGCCGCACGTGGCCTGGCAGCTGACCGAGGCCGTCGAGGGGCTCGCACAGGCCTGCCGGGAGCTGGGGATCCCGGTGGTCGGCGGCAACGTATCGCTCTACAACGAGGCGCCGGGCGGCCCGATCTTCCCGACGCCCGTGGTCGGCATCGTCGGGCGGCTGGCCGACCCGGCGCGTGCCGGCCGGCTTGCGCTTCGCGCGGCCGGCGATGCGATCGCGCTGGTCGGCGGCTTTAGCCCGTCTCGCAATGGCTCAGAGCTGGCCAAGCTGCGTGGCGAGCCGCCGGTCGGGCCGCTGCCCGAGCTTGACCCCAGCGCCGCCGCGCGGGCGCACGAGACGGTCCGCTCGCTGGTCGCGGACGGCGCGGTGCATAGCGCGCACGACATCGCCGAGGGCGGGATCGCGGTGGCTCTGGCCGAGTGCTGCATAGCGGGTCAGATTGGCGCATCGGTGACGCTGCCCGACGGACTCGATCCGTTCGCCGAGGCGCCGGGCCGGGCGTTTGTCGTCTCGGGGCCGGCGGACGCGCTGGCCGGGTGCAACGTGATCGGGCGGGTGGGGGGCGACCAACTGGTGCTCGACGGCCTGCTGACGATCCGAGTTGCGGAGCTCGCGCAGCGCCGAGAGCAGGGCCTCGCCCAGTACCTCTGACCCCGTTGCTAGCCTGACCAGTTCAAGGCGCGCTGGATGGCTCCCCCTCTCGATCACCGTGACGGTCCGCGCGATGAATGCGGTGTGTTCGGGATATTCGCTCCCGGGCACGAGGTCGCACGACTCGCGTACTTCGCGCTGTTCGCGCTCCAGCATCGTGGCCAGGAGTCGGCCGGGATCGCTACCGCGACCCACCGGGGCAACATCATCGCGCTGCGCGACCAGGGGCTCGTCTCGCAGGTGTTCGACGAGCACAAGCTGCGTTCGCTGGTCGGCGATATGGCGATCGGTCACGTCCGCTACTCGACGACCGGCGCGTCGGATTGGGAGAACGGGCAGCCGATCGTCCGCGACGACGGCCGGATGCTCGCGCTGGCGCACAACGGCAACCTGATCAACGCCGTCGCGCTGCACTCCGAGCTGCGCGGGCGCGGCGTGCCGTTCCGCTCGACCTCGGACTCGGAGATCATCGCGGCGCTGTTGTCGATCCATCCAGCGCAGCGGACCGAGGACGCCGTCGCCGACGTGCTGCCGCAGCTGCAGGGCGCCTTCTCGACTGTCCTGCTGACCGAGGAGTCGGTGGTCGCGTTTCGAGACCCGCACGGTCTGCGCCCGCTGTCGATCGGACGGATCGACCCGCCCGAGGGCGCGGATGAGCCGCCCGCCTGGTGTGTCGCCAGCGAGTCGTGCGCGTTTGACCTGATCGGCGCGACCCTGGTCCGCGACGTCGAGCCGGGCGAGGTGGTCACGTTGGGCGCCTCGGGGCTCGAGTCGCGTCGCGTCGTGGAGGGCGCCCGTCGCGCCTTCTGCGTGTTCGAGTACATCTATTTCGCGCGGCCGGACTCGCGCATGGGCGGCACCGTGCTCCAGGCGGCCCGAGGTCGGATGGGGGAGATCCTGTGGCACGAGGCGCCCGTCGACGCGGACCTAGTGATCCCCGTCCCGGACTCGGGCAACGCCGCCGCCCGCGGGCTCGCGCGCGCCGCCGGCCTCCCCCAGGACGACGGCTTCATCAAGAATCGCTACGT
>JBOGYE010000243.1:0-9858 GCA_050696635.1 Solirubrobacteraceae bacterium | reverse complement strand
AGCCTGGATCGGTGCGCGCGGTCCACGCGCCCGGATGCGAGCCGTGATCGGTTCGCCGTGGCCGGTCGCGGCCGCGCCCGCGCTCGCGTTCGCCGGCTGGCATCTGTACATCCAGTCGCGGCTGGGCGGCTCGACCTTGGATCCGGGGACCGCGTTCGCGACGCCCTTCGTGCAGTTCGCGTCCGAGTTTCACCGCGCGATCCACCACCCGCCGCTGCGCGGTGCCTGGGACCTGTGCTACCTGGCGCTGATGCTGTGCGGGATCGTCGCCGCGGCGGCGCTCGTGTGGCGCCGGCGCAGCCCGGTGGCGGTCACGGCGCTGCTGTTCGCGCTGACGCTGCCGGTGCTCGCGTTCGGCGACGCGATCAGTTACACGCGCCTCAGCGCCCCGATGTTCGCCTGCCTGCTGCTCGAGGGTCTGCAGCGACGCTCCCGGGGGGTGCTGGCGCTGTGCGGCGCGGTCGCGCTGATGGGGGCGCTGCTCCCGTTCGGGGTCGCCTGAGGGCCCCGACGACCCGTAAGTGGTGTACCCATCAGCCTCTGCCTAAACGAGCCACTAATCGCGCGCTGCCGTCTGGGCGCGCTGCACGACGAGGCTCAAGCAATCGGCGACTGCGGCCGACTACTGAGGTGTCCCTCGACGGGTCGACATCGAGCCCCAGGGACGCGACCACACAGATGCCAGCGGTAGCCGAGCAAACCGAGATCCCGACCACTGCCGTCGCCGGCGGCCAGTTGAAGGTGCTGATCGCGGATGACCACCCGCTGATCATCGCCGGGATCCGCCGCACGATCGAGCACCTCGACGACATGCAGATCGTCGGCGAGGCGCACACCGGGCCTGAGCTGACGCAGTTGATCGAGCGCCGGCGACCCGACATCGTGCTGATGGACTTGAGGATGCCCGGCGTCTGCGGCACGGAGGCGATCGAGCTGATCCGCGACCGGTGGCCGCAGACCAAGGCGATCGTCCTATCGGCCTGCGACGACCGGCCGACGATCGACGCCGCGCTGAACGCCGGCGCCAGCGCCTATGTGCTCAAGAGCGCGATGACCGTAGATATCGCCGCGGTGCTTCGCCAGGCGGCCAGCGGCGCCGTGTTCCACGCGCCGACCGCCGCGCCGGCGCGCGCGGGCGCCGGGGACGCGCCGGTGCTGCCGCGGCTGACCGACCGCGAGCGCTCGATCCTGGCGGCCGTCGCTTCGGGTCTGACGACGTCGGCGATCAGCCGCGACCTGTGGATCAGCGAGCACACGATCAAGTTTCACCTGACCAACATCTACCGCAAGCTCGGCGTGGGCAACCGCGCCGGGGCGGTGCGCTGGGCGCTGGAGAACGGGATCGCCTGAGCTGCGCGTCGGCGCGCAGCGCGGCCGCCGGACGCGATGCGCCCGCGGCGAGAGCCACGCGAGCGTCGCCGCGGGCAGCCAGCTTGCGCGCCCGGCCGACCCCCGCGACGCTCAGGGCCGCGGCGAGGGCCAGCGCGGGAGCATCGCGCGGACCACGGTCGGCCCGCCCGGCCGCGACTCGATCGTGGTCTCGCCGCCGAGCATCCGGACGCGCTCGCGCATCCCCACCAGCCCCAGGTGCCCGGCGCGCGCCGCGGCGGCGCCGGTGGTCTGAGGATCGAAGCCGGCGCCGTCGTCGCTGACCTTCACCCTGATCCCGTCCGGCCCTGCGGCGACCGCGATCGACACGTGCTCGGCGTCCGCGTGCTTGCGAACGTTGCTCAGCGACTCGCGGACGAGCGACAGCAACGCGATCTGCTGTGAGTCGCTGAGCTCGCCCAGCTCGCCGGCCAGCTCCGTGGCGGGAACGATTCCGGTCCGCTGGGTGAATCGCGCCACCAGGCCGGACAGCGCCTCGTCCAGCCTGCCGTGGGCCAGGACCGGCGACTGGGCCGCGGCGGACATGCGGCGCAGCTCGCCGTCGAGCGCCACCAGCTGCCCCTCGAGGTCGTCCAGGCGTCCCAGTGCGCGGTCACGGTCGGCGTGGCCGTCAAGCGCCGTCGCCAGCTGGTCGCGGAACAGCCGCAGATCCTGGGCCAGCAGGTGCACGTCCTGGAGCGGGCCGTCGTGCAGGTCGAACCGCAGCCGGGCCAGTTGTCGCTCGGCGGCATCGTGCAGCGCCGCGTCGTGCAGCGCGGCATCGGGGGTGGGGTCGTTGGCCTCCGGCGAAAGCGCCATCGGCGCAATTCTGCTACCTGGCGTGGCGGCGCGCCGGTGCGGCCGGGAACGAGCCGAGCGATGAGAGGCCGCCGGTCTGGCTGAACGGCCACCCCTTGCGCGGGCGCCGCCTCGGAGTGGCGGAGCTCGAGCCGCTTTGGCCGGGCGCGAACGAGTCGGCGCCGAGCCGCGGGACGTGGACCTCGCGGAACTGCGTCAGGTAGCCGGCGGGCAGCCGGTTGACGTCAAACCAGCCGGCGCCGCCACCGGGACGCGCGAAGCCGCTGGTGCCGAAGAAGCGGTTGCCGATCCGCATGAACGTGTGCCACGCGTTGTAGAAGATCGTCACCCGGCCTGGGCCGGCCGGGAACTTCCAAACCGGGACATCGCCCGAGACCGTGGTCGGCACCCGGTATCCGGCCTGCTGGATCACGTACGAGACCGAGCCCGAGCAGTCGAACGGTCCGAACCGGGCCGGCTGCTCGTGGCCGCCGCCGTACACGTAGGGGAAGTCGGCGGCGGAGACCATGTTCGCGGCGGCGATCAGCCGGTCGTAGTGCGACAGCACGCCGCCGCGGTAACGGATCGTGGGCCGGCGCCGCGAGTTGATCGCGAAGTAGACCGAGAACGTACCTCTGCGCAGGACTGCGCGCTCGTACTGGGCGTGGGAGGCGATCGCGCCGGCGCGCTGCATGACTTCTGAGACGTACCAGTCGGCGTGGTTGTAGGCGTAGACGGCGCGCGCGACGTCGTGGGCGGCCCCGGCCGCCGCGAGGTAGCGAGCGGCCGAGAAGATCGCGTCGCGGGGGTCATAGGGGTTGGGCACGCTGTGGCCGTCGACCGCCCGACCGTAGGTGCGCCACGTGGAGGGCTCGAACTGCATCCAGCCGATCGCGCCCGCGCTCGAGGTGTTCAGATCGCGCCCGTAGTCGGACTCGATCGCGTTGATCGCCGCCAGCACCTCCCATGGGACGTCGTAGCGGCGCCCCGCCTGCATGTAGATCGGGATCAGGAACGAGGGCGGCCGGTCGCCGTTGGCCAGCAGCCCCGACAGGTTCTCCACGACGCCGGTCAGCGCGGGATCGGGCGCGACCGAGCCGGTCCATGCGACCGGCGCCAGGAAGCCGGGCGCCGCAGGGGACAGGGAGCTGACGGGGGGCTCGGCCGGGGCGCCGGCGGGCGCGCCTGAGAGCGCGGCGCCACCGCTGGGCTCGCTGACCGGATGGCGCGGCTTGGCCGGGGTCGCCGCGGCGCCGGAGGCCAGCTCGCCCGAGCCATGCCCGGGCCGGCGCTCGCCGGTCGGCTGCGGGGAGTGCTGGGCCGGACGCTTGTTCGCGCCGCCCGTGGGGGGCTTGGTCGCCGGGGTGGTGGTCGCCGGGGGCTGGGTGGCCGGTGGGGTGGTCGCCGGGGGCTGGGTGACCGGGGGCGTGGCGACCGGCGCCGACCCGGAGGAGCCATGGTGCGCGCGGTCGCGCGCGTGGCGCCGGGAGCTGAACAGGCGCTTGACGGCGACGGTCGAGCCGCCGCCGTGCCCGGACCCTGTGACGATCTGTGCGGCGACGACGACCGGTGCGGGCGTGGCGGGCACCGGCGCGGGAATCGCGGGCGCGGTGGCCCCCGGCGCAGGGGCCGCCGGGGCGGTGGTCACCGGCGCCAAGCCGGGCGAGGACGGCTGCGTGGAGGTCGTGGTGGTCGGCTGCGTGGAGCTGGTCGTGGGCGGAGTCGTGGACGTCGGGTCTGCCGGTTGGGTCGACGTCGTGGTGGACGCCTGCGGTTGCGCGGGGGCGGGGGAGGACGCGCCCGAGGTGGACGGCGCGGACTGGGTCAAGTCGCCGCCGACGGCCGAGGCTCCACCCGAGCTCCCGGCGCCTGGGGCCCCGCCCGAGCCGCCATCCCCGCCCGCCAGCGCCGTCGCCGGTGTCGCCGTGGCGGTCACCGTGACCGCGACCGCGGTCGCCAGCGCTGCGAGCCGTTGCCGCGCGCTGCCGCGAGCCGCCCGTCCGCCGCCGACCCGCGGGCGAGTGGCCACGATCCCCAGCGCTCGCGGGCCTTCAGCCGGCGCCGGAGCCGGCGCCGGCAGCGCCAGCCTCAGCCCTTCGCACCCGATCAGCTCGAACAGCGCGTCGGGCGCGCGAACGACCTCGAGCGGCAGCGCGAACGCCGCTCGCCACAGCGGCTGCACGCACCCTTCGCCGATCCGCCGTTCGATCGCGCAGGCGCGCGCGGGCGCCGGCGCGTGAACAAGCTCGCCGCCGACGGTGACCGCCAGCTGCGCGTCCTGGATCCGCTCAAGCTCGGCCTCGAGCTCGGCGCCGAGCCTGGCCAGCACCCGCAGCAGCGCCCACTCCGAGCCGACGCGCACACAGGCAAAGCGCTCGACGCACACGCCCGCGCGCGCGTCTGGTGACCTGAGGCCCATGCCCCATTAGTCGCCAGCGCGCGCATCGCCGGGACCCCACCAAGGTCCAGTCCGGACCCGCCAATTCTTCTCGCACCGGGTCGCCGCCCCGGCGTCCGCGCCGCGCGCGACCTTGGTCTAGGGCCAAACCAGCCCTTCTTCCGTCTCGTTAGCGGCCAAGTGGCTCCGATCTTCTTCGCATGGCGGGCCAGCCAACCAACTCGACACCGGGTGTCTTCATGTGCATGCCGGTGGGCCACGCCTACGAAGTGCAAACAGCCACCCGGCATGACACGCAGGGAGGGAGGTGAAAAGCTTTGATTAACAGCCTCTACGGTTACCTGAGCATGCTCGTGACGCGCATGCGCAGCGACGAGGGTCAGACGATGGCGGAGTACGGCATCCTGATCGCCGTGATCGCGCTCGTCGTGGTCGGCGCGGCGATCCTCCTCGGCGGTGGCATCACCTCGGCCTTCAGCAGCGCAGCCACGAAGGTCTGACGCGACGCTCAGGCAGGGCACCAGCGCCCGCCCCGCGGCTCCGGCCGCCGGGCGGGCGCCAGTGGTTAACGGCCCGGAGCTCGAACGCGGCCGGGAGTTCGAACGCGGCCACCTCGACCTTGGTGCAGGTCCAACTAGCGCTTCTCACGGTGCGCCGCCACCGACCCCCGATCGATAGCACTGGACAGCGGCCGCCGGCCGCGAATCGACCGAGAGCAAACACGGCCATGGCGCGATGGACTGCATCAACGACAACCGCACCCAGACTACGCAGCCGCCTGGCCTCCGAGAGCGGGGTGGTGCTGGTCGAGTTCGCGATCGTGCTGCCGATCCTGATCCTGATCATCCTCGGGATCATCTACTTCGGGCAGTACGAGGACTTCTCAAACCAGGAGACCCAGCTCGCCTCGCAGGCCGCGCGCTTCGCGGCCGTCGACAAGAACCCGTCCTCGTCGGTGAGCCTGCAGCAGTACGTCGAGTCCACCGCTCAGCCAGAGCTTCGCGACGGCTCCAACAGCGTCAGTCCGGTCAAGGTCTACATCTACTACCCGAGCGGCTCGCTCGGTGCGGTCGGCGACACGGTGCGCGCCTGCGCGGTCACGACGCTCCAGTTCCCGTTCCTGTCGATCGCCTCGGGCACGATGGCCGAGACGTCGACCATGCGCGTCGAGCAGGCCCAGACCAGCTCGGCCTGGACTCCGGACTCGACCGCGGGACTGCCCTCGCAATGTCCTACGTCGTGATGCAACGCCAAGGAGGCCACAGGTGAAACCGTCCCAGCGACGACTCGCTCGACCGAGCTTCGGAGGCCTGCTGGCGACGCGCCAGGGGTCGCTGGCGGTCGCGCTGGTGTGCGCGATCTGCGCGGCGATGCTGATCTTCTTCTCGCTCAGCCGCTACAAGACCCAGGTGCGCACCCCGCCGACGCAGGCGACGGTGCTGGTGGCTACGGGTGAGATTCCGCAGGGGACCTCGGGCAACGTGATCGCGTCCGAGCGGCTGTACCGCTCCACCCCCGTCGCGGCCTCGCAGGTGACGCCCGGTGCGATCAGCGACGCCGCCGCGCTGGCCAACGAGCGGGCGCAGTCGACGATCCTCCCCGGCCAGCAACTGACCAGCGCCGACTTCTCCGTCGTGTCGGGTGTTGCCGGCACGCTGTCGCCGACACAGCGCGCGGTGTCGGTCGCGATCGACGAGGCGCACGGCAACACCGACGTGCTCCAGGCCGGCGACCACGTCGACATCTACGCGTCCTTCAACGCATCCAAGAACGGCCCGACGATGATCCTGCTGGTCCCCGACGCGCTGGTGCTCAAGCCGGCCTCGTCGACGCCAATCCACAGCGGCGGCATCTCGGTTACCGGCAGCTCGCTCGTGCTGGCCGTCACCCCGCTGCAGGCGGCCGAGATCTCGTTCGCGTCTGACAACGGCAAGCTGCTGCTCGCCCTGCGTGGCTCCAAGGCGACCGCGCCGACCCCGATCTACCTGACGCAGAAGTCGATTCTCCAGGCAGCGCTGGCGCAGGCGACCGCCCTCACCGCTCACCCCAACCTTCCATCCACCACGACCAGTAACGGAGCGCATCGATGAGCTCGGAACTGAACGTACTCGTCGCGCTCGACGGCGAGGTCGACCGCGGGCTGATCGAGACGCTCGTCGCGCGCGACCCAAACATGAACGTGCTCGACTACCTCGAGCTCGACGGCCCCTCGTCCAGCGGGCTGGGCAACGGCGACGTCCTGATCGTCGCGGTCGCCGACTTCACCGCGCAGGCGCGGGACTTCGTGATCAAGGCCAGCCGCCAGCACACGACGCGGCCGATCGTGCTGCTGTGCCCGTCGGGCACCAGCGGTCCGGTCTCCGAGGCGTTCTCCACAGGCGTCGACGACATCGTCGCGCTGCCGGTGGACGCCGGGCTTGGGCTCGACCCCGAGCTGGTGCGCCAGCTCGCGTTCGCGATCGAGAAGGCGGTGATGCGCAGGCGCGGCACGACTGCTCCCAAGGCCGAGGCGGTACGCAACGTGATCTGCGTGCTCGGCCTGAAGGGCGGCAGCGGTAAGACGCTGACGGCCGTCAACCTCGGCGTCTCGCTGGCCCAGTCCGGCCACCGCGTCGCGCTGATGGATCTCGACCTCCAGTTCGGCGATGTCGCGCTGGCGCTCGGGCTGACGCCGATGCGGACGATCTATGACCTGGTTCGCTCCGGTGGCTCGCTGGATGCGGGCAAGCTCGAGGACTTCCTGATGGAGCACGAGTCCGGTGCGCGCGCGCTGCTGGCGCCGGTGCGTCCGGACCAGGCGGCGATGATCACCGTCCCCTTCCTGTCGGAGGTCCAGCGCCTGCTGGGGGAGATGTTCGAGTTCGTCGTGATCGACACGCCGCCGAGTTTTGCGCCCGAGGTGATCAGCGCCGTGGACTCGTCCAACGACGTGCTGGTCGTGGCGATGCGCGACACCCTGTCGCTGAAGAACACCAAGCTCGGGTTGGAGACGCTCGAGCGGATGGACTTCGACCGCCGCCGCGTCAAGATCCTGCTCAACCGGGCCAACACCAACGTCGGGATCGAGCGCGAGGACGTGCTCGCGATCCTCGGTCGCGACGTCGACATCCTGCTCCCGTCCAATCGTGACATCACGCGGTCGGTCAACCAGGGCGAGCCGATCGCGCTGCAGCGCGGCTCGGAGGCGGCCAAGGCGTTCCGTCAGCTGGCGCAGATGTACGTCGGCGAGTCCGCGGGCCGAAGCAAACAGGCCGACCGCGGCACCGTGGTGCGGCTGCCGGCCGGAGTGCAGCTCGAGGCGCCGCGTGACGCGGCTCGCCCGGCGAAGCAGCCGCGGCAGTCGATCTTCCGCCGCGCCCGCCGGAGCGCCTGATGCAGCTGCACGAGCGGCTGTCGAGCTCGGAGGAGCCGGAGGACCGCCAGGACCGCTTCGCTGTCCCGTTCTCGGAGATCAAGAACCGGATCCACATGGCGCTGATCGAGGACCTCGGTCGGCAGCTGTTCAACACCAACCTGGACGAGACGACGCTGCGCCAGCGCGTCCACGAGGAGCTGCACGAGCGGCTCGCCCAGGAGCCGGGCATCGCGCGCGAGGACCGCGAGCGAATCGCGATGGAGCTGACCGCCGACATCGTCGGCCACGGACCGCTCGAGCGGCTGCTCGAGGACGACACCGTCACCGAGATCATGGTCAACGGCCCGTTCGACATCTGGGTCGAGCGCCAGGGGAGGCTGCATCGAACGCCGGTCCGCTTCTCCGACGAGGACCACCTGCGACGGATCATCTCCAAGATCGTCGCCCAGGTCGGCCGGCGGATCGACGAGTCCTCGCCGATGGTCGACGCGCGCCTGCCCGACGGCAGCCGCATCAACGCCACGATCCCGCCGCTGTCGCTGTCGGGCCCGCTGCTGACGATCCGCAAGTTCGGCAAGCAGCGCCTGGACATGGACGCGCTGATCAAGCGCGCCGCGCTGCTGCCCGAGACCGCCGACCTGCTGGGACGCTGCGTCAAGGCGCGGCTCAACATCCTGGTCTCCGGCGGAACCGGCTCGGGCAAGACGACGATGCTGAACGCGCTGTCGGCCTCGATCCCCGACTCCGAGCGGATCATCACGATCGAGGACGCGGCCGAGCTGTACCTGAACCAGCGCCACGTGCTGCGGCTGGAGTCCAGGCCGAAGAACATCGAAGGCGAGGGGGAGATCGCGATCCGCGATCTGGTCCGCAACTCGCTGCGTATGCGCCCGGACCGGATCGTCGTCGGCGAGGTGCGCGGCGCCGAGGCGCTGGACATGCTGCAGGCGATGAACACGGGCCATGACGGCTCGCTGTCGACGCTGCACGCCAACACCCCGCGCGACGCGCTCGCTCGCCTGGAGACCATGGTCCTGATGAGCGGCTATGACCTGCCGCTGCGCGCGGTGCGCGAGCAGATCGCCTCGGCGCTGGACCTGCTGATCCAGGTCGAGCGGATGACCGACGGCACCCGGCGGGTGGTGGCGGTCACCGAGGTGCAGCGGATGGAGTCCGAGGTGATCACGCTGCAGGACCTGTACACGTTCCAGGTCGACGCGGTCGCGGCGACCAACCACATCGTCGGATCGCTGAAGCCGACCGGGCTGCGGCCCGGATTTCTGGACAAGTTCACCCGGCGCGGCGTCGAGATTCCCAAGGACCTGGTCGCCGCCCCGGGCCTGATGGTCGCCGGAGGCGGCCGTGGTTAGGGTTCGGTTGCGGGCGCTCAGACGTGCCCGGGCCGTGGCGGCGACGCTGGCGGGAGTCACGGCGCTGGCCGCGGTCGCCGGGATCGCCGGGGTGGCAGCGCTGCTGCCCGCGGTGGCGTCCGCGGCGGCCAAGCCCGGCAGCCGCCCCGCGGTTTCAGCGTGGCTGACCGGCGCCGCGTTCCCGCGCCGGACGCTGGTGCTGTCGCTGCCGACCGCCGTCACGCTGACCCCGAAGCAGGTCCACGTCACCGAGAACGGAGCGCCGGCCGGCCCGCTGACGCTGACCCCCGTCACGGATGCGCCACCGGGCGCGACGGGCATCGTCGCCGTGATCGACGCCGGCAGCGCCGCCGCGGGCGCGCCTCTGCATGACGAGCTTCTGGCCGTTCGCCGGCTGGCGGCGCTGCGGCGCCCGGGGCAGCTGCTGGGCGTCGTGGGCTTCGCCGCTCAGCCGAGGGTGCTGCTGAGTCCGACGGCGAGCGCGAGCGAGATCGCCAACGCGCTCGCGGCCACGCCGGCGACCGCGCGCGGCGCCAACCCGGGCCCCGCCGTCGCGACCGCGCTGGCGC